>JBDGRN010000062.1:0-1036 GCA_042218125.1 Halobacteria archaeon | reverse complement strand
CGCCCGAGAGCTTGCGTTGTCCTCAGCGCAACGTTACGCCCAGGAACATCAAATCAGCCAAGCCAAGTTCGACGAGCTTTACCGTCGGGAGCTGGAAGCCAACCTAGAAGCTTTTAGCCGGGTCTCCGATAAACCCCGCGCCCTACAACGTTTGGAGAAACGGTTGCGGCTTGGCAAAAAACAACGCCGGAGCGTACAACAAGGCCGGCAGTACCAAAACACCGTTGCCTCCGAAACGTTCGACTTTTCTGGAACGCATTTATACCGGGTTGCACCTAAAGAAGATAGCGGTTTTGTTAAACGCGTCGCTCAGGCCGGAGCGGAGGCAGTTTCAGATATCCCAGGAGCCGTTAAACGCGGGGCCGGAACTTTCTTCGAGCAACTCTCCGACCAAGAAAAAGCTGAGGTTAGAGCCTGGTTGGATCGGACTTACAGCAAAGAAGGTCGCAGAGCTTACGGTGAGATCGTTAAAACGTCTTTTGAGAGGGTAACCAACGAGTACAGTAAACGTTACCGTCGCGCTTCGGCATACAAAACCAGAAAACTTTTTAATAACATCCCGTTGATCAGCTCACTTTTCGGAGACACAGGCGATGTTGTCAGCCGTTTTGAAACCTCGGATCCTAAAGAAACGACAACTCGGGTAAAATCAATCCAAGGAGAAGATATTGTTCATAGCTTTGGTTACTATTCTAAAGCTAAAAACGCTACCGACTTAGAACTTGCTCAACTAAACCAAGAAGCTTCCAGCAAAGCCAAGGCTCTATACGAACGCTTAGAAACGAAGTTTAGGGAGATCGATAAACTTTACGGTTCCGACTCGGTTAAAGAGCTTAAAAAGATCTATCGCGAAGAACTGGGCGATATTGAAGCCGGTAAAGTCAGCGTTTCTGAGGAACAATTTTTCCAGCGTGTTTCCAGCTTCACAAAACGCGTTTCCGAAACTGCCGAAGCAAGAGATTATAAAGACCTCTCCGACCAATTTGTTGAAGAATTCTTTAACAACCTCGGCCGACGCGTTAAAGGTTCCGAAAAA
>JBDGRN010000065.1:0-1064 GCA_042218125.1 Halobacteria archaeon | reverse complement strand
ATTCCGGGAAATGATGGATGAACTACACCTCAGTTCCAGGTAGAGCCATACGTCGGGTCTTCTATCTCGGTAGTGGTGTCTCCGGGTGAACTACATCTCAGTTCCAGGTAGAGGGTATTACTGTAGATAGGAGGTAAAAGGTTGAGTATGGAGTTACGGAGGTTTTTTATATACCATGTTTGTGGATATGTTCGGGTTTATGATTAGGGGGTTGGAGTTCGTTTTTCTTTGTATGAATATCGATAAGGAAGTTCAGGGTGGAGAGCACATTTCTTACGAGGGTGAGGAGCGGGAGTATACCTGGTCCGTCAATCTCGAACTCGACGAACACGCTGAGGACAGGGAGAAGATGGTTGAGGAGGGAATGGAGGCAGTGAGACAGACTGCGCCCGGATACTTCGTAAACCTGGTGACTCACGGTGACTATGGTCATCCCTTCGAGTACCTGTATGGAGAGCTTAGTGAGGAGTTTGGGGACGAGGTTGATATCGAGTACGTTGATCAGTGTGGATGTGGAGGATATGTATCGAGGGTGCACGTGAAGGAATAGAGCTTGTCGAGGGGTTTTTGACGTTTCGTGAAGGTTTGCTGTCTACATATTGATTTAGGTGTCGTGTATAAAGGTTTAACCTGTCTGCGGCTTCCCCGGGTATGTGCCATTTATTGTCAAAAGCCCTGCAAGAGGTGGATACGGTTGACGAATTCATATACGTTGTGGAGAGCTGCACACTATCCTTATTCGACGACGTGAATCTAGGTTTCTTGTATAACTACAAAGTTTTTCAACCATGTAAACGTGGTATGGAGCGAGAATTTCATCCTTCTGAACTTCTCCGAGGATTTCTTTACTGTTACCGAAGGTGTCATAGAATGGTTGTCACACCTCAAGTTTAGTTTTTCCAGGATTCCCACCTTTCTTGGAGTTAGTGATCGCTACTAAAACCCTGAGACAGAGCGATAGAAATACCTGTGTTTTTGCGTGTAGCTTTGTTCTGGTTTTTGTTTTTTTGGCCGTTTTTAAACGCGTTATATATGACGTTTGTCTGACTTAATTTTATCAAGGA
>JBDGRN010000110.1:0-1309 GCA_042218125.1 Halobacteria archaeon | reverse complement strand
AAACAGTAGTGAACCTAAAGATATAGAGTACCGTGTCGAAGAAACCATCAAGAAATATACGGAAAATGTGGAGTTAAACCAAGGTGATCTCGATGATCTTTACAGGGATAGAACTCAGGTTGAACGAACGATCGGTGCGTGTAAAACCAGTGGACTAGAGAAAACAAAAGCTAGAACAAAGCTACACGCAAAAACACAGGTATACCTATCATTATGTCTTAGGGTTTTAGTAGCGTTCACTAATTCCAAGAAAGGTGGAAATCCGGGGAAAACTAAACTGGAGGTGTGACAACCATTCTATGACACCCTCACTTTATATAATGGTGTTTCCTGCCTAGCCATTATAGAAACTGCGGCTAATAATCTTAACTATGGCCAGATATATATCTTGATACTTTTTATAAAACCAGAGGGATTATTTTTAGCCTAACTGAATTATGTCCATGGGGGATATGGAAGTAGTAGTTACCGGTGGGGCTGGATTTATTGGATCTCATTTGACAGAGGTGTTAGTTAACAAGGATGTTTATGTCAAGGTGATAGATAATATTTCTCAATCTAAGGGCATTTTTAAACGCGGGTTAATTGGGTCGAGTTGGATTCCGAAAAGCCAGACTAAATATATATCTTGACTATCAAAGATCCCGAAAAACTATACGTTTAAAAACGGCCCAATCTAATAAAAACAATCCTCCAGGGGATATAGAGTTTTACAAAAGGGATTTAACTGAACAAGATTCTCTCCTTGGCGTTGTCGATGAGGATTACCGATCATGTATTTCATTTAGCCGCCTCGAAGGATGTCTCGGTCGATGATCCGCGGAGTCAGTTTGATGCGAATAATAGTATGACTTATAATGTGTTGGAAAGTATGAGATAGTGTGGTGTTGATTCGTTGATTTTTACTTCGTCTTCTACTGTCTATGGTGAGGTTCCTCGCCCCACTCCCGAGGATTATGCTCCGCTGGAGCCTATAAGCGTCTACGGTGCTTATAAGCGAGCGTGTGAGGGGGTTGTGTACGGCTTACGGTCATTCTTACGGTATCGACGTTGATATACTGCGGTTCGCGAATATAGTTGGATCAGGGCTGGAGGGGGCTGTGATCCCCGACTTTATCGAGAAGCTGGAGAACAACCCCGATAAGCTGGAGATTCTGGGTAACGGACTCCAGGAAAAATCCTATATGTATATCGACGACTGTATAGAAGCGATGATGGAGGTAGTTAATAACTCCGATGATAAGGTTGGTTTCTATCGCTTCCGAAACGACCTCAGGGTTCTGACTGCGAAATTGCCCATTCTCGATGA
>JBDGRN010000059.1:0-1751 GCA_042218125.1 Halobacteria archaeon | reverse complement strand
TTGCTGTTGGAGTGCATTTTTTGGAGCTGATCGCGCTTTTAAGCAGAATTTAAGGAATTATGGCAGAACATTACATCAACATACCTGACAAACAATTCTCAGGGCTTGCCGAAAAAGGAGAGATAGTAGGGAGAACTATTTTAGAGGGAAGACATGACGTTAGACAAGGCGACCGTGTTGTATTGCACAGCAATGGCGGAAAGTTACCTGTTCGGGTAAGGTGGAAAAAGTTTAAGTTTTTGGTTTCCGGCGATGAGGAATTGGAACTAAAAGAACATGATAGAAACGGCATCGCCCCGCCTCCTGTTAAAGATACGATGTTATGCTTTGAGGTTATAGACGATGACTGAAAAGAGAACGGTCGAACTAATCGTTTGTCCTAAAAAGAATAGTTTAACGCTAAAAGGTACGTTTGTTAGCTATCCCAAAGGCATCGAATTTACTTGTTCTTTCCAAAGAGAATTTGCCAAAGCCGTCCAAGGGAATGATACCACCGAGATCGGTAGTTTTATCGAGATAACACCTAACAACACCGTTTTAGGGATACCGTTTACTTGGTGGTTGTCTCCTGATGGCGGAGTATTTGCGTTTTGGCTTATCGGTGAGGTATCGCGCGATCGCGTCAAAGAAGCCAAACGAAAGCTTTCTTGGTCTCAAGATATCGCTAGCGTTTTTACCGAGAAAGTTGAGCTAATAGGATGGAACCCGCCCGAGCCCTTTCGGGCAGAGCCTATTCCTAACTGGCTAGGCGATCTTAGTTATAGTTACATCGATGGGCAGGCACTATGAGCGGATATACCAGGCTGGTTCCGGATGAGAGGCTTAAATATCTCCGGGAACGGTTACACCAGGTAGTTCATGCAAAAGGAAAGGACCAATGCTGGGAGTACCGTTTGAGCAAGCCGAAGATACCGTTGTTCAAACGATCTAAGCTAAAGCTACCTAGAGAGGTAAGCCTTAAAACGTTGTCTTACTGGGCTTACACGGATAAACGGATAAAGGCGAAGAAACTATACCGTAGTTGTTTTAACAAAAATTGCGGGAACCCGTTTCACATAGAAATTAGAAAGAACGAGAGCGAAGAACCGCCGTTGCCAAAAAAAAGGGCAGGTAGGCCTCCAAAGCTTTCAGCAGAAGAGTTCGATCCCCAAAAAGTTAATGCCCAGTTGAACAAAATACGAACGGTTCGCTCCAAACAAGAGTGTTGGGAAGTTGATATCAGAAAGCCTTACGTTTACGGTCGCTCTATGGGACGAAACGGCGTTAAGATCGCGTTATTTAAAAAAGATGGGGAACTAGCGATAACCGACCTTAAGGTAGCAACTTATCAAGCTCATCACGGCCTCAGGCTTGCAGCAAACCAATTGGAACGAACCTGCGGAAATATCAAATGCGCGAACCCGTACCACCTAACGTTTCCTTAACGGAAAAAGAACGAGAACTTTTAGAAGAGCTGGGCGATCGGGGAATAATCTTACAGTTCGAGCTGGAGGATAAATTCGCTTATGCAGAAGCATCAGAACCGTCAACTAAAGCAACGAAAGTTAAAGAATTCATGGATGCTTTAAGGAAGCTCGAAACTAAAGGCTTGATAGACTGGGAAAAGGTTGACTATTGGAACAACTATATAACGATAACCTTTAAAGGACTAGCTGTTTTAACTCAGGAGGAAGGCTATGCTTAACCAAGACCGTCTAGCGGTATCGTTTGTGCTAGGGGTGATCGCAACCTGCTTAATTTTCGCAGGCGTT
>JBDGRN010000040.1:0-1826 GCA_042218125.1 Halobacteria archaeon | reverse complement strand
GAACGAGCTATCGGTCGTTCCTTGAGAGGCATCTAAAAACGGTTCTTCCGTTGCAAGGGTAACGCTTTGGGAGGAAGCGTCGATCGGCTGGTTGATCTCAGGGTTGGTAACGTCGGCATCTGTTAAGCTGGCATCGGCGTTGTAATCGGCAGTTACGGGAACTTTAAAAAGATCCTGACCTTGGAGGGAAGCGTCTAAAGAGCGGGTACCTTCGTTGACTTTAACCGAAAGAGCGCCGCGATCGCGTTCGAAAAGCTTTTGGGAACCAGCTAGTACCAGATTATCGGTATCCCGGCTTTTTAGAAGCGGAAATACCCACTCCCCGTTTTGAAGCCGTTCTAAGTCGACGACCTCAAAAAAGAACAAAGGAAAAAAGTTGTCGAGCTGGTTGCGTCTAAATAAACTCATATTTAACGTTAACGCTGTTGGGGCGGATGACTTTGTTGCCTTCGACGATTTGGTCGTAGCTGGGTTGTTCTACCGTTACCGTACCGACGCCGGTTATCTCGGCAAGTTCCCGTTTTAAAGAAGCTAAGTTCAAGTTTTGATTAAGACTTAAGCTATAAAGGTACTCGTAAAGGCGTGTTTTGAGCCGTTCCGATAACCCATCTAAGTCAACCTCGGCCTCAGGCTGAACTGCAATCGAGAAATCAAGCCCTTTCCGGTTGATCGGCCTAACCTCGGAAATCACCCCAGCCGCTTTGTTGGCGTTAACCAGAGCATCTAAAAAGTTAAGGCGGGTTTGGGAGATCGCTTGGCTGGTTTCTACCCAAACGATTAGATATCCGGGCAGAGGTGTTTGGGTATCGACCCATAAAACGTCCGATTCGTTGAGGAGCAGGTATTTCAAGCCAACGGCGCTGTTGGCCTTGAAGTTGCGGATATAACTGCTGATACGGGCGCGGAAGTCGTCGTCGGCTTCTCGGGAACGTCCACCTCGTAGCTCGCCACATATTCCACCGTTTTCGCTACGGTACTCCCCGACGAGAAACTGGACCTCAGGATAGTCAGGGGAAAACAGCTCAACACCTGCGCCTAAGTTATAATGCCTACCGCGATTAACTGCTTGAATGCGGACTTTAGTTTCCACAAACCGGCGGAGGCGTTTTTCCTGTTGCGCTAAAAACTGTAACCCGGAATTAAGATCGGTGAGGACAGTTTGGTTGGGTAGGATAACGGTTTCTTCGGCAAGCGCTAAGCAGAACCCTTCCGCTACTTCGCCGTGGTTGCGGGAAAGGTTAAACGTTGCACCCCAGTCGTCGAGATCGGCCCCTGTTGCTTCGCTTAGATGGACTGTTTGACGGCTTTGCACCAAACCGTCCTGTTGAGCGACAGCCACCGCTTTAGCTAAAGCGTGGAGGTCGCTTCCGGGCATTTTTTCTTCTTCGGTAAGCTCTAGCCCGTCAAGGATGTCTCTTGCGATTTGTTCAACCGTTCTCATAAAGTTACCGTAAGGGTGTCATCTTGGCCAGTTTGGCGGATCGTGTAAACAACAGCTACCTGAACAGTTTGATAGTCGTTTGGGTCGTCGGAGACCTGAACGCTTTTGACCTTGATAAACGCCTGCTCCTCAACCAGCGCCTGTTCCACCGCTTTTTTCATCTTCTGAAAAAGATCGCCATCTTTGGGATGAGATAAAAAGCTGGGAAGATCGCTTCCGTAAGCGCCGTAAACCTCAAACATCCCGTTAAACGATTTGATCCGCTCTCCGTAAATGCCTTTGGCGGTACCGATACGACGCCGGATACGAGTTTTGATGAGCTCGTCGTAAGGTTGTTTGCTTAACTTGGTTTGGAGGTTAATCATAGCGCGATCCTGGTATCTCG
>JBDGRN010000036.1:0-1896 GCA_042218125.1 Halobacteria archaeon | reverse complement strand
GCGTTTGCGGTCGCGTTCGTCCCTTTAACAAATTTAATGCTTATAGGGCTTGCCTTAAGCCCGTTCGGCCAAACCGCCCTCCTAGGAGGGTTGGTTTCCGGCCTCTTTCTGCTCACGGTGAAAGAAGTCAAAGCACCGCAAGCTTCAGGAGATCCTTTGGTAGGTATCACCCTAGAAGGCCCGCAAGCGCACTTTGACCCCAATGACTTATTCGCTGTCCTTCTAGGAAACAAAGTACTGATGGCCTTATCCGGTTTTGGGATCGGATGGGCTGTCGGCTTATGGGATTTACCGCTATTACAGCCAGCGATGCTTAGTTACTGGTCTCTAGGAGCGGCGTTGCTCGTCATCGCCGTTATCCTCTGGGATCAAGAGATCCCGCTAGCACCAACCATCGGGTTCTTGCTGATAACGGTGGTCTGGTTTCGCCTAGAGAGCCTCCTTACCACAGGAGGTTATCCGGTTATCTCTTTAAGCATCGCCATGTTCTTCATCCCCATAAACCTCGCTCCTTCCGGAAAAGAGGTTCGAGCGGATGAACCCCTAAACCATAACCCCGGTATCCGCTGGAGTCATCTCCCGCTTTATTTGCTGGGAGCCAGCGCTGGGGTAAACTTCAACACGTTCAATACCGCGTTGAACAACGCCTCGACTGCTTTCTTTACAGGGATCTCAGTCGAGGTGCTCCTAGAATTTATTGCTTTAGGGCGAATGATTAACACCGAGGCCAGCGGGCTAACCGCGGTCGCCTCGGAAATACGCTGGGGCATCAACCCCTGGCTGGTGCTAAGCGCGATCGCGTTCGGGTTAATCCTAACGCAGGTCGCCTGGAAGATCATTCGTTATGAAAGACTAAATTTAGGTTATCTTTCGGTAGGTATCGGCGTTGTTATCTTGCTGATGCTTAACGGTTGGTTAGGTATCCCGTTGCTCATCGCCGGGTTAGCCAGCCAAAAGATAACGAGTCAGATCCCGCAAAGCGTGAAAGGCCTGATGTTTTTAGGGCCTTTGCTTTTCGGGTAGAATAGAACGATAGCACGACTTTTAAGGAGTTCATATGTTTGATGTTATCCCCAAAGGCTTCACTGTCCACGCAAACGATAGCTGGATCAAGCAAGCCGAAAAGAACTCGTTCTGTCGTTGGGTAATCTACCAACTACCCGACGGCGACGAGTTCCGCGCCCTTTATAACGGGCTAAGTCACTGGGTCAAGGTCTACCGATTCCATAACGACGGAACAGGAATCCACTTGTTCGATCTCACCACCCAACCCGAAGAAGATGAGGAAACCGGAGAGCATCGCCTCCCGGAAGTTTCCGAGCAAACTATCCGAGAGTTTTTAGGGTGGCATATCGAAGAACCCTAACTTACCCTAGGGGCTTTTAGCCCCTAAAAATTTTCCCACCGACAACGGGCAACCTTTTGGATATGCCCGCGGGCTCAGCTCACATGATGCCCGTATGCCGGGAGTTTTCAGAACCCCCTAGTTCAGCGCTTAGCCTCTCAGCGCCACCCGTTACACAAGGCTCAAGAAGCTAAGAAGCCCAGCACACCTGATACAAACCTCTATAGCCCCTTCTTAGAAACCCTTTCTACCCCCGGCTTTTTCCGAGTGCTACCCACGGGCGGAAGCTCGTTTTCTCGCAGTTGGAGCGATTTCTGTTGCCAGAGTAAAAAACAGGGTTCTGGCAAAACCTTAAAAATTTTTGGGGCCTACAACGGGCTGGTGGCATCATAAGCCCGGCGTGACGGGGCTTGAGGGCGTTAAACCGCCTCCTGATGGCAGGCTTTGGGCGGGCCTGAGGTCGAGTGCTACCCACGGGCGGAAGCTCGTTTTCTCCCAGTTGGAGCGATTTCTGTTGCCAGAGTAAAAAACAGGGTTCTGGCAAAACCTTA
>JBDGRN010000115.1:0-2085 GCA_042218125.1 Halobacteria archaeon | reverse complement strand
CAGCACCGCTAAAGAACCGGTTATCGATGGTTTAGGCCGTGTCAACTTCGTTGTTGAAGAAGAAATCGATCTCATCGACTATTACGATACCAACAATTCTCAACCAAAATATGAGCCGAATGCTTTAACGGTGGATCTAACCACCGATGCGATTAACTTAAGTTCCGGCGGTACCATCACCGCCGGCGCGATTAAACGCTTAAAGCTAGACAAAAACCTGATCGATACCGCTGGCAACACCGCTCAACTTACCATCCTAAAAGATGTCGCCAAACCCGGGCTGGGGCTCCAAGATACCAACGACAACCTCAGTACAGGTTTAACGATTTTAACCTATCCCTTTGAACAACAAGGGAAGGTTCAAATGTTTGTTAAGAACGATACCGGTAGCGATATCACCTTACCCAGCACTAGCCCTAACGAACTTAACCTTTACGTTTATACCGCCGACGACAGCCAACCTTCCTCAGGCGATCTGATCTTTGTGGTTAAGGGAACTGTCGACTCCGACGAGATCGGGTCTTTAGACAGCGCATTTTATACCGAAAAGATCAACGACGCTCATTTCTTTATTCCTGTCCATAAAGGCAGTACTAGTTGGCACAAGTCCAAGCTTTTAAAAGAAAACACCGACCCCGACTATCAAGAAGTCGATATCGGCGTTCCTATCCGGTTCGGATCTATCGGCGATACCGACTTTTCCTTCAACGATATCTACGGTGGCGACTTCGATACTTTAAGCTCGGACTACTTCCTGCAACCTGGATCTAACTTCTTCGTCCGTTTTTACAGCACCAAGGTAACCGTCGGCGCCGGCCAAGACGGGTCCAACGTCGACGGTGCTTTTGAAAAAGGCAAAGATGCTTCCGAGATCATCCGGGAACTCGAAGATGCGGTGGCAACCCACCCACAAATGCTAGAGCTTCTGGACAATATCGAAGTGCAATCGGCGCTATTGCCACCACAGCTCGTTTTCGAAAGCAGTTTCTCCGGCCTGGAAGCGCAACGTATCAAATTTAAGGCGATCCGCAACATTACCTCTGGAAGCCCTACCGATATCAACTACGAAGACTCTAACGGCAACGACCTTTTCGATACCTGGCAACAACTTAAAGGCGCTGAAAACGGTCAGCGCGACGCCCGGCGGTATTTCTACGATCGCGTCGGCAACGAAATCCTCATGGTTCGCGCTCTTTCCGCTGGGGAACGGGGAAACAACATCAACGTTTCTATCACCCCTCTTCAAGAAGGGCAATTTACCATCAGCGTTAGCTATAACGATAACTTAGGCCAGCTTGTTGATCTGCCCGACGAAACTTATACCTTAGACAACGAGAATATCGATCTCCAAACTGGGCTTTATCTAACTACCGCCTCTTCCAACTTGATCCGCGCTTATTTCTTACCGGTTTACAACACCGGCGGGCGCGTTCAGCTCTCGGAAAAAGACTACGACGCTTTGCCTGCTCGCCTAGCGCCGCCAAACGGCCGGGTTACCAATACCAGCGATATCCGTCACCCCAGTTTCTCCGGAGCTGACGTTCTACAGAATATCTCCTTGTTAGGCGGTTACACGCCCACCGATACCGATGGCCGGTTGCCCTCTAAAGACTACGAGGCGGCAGTCCGCCGTTTGGAAGATACCGACGTCGCGTTCATCGCTTTAACCGGGTTCGACGCCGAGGATTGGAAGTACCGGGATGTTTTGACTCGTGCGCTTAGCCAAGCCGAGCAGTCCTCTCCTTTCAACGGGTTGCGTTCGGTTGTCATCGCTGCACCGCCTAGGTTAACCAAAAACCGCGCTACTCGGATCAGTAAGCTGTTCAACAGCGATCGTCTAGTCATCGTCGGCGGTTGGAATACTTTCTTCGGAACGCGTCAGCTTGGTGTTAACTCGGTCTCTCCGGTTGGTTATTACGTCGGCAAAACGGCGGAAACACCGCCACAAATTAGCCCAGCAGCAGCCGGTCGCGTTGCTGGAGTGCTAACGAACGAACTAAAAGCTCGCCCCGATTTCTTGGATCATCTAACGCGGGTTGGCATCGAAGCGCTTTACTATGACAACTCTAAACGGGGGTACAAATT
>JBDGRN010000090.1:0-2135 GCA_042218125.1 Halobacteria archaeon | reverse complement strand
CCGCTTTTCCTAGAGAGGTTTCTAGTCGGTCGCCGGGTTTTAGGTCTTCGATCGTAATTTCGCTAACAGTCATAGCTTTTTTAACTAATAGTATGTTGCTTCGACAAAGCCAAAGCGACGGGATAACCGACGCTTCGACTCTAGAACCTGCCGAGGGTTACCGGTCGTCGCCGTCGCCGTGGATCGTTCCCTGCTCAGCGCGACGGGCCAGTTGCTCGCTCATGTTTTGGGCAACTTCCTCATAAGAATAGCCAAGGTTGGATAGCACCTCTGGGAGGTAGTACACCACCCCGCGAAGTTCTTTTTCGATCTTTTCGATGCGCTCTTGGGAAAGCTCGATCTCGTAGTCCTCAGCAATACGCTCAAATGTTGCTTTAGCCTCGGGGTCGTCCCGGATAATCTTTTTGGCCTTGTTAGCAACTTCGCCCACCTCTCCGGCGAGCCCAAGGATAGAGTAGATTAGCCCGATCGCTGATCCTCTACCGGGGTAGATGGCGGTATCGGCGCAGTTTTGTTGGTGATCGTTAAGTTCAGTCATAAAAACCTTGCTGAGAGTTTCTTTAGCGTTAAGCGTAGGACGGCAAGCTGGGAGAACGGCGTCTTCTTAAACCAAAGCGTGCTTTCTCGGTTGGGTACATCTATATAGAGCGCTGTCCGGGAAAGCAAAGGATCGTTCCGCCATTGCGGACGGAGCTTGTTACCCAGCTCCCCAACTATTTTATCGTTCTTAGAAACAGCGATATCGCCTTTGCCGTCTTCCAAAAGCAACAAGGCATCAAAGATCGTTCCCGCTCTAGCGTGGCTAACAAAACTTAAACTCTGGACGTCGTGGAAATTGCAAAAGGTCCAGAAGTAATCAGACGTTTGCCAGTTCATAGCCATAAAACCAACTCATGATATCTTTTGCGCTTAGCTGGAAGCTAAGGTCTTCAACGGTATAACAAGAAACCCCATCGATATAAGCGTCATACTGTTCTAGGAGCTGTTCTAATTCCCGTCGGTATTCGATAGGCGTGCGCAACAGCGACCCGCCGGAAAACATCCCGACCCATTCCACAGCTCGGCGGTGACGTCGTAGAACCAGGTGAACGGTACGGTCCAAAAACAGCTCGGTGAACCGACCTTGGAACCGTTTCATTTGAGCCGGGGTAGCCAACCACCGTTTTAGGAGGAGCTGACGCAACGCCTGCCTACCTTCTTCGGGTAACACCAACCGGCTTCCGGGTTGCCCGAAGGTTACACCGTCTTCAAATACCTTAAACTGGTTCCGGTCGATAGGTTGTTTTTCGTAGTTTGGGTGCATGCTGAGGGTAACCTCGACCAACGGAGAACAGTTATGCAACCGTTTCTTATAAAGGATCAGCCCGGACTCTTCCAGCCGAACTTTGGTAGAGGGGTAATCGGCGTACTCGGTGGAGTAGTAGCTGACGGTCTGAGGTTCATAAAGGATAATCGGGTTGCCGTGATACCGCACTAGGTACGCCCGATCGCTTTGCTTTTCTAAACGAGTAGCATAGCCCAACGGTTTGTCTCTAGCGCTCTTCCGTTTGGAGGCGTAAAGGTTCTGCGCCTGCCAGTAGTTTTCGGGAATCGTTACGCTATCTAAGCCTGCCATCACTTAACCTTTGTGCTTTTGGACTATCGTTCTTATGAACTACCGTTCTTAGTGTTTTAGGATGGGTCGGGTTTGGGCTTTATCGATTACCTCGTCGATGGAGACCGGGCGATAGTCTTCGGTGAAGACCCGGCTATCCACCCCGACATCAAACGACCGTCCCCAAGGCACTTGGTCGAACTTGCCGTGGACGTGGCCGTGGAGGTGGACCGCCCCGCGTTGCATCTTGTTCCATTCCCGGAGGGGATAATGCATCAAGCAAAATTTCCACTTGTTGTAGCGAAACTCGTAGTAGTCGTAAACTGCTTGCACGCGACGGCTATCCCAGATGGTGTTTCCGGGGTCGTGGTTGCCTAAGACCACGGTGATCCTTCCGTTGAGTTTTTCGAAGAACTCTTTAAGGCGTTCTCCATTGGAAAAACAGAAATCCCCGAGGAAGTAGATATAGTCGCGGGGCCGAACGGTACGGTTCCAGGCTTCGATCAAGGCCCGGTTCATCTCCTCAACGCTGGCGAACGGT
>JBDGRN010000107.1:0-2251 GCA_042218125.1 Halobacteria archaeon | reverse complement strand
GTGAGCAAACCGTGCCTGCGGTCTATGCATTGAGAGAACCAGTCTCAACTATTGTTTGGATGTTGTTCGGAGGGAGGTTTTGTTCGGTCAGCAGCATCCACGGTATATTGAGGTGCCGCGGACTGTTGTTTCGATGAGTCGTGGGGAGAAGCGGGCGTTGATGGATTTCTGTATGGATGAATGTAGGTCGTTGGAGGAGATTGTTTCTAGTTATTTGACGGAGGTTGCGAAGAAGTATATGGAGGATTAACGGAAGCTGGTGAAGGGTTTTGTGGGTTGTTAGATGGCTTTTTGATGGTTGTTTTGTGGTTGTTTGGTGGTTTTTGCTGTGTTTTTTCTAGACTAACTATCTTCGTACTGTGGTTACATTATTTGTTTTTTATTGGCTGGGGTGGACTGGATGTTTGATGTGGTGGTAGATGTGTGGTTGTTATCTATATGGATCTGTAGTGTCTGTGTTGCGGATAATACTTCACCCTCTTGGTTATTCAGATTCGTTGGGATTCGGGGAAATCTCTTTTTTAAGGCATAACTCTCCAGTTTGTTCTGGAAGTAACTATCGTCCGTCTGCCGCCACTGCGTGGTCAATTCACTCACAATTTTCTGGTTGGCTGCGAACACCGCTTCGCAGACAACCAGTCGTCCGTATCTCGTCTGAAAATCCGTCAGGATTTTCGGGTAAGGAAATCTCCGATTTCCAAACACCACGCCAGATCAGTTACTCGATATCTTGGTTACGCGAGATCAGAAAAATCTCCGATTTTTGGAACTCGCTTCGAACAACCAACACACAACCATAAACGTATAGCAGGGCTTACCACAACTAGAAAATAGAAGAGTAAAAACAAAAACCCCGGTACAGCGGCAGGAAATCGCGTCTGAACCCCCCTATGAACCCCCCTATGAACCCCCGATGAACCCCAAAAAACAGAAAAAATAACCGAAAACCGAAACCACAACAAAAACACACCAACCCAAAACCAACACCAAAGCCGAAAGGCGCATGAACCAAAACACACCGAATATCCATTCCGACAGCACTCCCCCCCGTCTTTCCCAAGTCGGAAAATTCTCGCCACCCCCCCGGACACCCGACGCCCTCATGCGATTTTAGAGGTGAATTCGCTATCTGCCAGCTACAACCCATACAGCTATAATTACATGTAAATATTAAGTTAAATAAATAAAATATATCGTCGTATTATATTTATATTTTCTTAGATATTGTTAAGTTTTTGCAGTGAAAAACTAATGAGTATGTCTGAGTTGAGAACGAGTGGATGGGTGGAACGACTGATTTTGAACTGTTTGACAACTGAAGATAGTGATGGTTACACACCAATTAGATCTAAAACTAAGTATTTAGTAAATTATCATAAAAAGAAGTCAGGTTGTAAAAGTAATGTTTCTTGGGTTACAGTTAACCAATCATTGGAGAGGTTAGAAAACAAAAATTTAGTTAAGTTGGTTAATGAAAGTAATCCTTCTAGAGGGAAGTCTGCAGAATGGAAAGCAACAAAATTAGGGTGCAGAGAAGCTAAAAAAATACATGAAGAATACAAAAATAAAAAGGAAGAACTAAAGAAAAAATATGGGATCTTCAAGTAAACAATATTTTATATACATCAACCCAAGCCTGTCAGCCCTAAGTGAAAACATCCATCAAACAAAAAACCACTATATTGTGGCTACCTTGACACATCCAAACCAAAAACCACCCTAACTAAACCTAATTACCCCACCATAAACTGTCCTTTATCCTCACTTTCCCAACAATCTCGACAAACCCAGGTAGACCTATCCCTCTCCCGACCACCCCGAGGCGTAACCATCTCTGTAGGAGAAACCTCATCACCACAGTTAGTGCACTCAAGATTTTCCTTGGGGTTGTAGCTGTCTGGCACCCAGTCCGGCAAACTATCTCCTTCATAATCTTGGATATACCATTCAGGAAAACCTTCGATATCACCCAACGTATCCTCACTGAATTCCAGTAAACCCTCTCTAGAAACATACATGTCACGTGCCATAAATCCGAAAAACCCGATAATAAAACCTTCATCAGGATGGCTATAGACCTTAATCCGATCTATACCATCAACTATAACCTGAGGATCCGTATGACTCGGCGACGTACAAACAACATCAACCAACTCAGTCAAAACATCCCTACTGAAACCCTTATATTCACGTTCCTCGAACACATTTTCATCGGAAACACCTAACTCAGCCATAAACTAAAATATAAAAC
>JBDGRN010000086.1:2179-2431 GCA_042218125.1 Halobacteria archaeon | reverse complement strand
TCGGTCACGCGGATGTTTATCTGTTCCGTGCTCTCTTCGGATGCCCTTGACATACATATGTATAGCGTGTGGGATACGATAAGGTTGGTGGAGGCTTCCCTGCGTCGGTAGAAGCGGCGTTAGTGAGAGGCGACCTTCTCTGAACTAAAGCTCTCAAGCACTACATTAAAGATAGGAAGGAAATCACTTCGTCAGACAACCTTCCGACACAGTATATATAGCGGAAAACAAGTTTACAGTAAACCATTACAG
>JBDGRN010000086.1:0-2169 GCA_042218125.1 Halobacteria archaeon | reverse complement strand
TTGTCGTTATTCTAGACAAACCCCTAATAAGCAAGTAAACAACACAATTACAGATCCTCACCCTCGAACTCGTCCAGTTCCCTGATTTTCTCTTTCTCCTCTTCGGCATCCTTTCTTAGACGGGTGAGATAGGTGTTCAACGTGTCTCTCGTGTAGCCTTTCGCTTTAAACCAGGTTTTATCATAGCCATCCAACGTCAATATATAGGCGATGACGACGTGTTTATCTCCGAGAGCTACGGAGGGGGGTACACCACGGCTTCCAGTGTTTTCCTCGCGTAACCCGGTTGCTAGGGCGATGTCGGCGTACAGCTCTGCGTCTTTTTGTTGGTTGAACCACTTGGTGGGTTTGCGTGAGTGGTGGGTTGTGACGCCATATTTTTCCCGGTCGTAGTCGTCGATTTCTCTCACGACCTTCACCATTCCGTAGTCCTTAACCACAGACATAACTAAACAAAGTGTTTAGAGATAATTAATAATTTGTCCTGTGTGAAAAACCAATAATTCCCATCAACACGTACCGGTAACAAGCAATAATTACAAAAGGAACCAAGGTAGAGATAACCGGGTTACGAATCGAGAAGCTAGACGGACAAACAGGAACCATCATCAAAAATCTAGGCGACAACGTATACCAAGTGGAAGTCGAGCTCCAGGACGGAGAGGAAATCCACAACATCGGTGAAAACCAGTTGAAAGAGCTGTAGATCGTGACGGAAGCCGACCAGTTCTTTTATTAAAAATGGTTAAAAATATTTGGGGAAGTTATGTCATACTGTCCTGAATGTGGTGCAGAAGTTAGTGAAAAAGCAAAGTTTTGCTCCGAATGTGGAGGAAGCCTGACTTCTGAGGCTGAAAAAACCGAGGAAGCATCGATCGAGGATAGATCCGTAAACACTAGAAGCCCAGAACAGACAGTAGAAGATAAAGGAATACATACTAACCTAGCGATAGCATCTGGAGTGATGGGTTTTATAGTAGGGCTTGTTGTAGCATTTGCATTCACCAACTTTGGTGGAGGGCCTTTCTGGTTCTTAATAACCCTAGGTGGTGTCGGATATTTCTTGTACCGTAGAAAGGAATCAGTCAAAAAAACAGTTGGTATGGGGTTATATATTTTAGCTCTCTGGATGCCACTCTCCCCAATACTATTTTATCTTGGTTTGGCGGGAAGTGCAACTACAGATACAGCAAGAGGAGCAGGGACAATGATTGGAAGTATTTTAGGTATGTTTGTCTATGGATTCATAGGAATAATAATTGGGTTAGTGTTTGCAGCTATAGGTTATTACCTGCGAAGAAGTGAATAAAAAACATGACCTCAGATAACACGGATCCCGAAACTGACACAGTTTTCTGTACTAACTGCGGAGAAGAACTTTCTTCAGACGCAAAATTTTGTACAGAATGCGGGGCTAACCAGACTACTGTAGCGGAAAAAAAGGGATCCGATACAGAACCACCCCAGAGTAGTAATCAAGGCGGAATATATCATATCCCTGGAATAAGCCAAAAAAACACCAGTCGAAGAAATGTATTAATTGGTGGAGGGTATGCATTAGGAGGTTTAATTCTTTTAGGAGCTGCCGCAGGCGATCCCGAAACAGATAAAAATGGTAGCGGCGGTACCCGATCTAGTAATGGTGGTGGGGATAAATCCAGTATAAAAGAAAAATATCCTAATGCTGAAGCCTGGGATAACGACACTAAGATTGCACTCCTGAAATGGATAACGTCTGAGGGTAGATTTTCAACAAAAGTTAAAGGAGTAGCTGTTAATGCAAGTGACCAAGATTACAGCTATGTTCAACTACAGTTTGCTTTCCTTAATAGTAATCGTACAAAGATCGGTGACGCTTATGCTAATACGTCTGGCTTGGATTCAGGTCAAAAATGGCGTTTTGAAGCAATAGGCACAATTTCTGGAAACTGGGATGCAACAAAATTTGTAGGGACAACCGCCTACTGATCAGTATATTTTGATAGTATCCAACACATTCTCCGTACCAATTTTCTAATAGTCGAATTTCCCTAAACCCTACAACCGTGATGGCGTGCAGGCAGGATAAGGGAATAGATAGAGATTATTTTCTATTATTTTTGTTTTAATTCTTGGAGTTGTTTTTCGTGTTCGAGTAACATCGATATCAACATCGCTTTGAACGGATTT
>JBDGRN010000087.1:0-2546 GCA_042218125.1 Halobacteria archaeon | reverse complement strand
CAGCGTGTTTCCAGCTTTACAAAACGCATTTCCGAAACTGCCGAAGCAAGAGACTACCGAGATATCTCTGACCAATTCATCGAAGAATTTTTCAGTAACTTCAGCCAACGCATTAAGGGATCCGCAAAAGCCGTCGGCGGGATAACGCAAGAGTTCGTAAAACGCACCGCCCAAACTATCGCGCGTCCTTTCCAACCGGTACTGCGTCCGGCTCAAGGCGCGATCGGCAACCTCGGCCAGCGCTTCAAACGGCTTGGGGTTACCGGGCAAAGCTTGTTGGGCGCTATGGACAAAGGTTTTACCGTCCTCGATACCTGGTACGGCTTTTATAGCAGACAAAAAATTAACCGCATCGACCGGACAAGCACCGATCGCGAACTCCTGCAAGCCGCCAAAGACAGCATTACTGCCAAAACCTCTACCTTCGGTGGCGTCGGAACCCAGTTCCTAACCGGCAACCCGTTGTTGGCCTTAGGAGCCGGGATCTTATCAGTGGGTCATACCTTTGGTTTAAGCAAGCTGTTCGGTACCAAGGATAAAGTTTCCAACTACCCGCTCTACGATCCCATTACTTCTGTGCTAAGCGGGTTAGGGTTAGGCAAACAAACGCAACAGAAGATCGCTAAAGGTATCCTAGTCGGCGATTGGACCGGTTTCGCCGGAAAACTCCAAGAGGACTACGAACAACGGCTAGAGCAGGGAAAAGCGGTTTACGATCCTTTGCAGTCTCCTTCTGCCTACACCAGAGCCCATAAAAACTTTGATGTTTCTAGCAAAGCAACGCGGACGTTTTTAGGCCATACGATCAAAACTGCTTCCGGGGAAGCGTTTAACTTGGTCGGCGAGAAAGCGTTGAAACCAGCGGTTAAGTGGGGGATGCGGTACATCGTTCCGCCTTTGATGACCGCCGGGTCTTTGGTTGCCGGCGGTTTGGCCAAAGCTTCGAGCATGGCTTCTAACGTCGTTCGGCCGTTTGTCGACTATGCTTCTCGGTTCGGCGCTAAGGTTTCCCAATACGCGTCTCAAGCTGGAAATAAAATATCGCAATTAACCGCGCGTTTAGGAAAAGCCGTCAGCAAACAAGCCAAACCGGTTTTGGACTTCTACGCTAAAAACCGTCGAGCTTTTAACATCAGCGGCTTAGGCCTAGGCGCGATCGCGTTTACCGGAGCGTCGGCGTTGTTGCCGGATGAGCTGTTCCGGCGCGAATCGTCTGATAAGTATCAAGAGCTAAGCCAGAAGTCTAAGGCCGACCTTACAGAAAGCGAAAAGGCTTTCTTAGCTAAAGCCGAGCGGTATCGACGCCTACAAGCCAAAGACCGTGAGGACTTAACAAAAGCGCAGAAAGCGTTCTTAAAACGGTACCGAGAACAGCATTTAGACCGGGACTGGTTAGAAAATTTATTTCGAGGCGGAGCAGGTCTTGCTGGTTCTTTGTTTAATATCGGTTTTGTTTCTACCAGTTGGAACCTCCCGCAGGTTAAACGGCAACGTCAACGGTTAGGGCAGTTCTTAAAACGCGACATCCAAAACTCCTTCCGCCTCCCTAATTTCTACCGTTATCAGCAAAGAGCGGGGCAGTTAGCTACCCAGATTAAAAACTTACCAAGCCGGTTGCGCTGGACGTTCCGCCGGAAGTTCGCTGGGAAGCTTTCCCAAGCCAAACGTTTATGGGGTGACTCCTTCCAACTCCGAGATCTTTACCGCTTAAAACAACTGCCCGATCTTAATCTGAAAGAGTCTTTCCGCATTACCGACTTTTACCGGTATCGGCAGAAAGCAGGTCAACAGCTTACTAGGCTCAAGAACTTACCCGAAAAACTTGCTTGGACTGCTCGGCGCCGTCTAACGGGGCTACCGCGCTTGGATCTAAAGGGCTTAGAGCAAGCAAAAAACCGCTGGTTGGACTGGCTCGGCGCTGCTAAAGAGCAGGCTCGGATCGCCAAAGCCCGAACATCCCACAAGATCAGAAGAGCAATACGCGGTTTTGGTTATCAGAACCGCCGGTTGGTATCGTTCCTCCAAGAAAAAGGATACCGTGCTTATCGGCGGATTGCGACCCAAACCGGGCGGTTTCAGCCGAACCTGGATCGCGCTTTCAGTTACCTCAACCAACTCCGGTTTCAAAGCGTCGAAACCTTCGACCGGCTTCGTCTTGGAGAACGGCTCAGCGATCTGGTCTCCGACCGCTGGTTGGACTGGTTGGGCTTTAAGACCCAATCCAGTCGTTGGTTAGACCGCAAAACGTTCGACGCCATCAACCTCGTTAAAACCGGTTGGCAACGAACTCGGCCGGCTCGGCAAGCCCTTAAGAACCTGATCAACGACGCTCGGTTGAAGGCAATGGACTTAAAACGAGCGGATCTAAAACAGGTGTTAACGAAAGCCGGGTTGGCAAGTCAAGAAGTTCTATCCGCTCTTGGAACGCAAACGACTCTGCTCAAAGAAACAGCTCAAGGGATAAACTCCGACCTGAAACGCGGGTTGGGTAAAGTTCGCAAAGGCCTGTTAAACCGAACCGCCGGTATCCGTACCCGCTTAAACGA
>JBDGRN010000041.1:0-2570 GCA_042218125.1 Halobacteria archaeon | reverse complement strand
TTGACTGATTGATTCTTTAATTGACTGATTGATTCTTTAATTGACTGATTGATTCTTTAATTGACTGATTGATTCCTGATTCTCTTTTTTTTCACTGTTCCTTATTCTGGCTTCAGTCCCGCTTCCTTGATCCTTAGTACGGATTCTCCGTCCGGAAGGTTGGGTGCGTCGACGAGCTTTATGATACGTTTGTCCTTCTTACTCTTACGAATGTAGATACGGAAGGTAGAGGTATGTCCCAGTATGTTACCACCCACGGGTTTTGTGGGATCTCCAAACATGTTGTCGGGGTTCGACTGAACCTGGTTGGTGACGACTGCGGCGGCATTATGCAGATCCGCTACCCTCAGGATGTCATGCATATGTTTGTTGAGTTTCTGCTGCCTGTTTGCGAGTTCACCCCGGCCGACGTACTCGGCGCGGAAATGTGCCGTCAGGGAGTCGACACACAGAAGTCCAACGGGAAACTCCGTCCCTTCAAGGTCGTCACAGATGTCGCGGGCTTTCTCCGCCAGCAGTATCTGGTGGTTGCTGTTAAACGCCTTGGCGACGTGTATGTTATCCAGGAAGGACTGACAAAGCTCGTCGACAGCCTCATCGTCCTCAACAGTTCCTTCTATTCCCCGCTGTTCGAGCGACGCCTCCAGTATCTCGTCCTCGAGTCCACGCACCATCTGTTCTATCCTCTCGGGACGGAACGTGTCCTCCGTGTCTATAAAGATAGCTCCCTGCCCGAGCCCACCGTGATCCGGCGGAAGCTGTACGTTGACGCTGAGCTGGTGCGTAAACTGGCTCTTGCCGCTCCCGAACTCTCCATAGGTCTCGGTGATGGACTGAGTCTCGATACCGCCACCCATCATGTCGTCCACCTCAGTTACCAAGGTGCTTATCTTCCCTATCTCCTTCCTCCGTTCAAAGACCTGGGTTCCGGTCTCGAACCCACCCACGTCGGCTTCCTGTCGGGCGTTACGAATTATCTTCGATGCTGTATTGTCTCCTATACCTGCGTTTTCGCTCAGTTCGCCGGGACTCGCCACTGCAATCGACTGTATGGTGGTGTATCCGGCATCGTCGAGTTTGTCGGCCGTGGCGGAACCGACTCCCCGTAGCTGCTGAAGATCCTCTGAAGAACTCATGGCTGAAGGTTAAATTCACTCCCGGTTAAGCTTTTCCAGATACAAAGCAGATGGGTGATATACGCAGATGAGTGATATACGGTACCTCTACCTGGATTAGATATAGACCTATCAGTCCATCTCCTCTCTTTATACTGTAATGCAGACGACCGGAAAACTTGATGTACACTGGCATGTAATGTCTCCTAAATGGGTTTCTGTCCCGGATGTGGAGAAGAGATACCGGAACCTCGGCCGGAGGATTCGAAGAACATCTCTAACGGACCGGATCTCTGTAACGAATGTTTCGCAGAGGAAGTTGATCCGGTGGAGTACCCGGAAGAGATAGAGCTGCAGGTATGTGGTGGATGTGGATCTTACCTATTCGAGGAAGAATGGAGATCCGACGAGGAACATACGCCGTTGGAAGAGATAGTTCTGGAGTCGGTGAAACGGAACGTCTTTGCCCACGTCGAGGCGGGTCGGGTGAATGTCGAAATCACTGTAGATCAGAGGGATAGGGACTTCTATAAGGTCGAATGTGAGTTCACGGCACTGTTGCGCGGCGTTCCGGTCCGGGAACAGTTCGAGGTAGAGGTAGAGATCAAGAGAACTACCTGTCCTACCTGTTCGAAGCTTTCGGGTGGTTACTACGAATCGATAGTTCAGGTAAGAGCTGAGGGGAGGGAGCCGTCAGAGAACGAGATCGAGACTTCGAAGGAGGTGGCTTACGGGGTTGCTTCGAAGGACTACTCAGATAGGGACACCTTCGTATCAAAGGTCACCGACGCCGAGGGCGGTATCGACATATACATGAGCACCAATAAGGCGGGGATGGAGGTTGCCCGCCGTGTTACCGGGGAGTTTGGAGGGGGATACAGCGACTCGCCGACGCTTGTTGGGGAGAAGAACGGCGAGGAACTGTACAGAGTGACGTACGCAGTCAGACTTCCCGAATACCGGGAAGGCGACGTAGTTTTATCGGGGGGTTCGGTATATTTGATCACGCTCTCCGACGAAATCTCTAAGGGCGTCGATCTCAAGACAGGTGAGGAGTCCCGTATCGACACCGACGAAGCGGAAAAGATCGGCGAACTCGAGGAGGAGAGAGCTACGGTAGTTAGCGTATCCGAGGAAGAGATCCAGGTACTCGATCCCGACACTTACGAGACACTGACATTGAAGAAGCCGGATTTCTTCGGAACGCCACAGGGTGAGGAAACTCCGGTAGTGAGGACGGAGGAGGGACTGCATCTGGTTCCTGAAGGTGAAGACGAGAAATTAACTTCCCAGGAATAACCTTCATCATTCAGTTTTTTTAGTCGGTTAAATACCTCAAGTAGGTTGAATACCTCAGGTCAATGGGTGTAGTGATTTGTGATGGTGGTGTGGTGGTAGTGTTGTGATGGTGGTGTGGTGGTAGTGTTGTGATGGTGGTGTGGTGGTAGTGTTGTG
>JBDGRN010000123.1:0-2583 GCA_042218125.1 Halobacteria archaeon | reverse complement strand
CCGGTATGGCTGAAATGGGTGAAGTCGCCATCGACGGCCGCCGCATCCAAGGAGACAGCGCCATAGAACAAAACAGAACAAGAAAACAGATCGAAGAAGAGATAGAACAGATCCTAGATGAAGCTAATGAAGTCGACGAAAAAGAAGACGAAGAATACGGACCAGAAAGCCGTGGAGATGAACTCCCCGACGAACTTCAGGACAAAGAAAGCCGACTAAACCGTTTGCGTGAAGCGAAAGCTAAGCTAGACGAAAAAGAGCAGAGACAGAAAGAGAGGCAGAGGGAGAAAATCCAGGAAAGGGAAGAGAAAGAACGCGACGCTAATAACAATTTACGTGGACGTAAACCGAAACCACCCGAAAAAGTCGAGCTAGACGAAGACGCTAGAGTAAATATTACTGATCCGGAAAGTCAAACAATGAAGTCCAGGGATGGATGGAAACAAGGCTACAACGGCCAAACAATGGTTGACTGCGACACACAAGTAATCGTCGCGCAAGATGTTACAACCGACGCTAACGATGTCGAACAACTCGAGCCAATGTTGGATGAGTGCAGAGAGGTGAACGAAAAAACACCATCTAAAGTGTTAGCTGACGCCGGTTACTGGAGTAAATCGAACGCTAAACTCGAAGAAAAACATGAAGACCTAGAGTTGTTTATTGCTACGGTTAAAGACTGGAAACGACGTAAGGAACTGCGTGAACGAACTCCGCCGCGTGGACCGATCCCAGATTCATATGGACCGAAAGAGTTAATGGAGCGTAAGTTACGGACAAAGAGCGGTAGAGACATCTATCGAAAACGAGGGCGGAGTGTGGAGCCGGTTTCCGGACAACACGTAAACCGCGACCTAGACCGGTTCATGTTGCGGGGAAAACAAGGAGCAGAGGCCGAATGGTCGTTGTTTTCCGCGACACATAATCTCTTGAAGCTCTGGAGAGAACGATGGAAGTCAGCCGGTTGAAACAAACCGGATAACTCCAAAGTAATACTGGCTTCGTGAAAATATAGTTTCGAACAAGCTTGAGACGGTTCAATCAGTCGTCAAATAAACACCAAATTCTTAGACACGCTCTATAGAAATTCCAAAAGTTGATAAATATATATTATATTTTTTTCTATCAAAGAATTCGATACCACTTATTTAATCTGAACTTATGACTAAGAAAGACAACAAATTGAACTGGAAAATTTTAACGATTGTTTTGATTACAGTAGCTATATTTTCGGGTTTAACGGGAGGAATAGCCTCAATTTATTTGATTGATCGACCAGGTGGGGTACATGGATTGATAAACGGGGAACCATCAAGTAGCTCCGCCAATATAAACTCAACATCCCCAGCTACTAACCAGCCACAAAATTACACTATAGTAAAGCAAGTCACAGATACTAAAACAAACCAAGATCGTTTTAAAGAGATCTATAGAAACCTGATGGATTCAGTTGTTTCGGTAAAAGTTCAAGGACCGGTTGGTGGTTCCGGGCAGGGAAGCGGATTCGTATACCGGCTACCAGGTGGATACATAATCACTAACCACCACGTCGTGGATCGTGCCTCCGATGTACAGGTAATGTTCCAAGAAGGAGAATGGAGAGAAGCCAGTCTAGTAGGATCAGATATATATAGCGACCTCGCCGTCCTGGAAGTCGATAACGTACCAGACTACGTAAACGAGTTGGAGGTAGCCAAATCGAACCCTGAGCCAGGTACGTTGGTTGCGGCGTTAGGTAATCCTTTCGGGTTAGAGGAAACGATAACGTCGGGTATAGTCAGTGGAGAGGATAGGTCGATGAAGACTTCGGGTGGTTTCAAGATACCAGATACGGTTCAGACCGATGCACCGATCAATCCGGGGAATAGTGGTGGGCCTCTCGTTAACATGAACGGAACAGTTGTAGGAGTAAACCGCGCCAAGAAAGGTGATAATGTAGGGTTCGCGATTAGCCCAAATATCTTGAGACAAGTTGTACCTGAACTTATAAATAAAGGTAGATATCGACACGCCTACCTGGGTGTGGGGATGTCTGATATTACGCCGACGGTAGCCGATACATTGAATTTGGAAAGGGTAAACGGTGTACTAGTTACCCAGGTTATGGAAACCGGTCCAAGCCAAGGAAAACTAGAAGGAAGCACCCTAAAAAGAACCATGTCAGGAAAAATAGTTCCCTTCGCCGGAGACGTAATCCTCTCCATAAACAATGAAAGAGTAAACTCCACCCAAGAACTCTCCAGCTACCTCGCCACAAAAGTCAGACCCGGAGACAGGGTAACCTTAACAGTGTTAAGGAACGGAAACCGCCAAGAAGTCCAGGTACAGGCAGGTGTAAGACCGCCGCCACGAGAACCCCGGATTCCTCAAGGCTTTTAAACAAAATCGTCGGACGTTTTTAAACACACAGTTTTTCAGGAATTTTGATATATAGGATAATATAATGGCTCTGGGTTTTCGGAATCCAACTCAGCTCAAATAACACACATTTAAAAATACCCCAAAAAATTATCGAGCAAGTTGTAGAATGTGAACCCTCAACATCACTAACGCATTACCTTTAACTTGGAGATTATTTGACCG
>JBDGRN010000067.1:0-2621 GCA_042218125.1 Halobacteria archaeon | reverse complement strand
TTCCCTAAGCCAGCGCTCGAATCGGTCGAGGTCTTGTTGTTCTAGCTGTTCGTCTTGAACTAGTAAAGGAATCTCAGTTGTCATAAATCCTCCGTTTGCCAGCAGATGCTTTCTAAGAAAAGAAGCCGCCGTAAACCTCCTTTTTGATCTCTTGGCTATAAACAGTCTGAACCAAGTCTAAAGGCATAAACGTTTTTTGTTTTGAAAGTTCCTCCAGTTTTCGCCAGGTCGGCTCGTGTTCGAGCATCCCCAAAACATCAAGTCCGCAAAGGTATAAATCGGTGAGCTTGAAATCCTCTGGGACGCCTAACCTAACATCGACTTGTCCTTTTACCCAGTACTCGTTAACTAAAAGCTGGGCATATCGCAGAACCTCTTGTTGGGAGTAGTTGCTCCCGAGATCGTTAAGGGAACAAGAGCCGTTATAGTAGATTTGTTCCAGCAGGAATTTAATAATTCCCCAGTTTGGTTTATTTTCCATCGTTGCCTCCTTTAAGTTTCTTCCGCCAGTGTTGCACCGTTTTCTTTCGGCGTTTTGCTTCTTTGGGCGCTTTTCGACCTTTTTCCTTTTTGCCGTCTCTTAGCCATTGCGGTTCTCTAATAAAAACTTACCTCCTTAAAACGGTTTAAGAGGATGTTGGAATCCCCAATCTCCCCTTATAGTTCTCTTGAACTTAGCAGGAGTCGTTTAAATTTCAACCCAATCATCAGGATCATCGCTTACATCTTCGAGCCATTCCAACTTAGCATCCACATCCGGCGAGTTTTGAGAAAACTCTCCGCGACTAGCTTGGGCCAGGCCTTGCTCTACCTTTCTTAGCCGACGTTCTAACTTCATCCGCTCGTACACAGGCTCTAAGTCAGTTGCCTGCTTCATACCAGCAACCATATAGATATGCCGGTATTCTTTGTCTTTTATTTCCCTTAGGCCTTGCTCTAGTTCTTCGTTGGTTAGCTGACTAACCGGCTTGTTGTTCCAGTAGTAGTTCATGTCCCGGCTCCTAAGTAAGCTTACGCCACCATCCCCAACTATCTAGGTTCTCCAACGGGATGCCGTTGTGAGCTCCGTCATAGATGTAAACTTTGTCCCCCGGAACCTGTACTACCGTCGCTTTCCCGCCGGGCGTTTCTACGCGATCGCCGGGAACCAGGTTACCGATCCCCGAGGTTTGGTCTGACTCGTTGCATAACCCACGCCCGACCAATTTAAAGACTCGGAAGTCGTGTTCTAGATCGGCAACCCGCTGTTGCAGGTTTTCGATGGTCGATTCTTTCTCTTTTAGCTTTTCGTCTAAGCGGGTGATTCTATTATGGTCGTCCCATCCCTCCGGCTCATCTGATCTGTAACTTAGTTTCTCCTCCAAAGCATCTAGGCGACTTAGTATCTTCCTACCAGCTATTTCTCTTAGGTTCTCGTCACAGTCTCGGGCTAGTCTCTCCACCTTCCGGTTTATCTGATCGATCTGTTCTTGGATACTCATCTTTTGAACCTCCTAAACCCGTTCTTGATATCCTCTCTTAAACGTCTGCCGTTTTCGACTGCCTTTTCAGATTTTAGATACCTTTAGATACCCATCGATTACTTTAGCTGGTTTGCAATATCGTTAAGATAATGGGTTACCGCCTCGATGCCAACCCGTTCTCGTACCCGAAGTTCTTTAACTACTTCGCTGGAGATACCCAGCGCTAAAAGATCCCTAGCCGGTATAGGACCAAGGCCGTAGTGAACCGGTTCGATCCCCTGCTCGATCAAAACCATCGCCCGCTCAACGTCGTCATAGTCTTGCTTTTCTAACTTAGAACGGTCGGGTTCGCCAACCTCTAACTCCTCTATCAAAAACGGGAAAGCTAGTTCTTCCGGGTTGCAAGGTTTGGTTTCTTTGTGTTTCTCAAAGCGCGACGCTGTTCGGAGTAAGGCATCGCTTACCTCTTTGCGCGCCTCTTCTACCTCTGGTTCATCTTCCAGGATGTTTTCCGCCTCTTCATCGAACACCTCGATCAGGTCGTCCCGCAGGTTTTCCAACCGTTGGCTCAGGTTTTGGCTGTCCATGGCATCGGTTTGGGTATCGAACAGCCCGATCAACCGGTTCCGGAGTTGGTTTAGGCGGGCTCCGGGATATCTCTGCTCTGCTTTCTCCAGCACCTCATTGTTTAGCTCTTCTCTTAGAACTGCGTTTACCTCGCTGTAGGAAAGGATTTGCTTAGCACTTAGTTCGGAAACCACTTCTTCTAGGAGCTGGTCGTATTGCTGATCGGTTAACCAAGAGTAGTTGTTCATCTTATAGCACCTCCGTAAAATTCTCCAAGAAGATCTTTAGACATAAGGTATAACTGCACAAAACGACAGCTAATTTCAATCCTTTGCCGAACCAACCTACCCGAGTTGACTTTTGACCGAAAAGGTTCCGTTTCGTTACCAGTTCGTTAAGGTCGTTCACAAAAATGTATATTGCGACAGCGAAAACAAAGAGTTCTGATAAAGGCATCGTTTCACTCCTTAGGATTGATCAATTCATCTACCGTTATGATGTTTGCTCCGGGACAAACCTTACCTTCGATTGCCTCGTCGGTGTTGGGCCGTTCGGCGGTGAAGTTGTGGCCGGGGAAGGAGGCTTCTTGCT
>JBDGRN010000084.1:0-2637 GCA_042218125.1 Halobacteria archaeon | reverse complement strand
AGGTCTAAGGAGCGTGAGATTCAGAATAAACTTGAAACTCGTTTCGATGACAAAGTTTCGAACACTGATCTCAGAGAAGCACTGGTACTAACAGGATTCAAACATATAGACGACGTCCAAAACCAACTCGAAGAATGGGGATACGGAATGAAATTCGAATAACTAACGTTCTAAAGATTTTCAGCCAGGAACACACCAGCCAAACAATCCAGAGATGTTTACATTATATTCGGATACAAAAAAGTGTACACACTACAGAAAAATGTAAACCAGCATCTGAACTCAATTTCAGTACAAGGTGATATAACGCATCTAATTAGGATGGGACGTCAACCTTTGTTTTGTGAAGAAAACCCTCATCTTATTCGGTTTTATTGTTTTATTGCTGCTGGCTGTACCGGTGTTAGGGCACGTCCCTGAGCATCCAGGGGATAATGGTTCTCCAGAAACCGCAGTCCATGTTTCTGATTCAGCGAAGTCTTGGTCTTTCTATGACAATTTAGGACGAAACCAGGCTAAATACTACCGTGTCGACGTAGAGAATGGGCAACGACTTCATATAGGGGTGTTTACGCCACAGGATAGAAACTTTACGCCATCAATAGCCGTCATGAATTCAGGTTTAAACAGTTCGGGAAGGCCGCCATCCTTTGTTGAGGTGCCGAATAACGTGAGTGTGGTTACTGTTGAGGGGAAACGTCCGGACACTGCTACCTACGAACCGTTTGGACCTTCCGCCAGCTACCATACCGCGAACTTCAACCGGGAAGCTAGAAGTGACGCCGAGTACCTTATCGCTGTTTACGACCCCGAAGGCTTATCGGGGAAAGCTGGAGTTACAGTAGGTTACAAAGAGGAATTCACCTTTATAGAATACGTAACAGTGCCTTTCGACATAGTCCAAACGCATATCTGGGAAGGACAGTCTATCTTTCTTGCCATTGGAGGTTTCTTATTCACGGTTTTTGTCGGGGAATACGTGATCTGGAGAAGACTATGGCGACAAAATCGGGAGACTCGGAGTAAGACGTTTTTGTTAACCCGTTTGTTGGTGTCTTTTTCTGGATTGCTTATACTGGGGAGTGGAGTGAATAAAGTGGTTCAGATGGTGGTGTCCCTGACAGAAACCGGGTGGACATCCGCTGCCCTCGTTACCTTGATTTTTGTTTTGGTTCCCTTGGTTTGTGCTGGATGGGTGTTGAGGGAGTCGTTACAGGATGAACTGCCTAAGGGGATATGGGGTAGGGTTGGGTTTGCGGTGTGTGGATTACTTTCTCTGGCTACCTGGGCGGGATTCGTTTTAGGACCTGTTTTACTTCTGGCGGCATCGGTTGCACCTAAAGGGTTACTCGAAAGGTAATGTTGCTGTTTTTTCGTCCGTTTTTAAACGCACAGTTCTTCGGGGATCTTTGATAGTCAAAAATATATAATCAGACTTGGTCTTCGGTATCCAATTCGACTCAAATAACCCGCGTTTAAAAATACCCGATTTTTTTCAAAGAGCACCAATAATTTGTGCAACTTCAGGTGCTACTTGGTTAGTTTTGGAGTTAGTTAAAGAGCCTTGAGGTCTGTCAATGTTTGAATGTTTGATCGTGAAAATGTACCACGGTGAAACGAAGCTTTTGTCGCCGGGATAACCGTATTTCCAATCGTTTTGAGTGACTTCAACAGCTAGGTCCCGTTTTGTAGTAGTCAGTCCTACAACCGAGTATTCGGTTCCGTGGAATGGGTGTGAAGAGTCACTCAAAATCAAATAAAGCCGTTTTTTGGAGGTTCTTTGAATGGGGCCGGATGCCATACGACATCTCCTCTCTGAAAACTTCCTTCACTCATCTTTTTTCCCGAGGATCAACTCCTGTACCATACCACTCACTTATATCATCGTCGCCAAACCGTTGTTCGAAAGCCTCCATGCTATTCATCGTTCCAGTTATAGCCATTAACTTGTCATCGTTTTCCGTTATCGACCAGTATGGAGATTCATGTTCGACAAGTCCTTGTTCCTCCAACCGTGATAATGTAGGATTAAGACTGCCTCTCGCGACATCGACGTTTTCGTAGATTTCGTCTGGTTTATACCCGAGGTCGGGGTTTTCAGCTAAAAAAACCAAGATTTTGAATGCGTTAGACCCAGGATCCATTGGAACATCCGAATCCCCCATCCGGGACTTTTTGTATTCGTCAAACTTTACAGGCATATCTATATGTACGAGTTGTATGAATATGTATTTATTGGGGGTTGTATTTACGGGTAGAAACCACCTTTACTAAATTCAATCTCGGATTTTTTCCGGAAACAACCCTCACAAACCTTTACAGACTTACCTCCATGCAGAAAATGTATGAGTAAATCGTGGAGTGAAGTTACGACGGGAAGAAACTGCGATATCTGTGAAGAAATTATTACGGAGGGTGGCGGAGCACCAGTCAGAGGAAAACACCTCGAGATAATAGGTTTAAACCAAGAAAAGGCCTCTTTCGTTTGCAGTAAATGTGCTGAGGTAATAGTTGAAAGAGAAGGTAATTAACCGAGATCCGGGAGTATAGATGACACAGTAACTTTGTTTGTAGCCTAGTTCCTTTTGAAATAGTAATAGATGCGGAAGAGCTTCATTTGGGTGGTTTTGCTTACAT
>JBDGRN010000077.1:0-2655 GCA_042218125.1 Halobacteria archaeon | reverse complement strand
GTTGTTGTTTTGAAACCCAGTCGGTATCTCGGTTTCTACCTGTTTCTCTCGACCGTGAACTCGGTAATTCTCTCGAGTTTCTCCACCGGACCCCCTTCGGTGTCGAGCTGTTCTAATGCGTTCTTCGCTTCATCGACGTGTTCCTGCGCCCTGTTGCGTGCAAACTCGACGCTGTCTACCAGCCTTACGTCCTGATTCCTGGAGTGTATCACGACTATTGACGGTCTCTCAAGAATAGCATCCCTTCCTACGGGTTTACCCAGGTCGTCCTGGCTAGACGTGAAGTCGAGAACGTCGTCACGTATCTGGAAAGCTATGCCGAGATGGCGGGCGTAGTTCTTGAGATGTTTCTTCTCCTCCTCCGTAGCGTCTCCGGCTATAGCGCCAACCTCGGTTGCGGCTACGAAGAGCGCCGCCGTCTTCCTGTAGGCAAGGGTTTCGTAGTCTTCGACTGTTTCGAGATCTTCGGAGAGCTCCATTGCCTCCCCCTCCCCTAATTTCTTTACTGCATCAACCATAGCCCGGACGGCCTGTTTGTCGTCGATGGTTTCGAGGGCTTTACCGAGAAGTATGTTGCTGGATAGCACCGCCATATCGTGGTCGTACCGCTCATGTACGGTAGGTACACCCCGCCTCACCCGGGAACGGTCTATTACGTCGTCCGCCACGAGGGCGCTCGTGTGGACGAACTCAACGCCCGCGGCAAACCGTATCGCTTTGTCCGCCGTCTCCGTGTCATCGTCGTCTCGGTTTACTGCTTCGGAGGCTAGTAAAGTTAGAATAGGTCTTAGCCGTTTTCCGCCGCTGAGAGTTACGTGTTTTACGGCTTCGGATAGCTCGCTCGGTTCGATGGTTTCCGCGAGACTCTCGAGCTGATCGTTGACCCGGGATATGTAGTCGTCGTATTCCTCCTCCATCATCGGTATACTGTAGGACTTTGTCGGGTTCTTTTTAATACGTAACGGATTTTAGTAAACGTATTAAAACAAGGTCACTAAATTCGTCGTGTGCGAGGGTAGCCAAGTCTGGAAAAGGCGGGGGACTCAAGATCCCCTCCTGAAGAGGTCCATGGGTTCGAATCCCTTCCCTCGCAAACTTAAAAAGGTTTCACTGCCCCTCTATTATGTAGATTATTTCCTTAGCAGTCTATAATAAAAATTGGCCATTTTTAAACGTACAATTTATCCGGTATATAGATAGCCAGGATATATAATGAGTCTGGGTTTTCGATACCCCACTTATCTCAAATATTCCGCGTTTAAAAATGCCCGTATATTTTATGATGAATGTTGTAGTTGTGAGTTAGTAGTTTATTTTTATTATCTTTGGTTAGTGTGGGTATGGTTATATTTTAACTCTGTTTTAATTATCCTGCTGTATTGATAGGGGTTTTTTGTATTTTTATTTGGTTTATCTCTTATTTTTATATGTAATTGATAAAGGATTGGCAGGGGTATTCCTGTAAAGATATTCTGGAAGTTTTCAACAGCGAAAAAGGAGAAGTCAAAACTAAACAGATAGCACGTAAAATAACTGGAAGGAATTTGGGTAACGTTCTCCTGGTGGAAAATAAAATACTTCCTAGTTTGTCAGGTCAACAAGACCGTGGTTTATCTTGGTATGATCTACCTCTTGTTGAAAAAATTGAGGAGGGTGATGAAACTGGAAATGGAGTTTGGGTTTTAACGAATTATGGAGAACTTTTGGTGAACCGTTTATTTTGTCGTGACTCATATTTTGACGAGGTTGGCTTCGAGAAGCCGTTATATCAAGCACCTGAAGACTTAGTCAAGGAGGCTAAAAAGGAGGTCTCACCAGACAAGCTTTAACAACCCGTAGATTGTATTTCATTTGTATGCCTGAAACGGATACAGACACCGATAACATAAACATCCGGATAAACACAGAACTCCTCGAAGAAATAGACCAGAAATGGCAGGAACAAGGATATAACAGTCGGTCGGAGTTCATCCGACAAGCCTGCCGCGACGCCGTGAAAGAAACCACGCTAGCGGCATCCACACTAGAAACGCTCGCGGTTAGTGCTGAACAAGCCAGACAAGATAAATTCGTTGAGAGAGACGAACTTAAAGACGAGTTTCTCGAAGCCGAATGACTGAGGAATGGACGTATCGGTTCACGGAACGCGCCAGAAACGAATTAAGGACACTCGACGACCAAACAGCCAGACGTATTGTCGAAAAACTAGAGGATATCGTAGATTCGGAGTTCCGTGAACCAACGGAATGGCTCGAAAGCCTCGAAAACCTACCTCACCACAAACTACGTATCGGAGAATACCGCGCCATAACACTCGTTATACGCGACAACAAAGTCCTCGAAATCCACGCCGTAGGACACAGACGAAACATCTACGACAGATTTTAACCTCCGTCTTCCAATATCTCCTCAACGAGAGAAGGATCGTCCTTCATAGCCTTCACCAGTTTCTGAGCAGTCTCCAACTCCTTAGAATCAGCCTACGGACGGCTACATATAACCATAAATTAAGCTCTAAAGAAAGTCAGCGAGAGTTCCACGGGTTCCTCGGAAAGCGTAGCTTTCCGGGATACGGGAAATCTTCGATTTCCCTTGACACCTGACCCGTGGGTGAATTCCGAAAACGCTTCGCGTTTTCGACTTCAAGCAAATCGT
>JBDGRN010000072.1:892-2710 GCA_042218125.1 Halobacteria archaeon | reverse complement strand
GTTGTCCACCTCGTTTATCACCAAGCACACCCGAGCGATCCCTGAGTGCGGGGTGAACTCTTGCACGGTATGCGGGTCTAGGAAATAAGTAAAAAAGCCGCGAGGTGCCAGCTCTTCGGTGATATAACTCAGCACCCACTCGGTTTTCCCGGTTCCGGGAACCCCTTTGATCAGTACTTTGGTATCGCGCCCGCTTTTAACCAGCTCGTTGGTTTCGGCCTTTAGGAGCTGTTTTTCCCGGTGGCTTTTGCTGAGCATGTAGTTGCTCAGCAATCGGCCTTGGCGTTCAGCGTTTTTGGTGCGCTGAACGACCTTTCCCCGCAACGCCTGTTGGATCGTTTGCTGATGCTCTTTTTTAACCTTTAAGGTTTGCCCTAAAACGAACCCGTCGTAACTGAGGTTTAGCTTCAAAAACGCCTCGTCCCAAACCAGGTAAACGCTGGGGCTTTCGCATAAATTACTATAACCGGTTTGCCCTTCTTCGATCGCTTTTAAGAACTCTTCGTAGCGTTCGGTGGGGTAACGCAACCGGTAGGCGCTTGCTTCCATCCGAATGATTTTCGGTTCTCCCAAAAAACGCGCGATCAACAGGATCAACCAACGGTCTTTGGGGTTTTGGGTTTTGGCGTCGCCGAGCCCGCCGATGATCCCGGGGCTTTCTTCCTCTTCTACCGGTTTGATGGAACCGAACTTGATCGTTTCCGGGAACTCCCGGCGCAAACGCTCGTTCCAACGCTCGGCGAACAACTGCTTGAAGTTTTCCCCGGCGTTTTTTACCTCGATGCTTTGGCTGGTAAGCAACGTCGCCAGCGGAAACGGGAGGTCGGTGTTGGAAAGTTCGGTAAGGAAACTTAACCCCCAGCTCCGCAGGTTGTTCTCAACGATCTTAGGGTGGTTTAAGGTTTCCCAGGTTTTCTCTAGGCTAAACGGGTCGTCGGTGTCGACCCATCCTTTTTTGTAGAGCTGTTCTAGGGCTTGGGCTTGTTCCTCGTGCATATCTGGTTGCTCTGCGTTTAACGGGTCGCTATAGGGTTAGGGTTAGAGGTAACAGGGTTTCGATGCTTTGCCCTGTTCGAGCCTAAGCGAAGGAGAACCGCGTCAGCTTAGGGCCTCTAGGGTTGGTTGCTGTTGTTTTTGCGGTTTCCAACAGCGTAAAAGGGGTTCGGTGGCCCCCGAAAAGGGGCGAAAGAAGCATCCATCGCAACCCCGCCAAACCCGGCTACTTTTAGCTTACCACACCCCGCTACGCTTTAGGCGTAGCTTTTGCCCCCAGCGTTATGAGCCAACCGGTTCACCTAGAAAACCGAGGCGGTTTGCCTCACCTCCTTAAAACCCCCGGAAACCGAAGCCCGTTGCAAGCCGACCAGAACGGGTTTTTGATGGTTAACTTCAACCATTACGACTTTATTCCCTTAAGTTATACCGAGGTTTCCCCTGACCCAGCTCAAGTGTTATATGTCGGCGCCAACGTTTCGGGGTCAGCCGATCTAACGGTTCCCTCGGATGCAAAAAAGGTGCAGATCCAAGCCATCGATGCCGACCTTAGACTTTGTTTGGATCCAGGCGCTACCGCCTCAAGCAGTTTCGGCCAGCTTTATCCGAAAGCCACGCTCCCGCTAACCCTGCTTCTAAACAGCGAGCTCTATATCACAGCATTTTCTACCGGGACAGTCGGCGTTTATTGGGGGAAATAGATGCCTAAGTTCACCGCCTCGTTGCTAAACGGCAAAACCTTTTCTTCAAAACCGCCTAAAAACCAAGACGATGATCGAGCGCTCAACTTAGTTTTGGAGGTTTACTAGCTTTGCCTTTAAAAGA
>JBDGRN010000072.1:0-882 GCA_042218125.1 Halobacteria archaeon | reverse complement strand
TTTTCTACCGGGACAGTCGGCGTTTATTGGGGGAAATAAATGTTTACCTACGCTAACTTCACGCTGGCCACCTCGTTGTTGGATGGCGCCACTTTTTCTTCGAAACCGCCTAAAAACCTGGTGCTGAAACAAGACGGCGAGCTGAAGAATTTGGTAATCGAGCGGAGAGGTTCTGTTCTTAACTTAGTTTTGGAGGTTTACTAGCTTTGCCTTTAAAAGACCTACAAGCCCAAAACGCCGCTACCGAGCTTAAGGATATCGTCTTTAGCGTTTCCGGGGTTGAAGTTTTTACCGATACGCTAAAGACGAAGCTGGAAAAAATCGAGACCAACGCTAACCTCGTTACCTCTACTAGCGACGTCCCAGAAGGCTCTCGGCTTTACCATACCCCGGAACGGGTACGCGGTACCGTAGCAGGGTTTGTGGTGGAAGGCAACGGGATCTCTATCACTCACGACGACGCTAACGACAACCTAACCATCAGCGCCGGGATCGACGTTTCGGAAGAAGGATCCCAGGTTAAAGCGCAGGCTTATGCGGTTGACTTTACTGGTTCGGCGGTTACCGCCCAAAACGACGGTACCGGTAAGGTTTCGGTCTCAGTCGACCCGCCGGTGGACTCGGTGAACGGCTTTACCGGTTCGGTAACCTTAGACGCCGATGACCTTTCCGACGCCTCAACAACCAACAAATTTACTGACCAAGCCGGGCTGGATAAACTTGCTGTTTTAGCCCCGGAAAATACCACCCCAAGCTCGCCTCAGGTGCTTAAATACACCGGCTCCCTTTTCGAAAACGCTCAGCTCGATTACTCCGAGCTAACCGGAACTCCTGCGTTAGCAACGGTCGCAACCTCTGGGTCTTATAAAGACCTTTCCCAAC
>JBDGRN010000117.1:0-2770 GCA_042218125.1 Halobacteria archaeon | reverse complement strand
CCCGCCTCGATGTTGGCTGGGTCGACGTTTGCGGCGAAGATGAAGGGGAAGATCACGAGTCCGACGAAGAACGCCACGAGGAAGTTGGCGGCCGTGATAATGATGGAGGTCGTCGTCACGTTGGTTTTTTCGCCGAGATAGGTTCCGTAGGTAAGGAGTATTCCGTGTCCGAGGGCGAGGGAGAAGAAAGCCTGTCCGAACGCAGCACTCCAGAGGCCGACGTCGGTTACGACGGAGAGATCCGGGCGGAGGTAGTAGTTGAGGGCTTCGCCGTAGTTGGGTAGAGAGAAGGCATAGACCACCAGCCCCAGAATCAGTAAAAAGACCAGCGGGATCAGTACCGACGCCACCCTCTCGATACCGTCCTCGATATCGAACATAACGATCGCACCCGATGCGGCAAGGGATATAACGAAAAGTACCGGTGTCCAGTAGGTCTGTGACAGTGCTTCGAAACTAACGCTGAATCCGGTGAGGGCTATTGGTACGAAGGCGATAATCCATCCCTGTATAACCATGTAGTAACTCAGGATCAGGGTTACGACCAGCACTATAACCCAACCCATCCAGCCGTTGTTCTTTTCCTCGAAGATCGATACGACGTCGACACCCCATTTTCTACCTCCACCGATCTCGACTATCATCAGGGTTATCCCGAAGAAGATCACTACCAATAGGTAGGGGATCAGGTATGCTCCGCCGCCGTTCTGCTGAACCTGAACCGGAAACCTCCAGATATTACCCAACCCTACCGCAGCACCTATCGACGCGAAAATAAATCCAAGTTTAGACGACCACTGCGCCATACTGAATAAAATATTTGAGACAATATATAAGACTTATCCATGTTATTTATCCACGTTCTATATCTTATAGTAGGTAAGATCCTACTTAGGTCTCCAGTTACTTCATTTATATTTAAAAAGAACCAAAAACCGAACAAGGAGTACACAGAACGAAGCTGTAACTCTTCCCACCGAGTTTACAGGTAATTAGCTGTCAGTATCATACTCGTGTGTGGCTTTCCAGTACCGGCCGATACGTTTAACCAAACTGTCGGGGGTTTCCGCAAATATTTTTTCACCGAGAGGTCTTCCCCGTCTATGTAACTCAGATCTCCTCCCCTGGATTAAAATGTCCAGTTTATCCCGTGTTTCGGGCGTAAAAAGTTCTTCATCGTTCATCATAATCGAGAATTCAGCCAGATCATTTTCGTATCCTACTGTATCTGAGAGTTTCTTTAACTGTTCGCGGCGCTGTTTCATTGGTTCTGTCCAGACGCTGCGAAGTAGTCTCGTATGGTATCTGTGGTACTTGATCCGTTTAAATCGACACAGCTGTCAACCTAGAGATAAGGCTTCCTCTGCCTGCCGTCATCCGGGATCCTGATTTATTGGATATTCAGATATCTGAAGGTAGGGGTTCCAGGATCACGTGTGTTAATTATGGATGTTGAAGGTGTTCGGTTTACCTGTATATTTTTTCGAAAGATTGTTTATGAATCTAAGGCCCGGTACGCGTTCAGCTTTCCGCTGCGATCGACTTCGACCATTATCCTCGTTCTCCAGCTTCCGGAGTTTGTTATATATCCGGTGGTCCGGGAACTCCAGATCCTCACGTAGGTCATCAATAGTTTTCCATTCATCGGGCGTAAGCAACAGCCCATGCCGAAGACAGTATGACGCCAGCTTATCACGAATCGGGACTTCGATTCCATAACGTTCGACGAGTAAATCCAGAGTGTCGAGTACCGAAAAGGAAAAGTAGGTATCCGATAACTCTTCTTGCTTTTCTACCTCACCCAGTACCTGTGTCCAGTCGACGTCACCCTGCCGTGCAATCAGGGCTGCATCTTCGAGGTCACCCTCGCGGCTTGTTACGGATTTGAATAAAAACATGTCAGTCAAAGACAGTAGATGTGGATCGAGGTTCCCGAATCTCTGTTCCATCTCGCTGCGGCTCGAAATCTGGATGAAAAAAAAAATATAATAAACCGGGAAGAGGAGTTCCATCCCGAAGGATGCAGAACCTATAGGATAGAGATAGAGGACGAGGATTTTCGGGGGGAAGAGAGTTACCCGGGGAAGGATGAGAGTTCACAGAACATAGATCTGAGGGACGTAGAAGAAACCGCTTTTGAACTGATATGTATGAAGAGGGCAAAGTACCAGGCTAACCTTTCGGATCTCCTCAATGTAGATAACGAAGCAGTGTCGAATATAACGGAAAAGCTAGAGGATAAAGATCTGATAAAAAGGACTGAGGACAGATATAAAGGCAACAGGATCTACAGGCTAGAACCTCTGGAACTGAGAAACGACGACGAAGAGGATCATTCATTAGTTAAAGACCAAACATCCGCGTTCCCCACGGACACAAACATATCGGAACTCGATGACAAAGGTAGTAGTGAAGTCAATGTTTACGTCTTCCAATTTTAGTAAAGGTTTAGCTGAAACCCTCAGAATAACTCAAGACAACCATCGAAAAGCTACTGTTACAACTAACTAACCAATCCATCATTAGTTTATATTCAATACGGATACCAGGGTTGAGGATCTCAGAATATCGATGGTGTTAGCCCGGATTTCACGTAGCTTTAGTATCAGTAGAGGTGCTATTCTATTTGAAAGTATTTTTACCTGGGAAACAGGGGTCAGGTTGAATACTAACTGGATATTATGTATTTAAGACTTCTGAAGACAAAAACCCATAGTGTGTTGTACGGTAAAGATTTCGTTTCATTAGCTTTCCACCTCTTCTTGATTTA
>JBDGRN010000130.1:0-2791 GCA_042218125.1 Halobacteria archaeon | reverse complement strand
CGTAAACCTAAACTTCAACTTACTGCACCTTAATAACAGACTTTCATAACATCAGTGTCTATTGCATATCCGAACAGAATTTATTGCATATCCGAACAGAAGTTTTATCGATTGCCTGAATTCTACCTTTTGGAACTGTTATTTATTGCATATATGTTACGGTTCAGCATTCAAACATGGCACATTATGATATGTGCAAAGTATTTGCTGGGGGGGTGTATGTGGATTATATGTGTGGATAGATTCGTCTTTGTCGCTAAAGGCGTGGGGGCGAGTCTTTAAGGGGGGGTAATTTTTACGGAACTAAATTCTCGGCAGGAGGTTGAATAGATCCCTGTTGTAAGGCCAGGGTTGGATGGCTTACCATTGGAAGGTATATAGGGTATGAGTTCCAAAACCAGTCTATGGATTTTCGACCGAGTCAGCAGCATTCCGATACCGTCGATATGGTTTCGAGATTCGTAGACGATGAGATAAAACCCCGTGCCTCGGAGATCGACGACAGGGACGAGTTTCCGGCAGACCTGGTAGAAGACATGGCTGAACTCGGACTTATGGGGATGCCGTTTCCCGAGGAGTACGGGGGCGCCGAGATGGACTACCATACGTACGTCTCGGCGGTGGAGGAGATAGCCAGAGGAAGTGGTGGTGTAGGTACCGTGGTCGCGGCACATACGAGTCTCGCGAGTAACATGGTTTACGAGTTCGGTGACGAAACACAGAGGGACGAGTACCTGACTCCCCTTGCACGGGGGGTGGAGATAGGTGCGTTCGCTCTCTCGGAGGCAGGAGCGGGCAGCGATGTCAAAGCGATGGAGACCACCGCCGAACCGTCGGAAGACGGCGATAGCTACGTGGTGGAAGGCGGAAAGCTCTGGACCTCGAATGGATCCGTCGCCGATACAGTCGTGGTTTTCGCCAAAACGGGCGACCAGGGGATTTCCAGCTTTGTTATGCGTCCCGACGAGGACGAGGGATTCGTGATAGAGGGCAAGGAGGACAAGCTTGGTGACCGTGGATGCCCTACCGCTGAACTCTCATTTGACGAGGTCCGGATACCAAGGGAGCGCCGCCTCGGCGGAGAGGGTGATGGCTTCGTACAGGCTCTCAAGACGTTGAACGGAGGCCGTATCTCGATCGCCGCACGTAGCATAGGTATTGCCCGGGCGGCGCTTGAAGATGCTCTCGAGTACTCTCAGGGGAGGGAACAGTTCGGCGGTCCGATCAGCGACTTCCAGGCGGTCCAGCACAAGCTGGCTGAGATGGATACCAAGGTGAACGCCGCCAGACTGTTAACCCATCGTGCCGCCGACCTCAAGATCAGGGGTGAGGACTACGTCAAGGAGAGCGCCGAGGCAAAGCTATTCGCCAGCAGGACTTCACGGGAGGTCGCTAACGAAGCTATACAGATCCACGGTGGATACGGATACGTGAAGGACTTCGACGTAGAAAGGTACTGGCGCGACTCCAAGATAAACGAGATATACGAGGGGACGAGCGAGGTTCTCAAGAACGCCGTCGCGCGCCAGATGCTGGATTAATCCGTGGCGGTTAAAATAATAGAGAGTAACTGCAAATAGACAGCCGGAAGACGAAAAGAGATGTCAGGGTCTCGGTCTTCCCGAGTTTATTCCTTTACGCAGGGGGCATGTCGTGTGGTTTCTTTCATCGAAGTAGTCTATGAGTACCTGCCGGTATCTGTTCTCACATGAACCCCTACTGGAATGTACACAGCTACTGCAGCAGTCCGGGAACAACGGGTCGACCCGATCCTTCATTAAAATAAATGAAAGTTTAGGTTCGTATAAAATTTTCGACGGTTGATCCTAGATACAACTGCCTACTTAGAACAGGGTGCCTCACCAGGATTGAGATTCCACTTTAAGATTGGAACGTCATTCCATTAGAACGTGATTCTATTCCGTTGATTACAACCTCACTCCCTTATGTTCTTGATTACAGAGTTAGTGGTGTTGATGGTCGTGTTCAGCAGATCGTAAAACATCTTTCTGGAGTTGTCAAGATCCTTCTGGATACCTTGGATGTTCGAATTCATCCGCGAACCGGCGTCGAAAAGCTGCAGTTTTACTCCATTAATAAAGCCAACATCTCGTATTTCGACCGCTCCGTTACCATATAGTTTCTTCAACGTCTTCCGTGGATCTTCGGAGGTAGAAACTTCCTCGAAACTCGACCGGTTCATCAAGAGTACGGACGATTTACTGTCGGACTCTATATTGAGGGGCTCTATGGCACCACTCTTCAACACGACATCGTGGCAGTCTTTTTCAGTAACTTTCCGGGATTCACCAGATTCCTTCCCACCTTGGTCGATACATATGTTTACGGACTTCTCATCTAACATTTCTTTCAAGCCGGGACCATTGGTTACTCCGGAGGCACCTACTCCATTATCATTTTCTCCAGGGGTTGACTGTCCAACGGAGAAACCCTCGGCGGGTTGGGCAGAAACAGATGACGTCAAAACCAGTGAAACAGCCGTTAACAGAAGAACTCCGGTAAGTACACGGCCTAGATTTGAAGTCATATCATTCATACTTGGTATGGTACTCAGCGGACATCCATAATGCTGCCGGATACATGTCGTCCTTTAAAGGTTAAAAGATAAACATCTCTTATAAATCTTAAGGTTAATTTTCTTATTTTGAGCGATGATAAAAAATAAATGGAGATACAGTGGTTTCGTTCGAGAGCGAATAGAGATTCGTAAAAGAGGTGAAGTACCACGGGTCGGGTGTTGGGCAAATCCCTAAGGGATTTGCGAGAGTCG
>JBDGRN010000055.1:0-2935 GCA_042218125.1 Halobacteria archaeon | reverse complement strand
CGCGATTCACCCACGGATGAGGTCACCCGTGGTACTCTCGCTCTCCCCTTATAGATCTTAGTCCCCGACAGTAGTGACCTTCACTGTCCTCTTTCTCGGTCCGTCTCCCTCGAAGAAAAGCAGGCTCTGCCAGGTTCCCAGCCCGAGTTCGCCGTCCTCCACCGGTAGAGTGACCTCACTCTGTAGTAACATCGACCTCAGGTGTGAGTCAGCGTTGTCGTCTATCTTGTCGTGCCCATAGCCATCCCTCTCGGGTACAGTTTTTTCCAGGAAATCCTTTATATCTCCAAGTAGTCTTGACTCGTTTTCGTTGATCAGGACGCCCGCGGTCGTATGTCTTACGTAGACGTTACATAGTCCGTCCTCGATATCGACGAAGTTCTCCACCGTCCCCGAAACGTCACGCAACTCAACCCGTCCCTCGGTATTTACAGTGAACTCCATACTTTATTATGGGTGCTTGAACTCCTTGAATACTCTAATCCAAAAACACCCAAACCCAAAAACACCCAAACCCAAGCTAGTTCTCTGCCCGGGAGATCAGTTCTTCTGCCGCCTCGGAAGCCTGCTCCACCACGGCATCCTCGTTCATTGTGAGGACTTCACGGTCCTCCATCAGAACCTCTCCGTCCACTATGGTGTCGGTGACGTCGCTTCCCTTCGCGCTGTAAACGGCGTGTGATATCAGGTCGTTCCGTGGGTTCAGGTGGGGGGCGTCGAGATCCACCACCACGATATCTGCGGGCCTCCCCACCTCTATCCTTCCTGTGTTGAAGCCCAGGGCGTACGCGCCGTTGTAAGTCGCCATATCGAGAACCTGTCTGTCGGGCAGTACGCTTGCGTCCATCTCGTCGACTTTCGCCAGCAATGCCGCCGCCCTGGCCTCTTCGAACATATCGAGGTTGTTGTTCGAAACCGGGCCGTCCGTCCCTATACCGACCTTCACGCCTTTATCCAGCATCTGGGCGACGGGAGCAACGCCGGAGGCGAGCTTCATGTTCGCGTTGGGGCAGTGGGCGACACCCACGTCCCTCTCGCCCAGGAACCGTATCTCTTCCTTGTCGAGATGGACGCAGTGTGCAAGGACTGCGTCCTCGTCGAAACATCCACGGTCGTCGAGATACCAGGTCGGTCGCATCCCCTCTTGGGCAACCACACCCTCGACTTCCTCCTCCGTTTCACTTAGATGTATATGTACCGGAAGATTCAGCTCCCGTGCTTTATCTGCGGCGTTTTCGAGAAGCCAGTCGTTACAGGTGTAGGGAGCGTGTGGCGAAACCGTGGTCCGTATCCTTCCGTCGGCGGCGCCGTGGTACTCCTCCGCGAACTCGACGCCATCCCAGAGCTCCTGTCTGACTTCGTCCTCGTCCTTTCCCTCCGTAATCATCCCTACCCCCAGACGTGCCCGTACTCCGGACTCCTCCACCGCGTCGGCGACACGGTCCATCTGGAAGTACATGTCGTTGAAACACGTTGTCCCCGACTTGATCATTTCCAGTATCCCCAGTCTGGCTCCGTGGTAGATGTCGTCCCCGGTAAGTTCCGCCTCAACGGGCCATACCTTCTCCTCCAGCCACCTCTGGAGAGGGAGGTCGTCGGCGTATCCCCTCATCAGGGTCATCGACGCGTGGGTGTGGCTGTTGACGAGTCCCGGCAGGACAAGACTCCCAGACGCGTTCAGGGTTCTCTCGGAGTCCCCTACATCTCCTATCTCCCTTATCTTTCCCGCATCCACACCTACATCCGCACGGATTATCCCGCCGTCCTTGTAAACGTAACCTCCCTCTATACAGATATCCATACCTCTACTGAGTGCCGAACTGTAAAGTATATTGATAACTGCATTTACCTTATGTCGGAGGATGGATACGTCGCCAGGGTCGAGGTAGGTTCACGGCTCCATTTCGGATTTCTCGACCTGTCGGTTTCCGGAGAAAGAATCTACGGCAGCCTCGGAGTAGGGATAGACAAACCCCAACTCACGATACGGTCGGCACCCCACAACGACGTCGAAGTTGAGGCTCCGCCGGAAGTTCTGGAGACGGCTGAAAGTTACGCACGTACTTCCGTCGAGCAGTTCGGAGTAGAAGGCGTTTCTCTCTCGGTAGACGAGATGATACCGCGCCACGTCGGACTCGGTAGCGGAACCAGACTCGCTCTCGGAGTCGCCGCCGCGGTATCACGGTCCTACGAACTCGAACCCGACTTTAGAGATATAGCGCCGGAACTCGGTAGAGCGAGACGTTCGGGAGTGGGTGTCTCAACCTTCCTGGATGGAGGGTTCGTGGTCGATGCGGGACATCCCGCAGAAACCTTCTCAACGCCAGAAGAACGCGGCGTCCCCGAAACGGTTCTAACTACCGAGCTTCGACCGGACTGGAAATGGGTTGTAGCCGTTCCCGGATACTCCGAATCGCCAAGCGGGGAGAGGGAAGAGATTCTGATGAACCAGGTAGTAGATGGTGAAGGAGACGGTATATCAGACAAAGTCTCAGAGATCCTTTCAAGGAATGTACTCCCCGGTGTAAACTCCGGGAAAATAGAGCTTTTCGGATCCGGAATACAGGAGATAGACAGAATAAACGGGGAGCGTTTCGAGGACCAGCAGGACGGAGTTTACGCCGAACCCGAACTGGTTGATCTGGGACGATCTCTGGATGAAGTTTACGCGGCGGGACAGTCGTCCTGGGGACCATCGGTATATATGCTTACCCGGAAGGAGACGGTTGATACCGTCGTGGAGTATATTGAGGAAAACGGATCAGTTGACGCCGATATACAGGTTTGCTCGACCGACGAATCCGGATACAGATCGGCGTTAATTTAACTCATTCAAACTCAACGTTCTCAGCAAACTCAACGTTCTCAGCAAACTCCACATTCTCAGCAAACTCCACATTCTCAGCAAACTCCACATTCTCAGCAAACTCCACAT
>JBDGRN010000105.1:0-2951 GCA_042218125.1 Halobacteria archaeon | reverse complement strand
TTTTGTTGATATTAATATAGATAAGGAAGTTCAGGATAACCAACACGTTACTTACGAGGGTGAGGAGCGGGAGTATACGTGGTCGGTCAACATGGAACTCGATAAACATGCCGGGGACAGGGAGATGATCGTGGAGGAGGGTAAGGAGGCGGTGAGACAGACTGCCCCGGGATACTTCGTGAACTTCGTTACACACGGCGACCACGGACACCCGTCGGAGTACCTTTATGATGAACTGAGGAACGAGTTCGGGGACAGTGTTGATATCGAGTACGTAGATAAGTGCGGATGTGGTGGATACGTGTCGCGGGTGCATGTAAATGAATAGACTGTGGGGTGATGTACAGGCAGATCGATGTTGGTTGTATAACCACTGAAATAGATATCCCAGTACGTGAGATTTTATAGGTGTATTTATGGACTGTTCCGGGTTATATATAAATACAGATGAGTGTAACTCAAAAAATAATTCAGTTTTCCTGTATGACTGGAGTTTACAGGTTTGGGGTGTAATATAATGAAATCCAAAATGTATAGACGGGGATTCGTGGCGAGTCTTGCGGTTGCTTCGGCGGGGTGTATGTCGGGGGGAGGGTCCAATGAGGGGGATGGATCTACTGATGGTAACGGCAATACCGGTGGTGATAACGATGGAGGAGGCGGGTCGAATGACACCGGTGGTGACGCTGGCGGTAGTAAACCCAGCTATGGTGGTTATCTAGACAGCGACGAGACCTTCGAGGGCGTGAAGGACGAAACCGGGAAGGACGAAGTATCGGTGAAGGTCGGAGTCAAGGGAAATCAGGGGAACAACGCGTTCTCACCATCAGCGGTAAAGGTATCGCCAGGTACAGAGGTGGTGTGGAAATGGACAGGTAAGGGTGCTCACAATGTCGTGGCTGAAAACGGTGACTTCGAAAGTGACCTCAAGATGGATGAAAACTACACGTTCAGCCATACCTTCGACGAAACCGGGGTCCACAAATACTACTGCCGCCCACACAAGTCGCTGGGAATGAAGGGAGTTGTAGAAGTGGAAAATTAGAACTACTAGACGAAAACTCCGATTTTAAACAAATTTTATAGTTTATTCCTATATAGTTTATATGTTATGGGGGTTTTTGGTGTTGTTGGGTTTTAAAGAGGAAGTTTTGATGGGTATTTTAGAGATGAGTTATTATTAGTGGTGATTAGTTATGGCGGTGATCAGACTCGTTTTCAGACGTATCTGTATTTTCGCTTTTGGTTTCTGTTTTTTGCGGGTCGAATATATCTGGTTCTGGTTGACCAGAGACATCTATCTCCGCCATAAGTCCCTGGCGTGCTACCCTGGTTAGGGCGTGGTCGACGAGTTTTATGGTTTCGGGTACGGGGGTGTCCATGTCTCCGATGAAGGTGCTTCCGGGTGCCGCTTTCATGGTTTGGACGTATTCGTCGGGGTCGGTCTTTACCGAACCGTTGGGCCATGCCTTGGTCCAGACGTTGCCGATTGGATGGAAGTTCGAGGTGAGGTTGGGTCCACCTGTCACGAGATACGTCCTGATTTTTTCTCCCTTCTCTGCCTCGAGTCGTCCGTACCTGTCGGGGGTGAATGGATACCATTCTCCGTTGAACAGGACGTAGGTGGGGGTTTCTTTCTTCATTTTTTCGAAGCTGAAGCTGTGGTGGCCTTTCGCGTCTGCTGTTTTGTCGGTGTAGACTTCGTGCTGTCCGAGGTAGAACTCCCTGTCGACTTCAGGTAGCCCTTCTTCGGGTTCTACGAGTATCATTCCAAACATCCCCGCGGAGATATGTTGATCGAGGTTAGGTACGGCGCAGTGGTAGATGAAGGCGCCCGGGTATTCGCATTTGAACTTGAAGGTCTGTGTTTCTCCCGGCATCGCCATGGAGGCTTTTGCCCCTCCTCCTGTTCCATATACGGCGTGGAAGTCGATGTTGTGGGGGTGCTTGCTTGATTCCGGGTTTTTGAGCGATACTGTGATGGTGTCTCCTCGTCGAACCCGGTACATGGGTCCCGGAACCTGGCCATCGAACGTCATGTAGTCGAAGGTTACGCCGTCACGTAGTTCGGCGGTGAGTTCCTCGGTCTCGATCTGAATATCGTGGTGTTTCGGTTCGTCGTGTGTGACAGGGTCGGGTACGTCGGCTGGATCTGCGGCGATCCTGTCCACGTCCACCTCTACGTCTATTTGTTGGGTCGAGTTGTTAGTCGGATTCGAAAGTTTTTGCTGGCCTCCGCCGTCCATACATCCGGTTATCGAGGCCGATCCCCCCATACCTATTAGTCTTAACATACTTCTTCTTGTTACATTGAACATTATGAAATAAATTGGGTCTCTGAGTGTAAGAGGACGCTTATAGATCTCAAGAGGTGAGATTTATTGTGAAAACTAATTGATTTTCACGGTTCTGTATGCTGTTTTTGGCTTCCGTGGCTTCGAGGATTTATATCTAATCTATACATCTCTCTAACCAAAGCTATACAGGGACGATCCGGAGTTTGTGGACGAGTTTCTGGATGAGGACTGAGGCGTGATTTCAGTCGTCGGCTGTGTACGCACCGCCGCGTCTCTTTATCCGTGCTACGACCATCTCTTTCTCGTCGTGGACAAAGGTCACAGAGAGGCGGAAGCCTCCGATACGCACTTTCCTGAACGGACTTCCTTCGAGAGGTTCACCGTACTCCGGTGGTTCACGCCACGGAGAGTCACAGATCTCGTCCAACTTGGTTTCTATCTGTTCTCTGTCGTTGGGTTCGAGGTTCTGAAAATCGGATCGTGCCGTCGAAGAGAGACGCCATGTCCATTCGTCTTCGTCGCTCATCCGTCTTCTTGGCGTAGTTTGTTCTCAGTTTGTGCGAGAGCCGCAAGCTCGTCACGGTCGAATGTAGGGTTTTCTACGGCGTCGTGGAGGACGTGACGAATGTATTCGGAGCGTGAGTTGTATCCGCG
>JBDGRN010000126.1:0-3360 GCA_042218125.1 Halobacteria archaeon | reverse complement strand
ACTTGTTTTACGACTTCTCCTATATGTTTGCCTGATTGATTTACGTAGATGATTTCGGAGTGTTCTTTATTTTCTTTCTCTACTATGGTGAGGAAGTCGTCGCCGAAAGTTAGGAGGGTGAAGTTGTTTTCGTTAGCGAAACGGAGTTGTTCGTTGTCGGAGTCACCTAGTTTATCTTCTTCTGTTCCTGTTTTAACGTTCCATCCGCGTTGTCTGGGTCCTTCTGCGACTGGTAGCCATACGCTTTCGTCGCAGTAGATTGTGTTCAGGCGGATACGCCGGTTTCGGAGATATCTTTCCTGAGTTCGTTGATGTTGTCGTAGTAGTATGCTAGAGCGGTATGTACGTCACTGAGTGTTAGGTCTGGGTATAGCTGTGTGATTTCATCCGGGTCGCAGCCGCTGTGTTCGTAGGCTTGAGCTATGTCTATGACTCTGATGCCCGTTCCTTATCTTCATAGATATATATCGTGCAGGAATTATTATCAAGACTAGGGTTGAATGGATCGATGTATATTTAGCTGTTTTTTCGAAGATCTCTTTTTACATTGTTGAACGTCTGTTATCCCGATACATCTAATACATTAAGGTACTTATGTATACATATGCCAATCGACATCGATACATTTGAATCGAGTTCTCCTGAACAGCTAAAGAATGCGGGAGGGACGAATGCTGATCTGGTGATGCGTTTTCTCGCCAGTAATCCGGATATGGCTTTTACCCAGAGCGAGATACGGGAGGCGACAGCCGTCAAGAAAGGTAGTATTAGTGTGGTTTTGTCCCGTCTGGAGGAGCAAGGCCTTGTCCGTCATAAGGGAAACTACTGGGCTCTGGGTGATGACGATGAGGTAGCCGGTTACGTGAATATGGTGGAGGCTACCCGGACTGCTAACGAGCGTTTAGGGGAGGAAGATATGGATGAATGGCTTGAACATGCGGTTGACGAAGAAAACCTAGAATGATTTACGGAAGATGAGACGTTATCTGGGGTCCAGATCCGTTTAAGTCGGGGGAGAGTCCGCGTCCATGGCTGGTCTTAAATAACGATAGACATCCTTTCAGTAACGAGGAATGTATTGCGGTTACTTTGACGACCACTCCTCACAGCGAAGGAATCGAGATTAGTGATTCTGACTGGTTGGACGGTGGTATGCCGAGAAAAAGCTACGCTTAATCGTGGGTGACTGTTACTGTCAAGCAGGATGCTGTCGTACGACGACAGGGTAGGCTTGAAGAAAGGTTTGTGCGGAAGGTTGTTAGTCAGATGGAGAAATTTCTTGAGTCGGTAGAAGAATAGGTTTCTTTTGTTGGCATAATTATTTCATGTTACTTTTGTTTCTCATGTTATATAAGGGTGCACGGGGTATGGGCGTTCGATGTTTTTTCGAATGTCTGAGTCCTTCTGCGATGGGTAGCTTCATCCCTATTGTAGTAGTTGATCGTGGTCATGTGGGTACGCCGGTTTCCGAGATATCTTCCGGTTAAGGTGTCGGGCGAAACGGTTATCTGTTTGTGTGCATAATTTGCACATGGAATGAGTGCAAGTGACGAACCTAAACGCGTTCATTTTCAGTCCCCGGAATATCTCGTCGAACGTCTGGACGCGATAGCCGATCTCTTTGGGAAAGACCGTACTGACGTTTTGGTCGAGGCTATACGAAGTTATATCGAGGATACTGCAAACGACGAGAGGTTCCAGGAGCTGGTTGCGGCGAAGTATTACGACAGCGAGCTAGAGTTCGAAACGGTCAAGCAGTTGGTGGATGCTGAGTCGGCTCGGCGACTTCGTCTTCTCAAATCGGATCTCGAGGACGAACCGCTAGATCTCGGTACACCCGATGAGGAGGTAGATATTTATGGTGATGGTACGACGGTTGGGGTTGACGCGGACGAGTAATGAGTGTGGGACGCCTGCGGACTGTTGTGGCCGATACGAGTGCACTTGTTAGTCTTGGAGTTCCGCGTGCTGACGGTGAGTACGACACCTGCTCGTCGCCGGACCCTCTTCAGTATCTACTCACTTCTTGTTGCGTCTATGTGCCCATCGAAGTTGAATCGGAACTCCGGGAAATGACGCAGTATCGGGATGTGCATGCTGCCGCGGCGGCCAATGTCCTCGCCGCTCGCGATTATTATACGGTTATGGATCCTTACGAACGGGACGGGGCTCCGGAGTCGCGGCCGACCTTCGGGCTGGATGGGGGCGAGACAGATGGCATCGTGCTTGCGAACCATCTCTCTGTGGACGGGTTCCTGACTGACGAGTTCGGTGGCACGAACTTTGCTCTCGTCCATGCTGGTCTTCGAGGGCCGCGTATCGTTCCTACGCCGCGTTTACTATGTGATTATGCTCGTAACGGGTTTATGTCCGACGAGGAGGCTGTTCGGCTCATCGAGACTGTAGGTTCACATCGTAGTTGGGGGGATAGTCCCTATGTATCGCAACTGTTGGGGCAATTGGAGTGACTCTCCCGTGTGTTTTGGATTAGTGTTCTGACGTGGTAGTGGTTTTTTTAGGTAATGGTAGATCCGTGTGTGGGTAAATATTTGATTCTGTTAGGTTCTCAACAACAGTTGTTGGTTTTCGGAATGTGACTTTCTTTCTTTTACGAACTGGGACTTTCTGTGTTCAAATCCCGTTTGTCTGTTCTTTACTCCTTCGTAGAACTCAGTCGTTGTAGTGCTTCGTTTCGGATATCTTTGATTTGTCAGATCAGGGATTTGAATCCATATCGAGTCAGTTCACTAGCTATCACTCGGAGATTGATGGTTAAGATTGACGGATAACAGGTGTTTCAGTTCCAGTCGTCGAGTACTTCTGTGCATGGGAATGTGTTTCTGTCGGGATAGGTTTTGATCATGTTGAGTAGTGCTGATGCGGTTTGGTAGGCGGGGAGTGTGTCGTCGTATAGTAGAACGAGTCCGGCGTGGCGTTCGCTGGATACTGTGCTGAAATCAGTGACGTCGTTCGTCACCAGAATGTATTCGTTTTCTTTTATGTATGTCGGTTTCGTCTTCTGCTCCTTAGCCATAATGCGTACCTGACGTGTTCGGCTTGGATATCCTCTTTTTCCGGATAAGATGCTGTTTTTGGATCGTTGTTTTAGTCTAGAAGAATTTTCAATTCACTCGTTTCATGCTTTGTCGGGATTCACTTGGTCGACACGTTCGATGTTTTTACGGATGTCCGTGGTTGTTTCGGCTCGTTTTTCTCGACTTCATTCATTTCGCGTGGGTGGTCGTGGTAGTATGCGAGTGCGTGGTAGACGTTGGCGGTGTCGAGGTCGTAGCGGTCGGCGACCGTCTCGGGTTCGATGTCTCTTTCTTCGACGAGGGCGCGAATCTGGCGGACGGAGAT
>JBDGRN010000054.1:0-3499 GCA_042218125.1 Halobacteria archaeon | reverse complement strand
TTTTTGAGTCAGTTTTCGTTTTTCTTTCCTTCGACGCCGTTCGAATATCTCATGGTTTCCGGGAGTGGGATGTCGTTGCCATCTCGGTCTTTTACCAGGAATCCATACATGTGGGGTACTTCAGTGAACTGGTTCACTTCCTCTATGTCGTCGAACTCCATTTTCTTGAACGCCGCTTCGTCGTGCCACGGAGGCTTGAAATAATCCAGCTGCACCAAACTATACTTCTTCTCATCGGGAAGCAGTTCCGGGAAACTGTCGTCACTAAAACTCCTCTCACCTCCATCCCTACCCTCACCTCCATTACTATCTCCATTTTCTACGGAGCCCCTTTCTCCATCCATTTCTCCGCTGCCGCAACACTCTTGATCCATAGAGCGGTGTTCATCCCTCGCTTTGCTTCCCGTCTCTCCGTCTACGGTCCCGGGTTTCTCTTGGTTTTCTGTCATAGTTTGTGGTTTTCTTTCTCTATTTTTTCGACGGCGCGTTCCGCTGCCTTTCGCACCTGCTTCGACGGATCCATCCGAGTTTTTCTCCGAAGTTTATTTTTCGCAGATTCGGCAACGATGTTACCGAGCGTCGTCGCAGCGCTAGACCGAAGATCTTCGTTATCGGCATCAAGTAACCTAGCCAACCTTTCCTCTATCGACTCGGTTTCCCGGACTTTCTCCGGATATTCGACGGAGATCTGTTCGAGTATATAGGCGGCGTTGGTTTTCGTTTTGTCGTCATCTGCGTGGAGGGTTTCGGCGAATAACTCTATCTCTCCATGGAGTTTTTCGGGATAGGTGTTCGAAATGTCGGCGAGAACACCCAACGCGTTGGCTTCCCGGCGACCGTCGGCGTCCCGAGCCATGTCCGCTATCTCGTCTATGAACTGTAATCCAAAGCTGCGGTTTTCCTTGATGTATCTACCCAGGAGACATAACGTAGCGACGTCTAGCTCCGATATGTCTCTCTCCTCAGTTAACGTCTGTATAATATCTTTGACTTCGTTGGGTTGGTGTATCGCGAGTTTTGAAAGAATGTTTGCTGCTTTCTCGTGGTGTTTTTGGTTCTTGTGGAACAGGATGGGTTTTAGTTCGTCGACGTGGTTTTCGGCGAGTGTCGGGTTTATTTCAGTTAGGTTCTGAAGTGTATCAAGTATTTCCAGTACGGTTTCGGTGTCGTCGACTTCAAGGGTGTCGAATAGTTTTGGTGTGATTGGTAGGACGTGGCTGGGGTATTTGTCGGAAATTCTCCTGATGTTTCTCGCCACCATTCTCCTGTCGCCGTCGTGGTCGGTGTCGAGTTCGGTTTCCAGTAACGGGAGGTATTGGAGTGCCTGGGAGGGTTTTTCTCTGAATTCGTTTTCTATCTGGATTAACTTCATGAGGAGGGGTGGGTCGGGTCTATCGGGGTTTTCGTAACTCCAGGTTACTTCAATCACGTATACAGATAGCCGCCGTACACCATTAAGCATTATTCAGTTACAATATATACTATCTATACTAAACCTCTAATAAAGCAAATTTAGACACGAGAAAAATGAATTATTAAAGTGATGACTTCAGATGACACCGACAAGAGGAATCTATCTTGATTATCTATTGGTGTGGTTTAGATAGCACTCCATGCAAAGCCCCATTGGTTGCTTTTCGTCTTTGGGGTACATTTTGTGACAACCCCAACACTCGAACTCGTCGTCATTTGACATTCACTCATAATATATATGTTATTTCTTAATAAAGCCTGGTTTTAATCAAGTTTTCTATACTGGTTTTGTAGTATAGAGATAAATATACAAGATTAAGGCATTACCATAACTGAAATTTGGTCGCTGAACTGGTTATTTATTAAATAGATAGAAATAGAAAGCCAGGTAAATAAAGCAGAGTGAGTAATGCTGGGACTGGTGTACGGTGACGCCCTCAGTCGTCCGATAGAGTTCGTGAGTTCCGGTCAGATAGTGAAAGGATACGCCGAGGTCACGGTCATGACGGGTTAGGGTAACCACAAATAACCACCGGGGACCGTCTCCGACGACACCGACACGTCACTCTGTATAGCCAACTCAATTCTCGAAAAGGATGGCTTCGACGGTGAAGTCTTAGCTTATAAGTTCGTTGCTTGGTATCGAGAAGGCGTTTGACATCGGCGGCGTGATGAAAAGGGTTCTAAACAGAATCTGGGGCGGCGAGTCGTGGAGGGAAGACAGCGTCAACGACTGGCGTCGAGTCCCGGAAGGTATGAACGCTACAAGCGGCGGCGTAATGGGACGGCTACCAATATCACTCGGATACCCGACAAACAACCAAAAAAAAAACTCGTCACTAACTCCATGAATTCATCCTGGGTCACTTACGCAGACCCGCGATGCACATAGGAATCAGCGCTCATAAACCGGGTGATTGCAGAGATACTTAAAGAAAACCCAAACCCCCCTGGATACCACGTTAGAGATATTTGAGAACTTATCAGTGTCGCTCAAAGATGAAATCGGGGTGAAAGGAGAGTTCGTCGACGATCTCTTTGGCGAAACATCACCCGAACTCAAGTCAGCTTTGAAAGACGTACCTGATGGAGTCGATGAATCCAGTTTATCGAATTCGGGTAACGTCGTCGACACCCCACAGTCAGTGCTATACTCGGTTTAGCCGCGGATTCAATTGAGGAAGCAAATGTGGCGGTAGTCAACCGCGGCGAAGACACTGATATTAGTGTCTACTGTAATGGGTGCGGTAGCGGAAGCGAGGTTCGGGAAGTCCGGTTTATCGGAGATGTGGCTGGAGAAACTCGAGTATCGAGAAGAACTTGAAGATAAAGCTAGCGAACTGGTGAAAACCAAGTTCTAGTTTGAGAACCCTAAAACCATGGATAATATTATTTTTGTGTAGAGCCTGTCCGAAAAACATTGGTTAAACACCCATTCTACCCTATCTGTAGTTGATATCGCTTTCCCTAATTATTAACTAGGTTGAATCCGTGTACTATGTTAAAGTTCTTAACCATGGCATACAACTTTGTTACATACGATCAGAAGTAGCAGCATCTTTTACTGAAAGATATTTCCGACTGGATGTGTAATATCAGATGAATCCAGTATGAGTGAATATTCTGCCAGTGATAGGTTTGTTAATGTTGATGGTCGTGTTCTGTCTTTGGGACAGATGGCTAGGGCACACTGGAAAGAAGGTATTCCTTTAGAGTCGCTGGAAGAGGGTTTCAAGTTTGATGGTAAAGTTTATATCCCCCAATGTAGAGGCTAAAAACTACATCAAACTTGGGTTTTGTATGTCTTTTTTGGTTTGTCGTTATTTATTCCTTTTTTATAAGATCTGGATGTGTTTATTAAACAATCTAGTTTGGTATGACGTTAGTAACGATAAGCTGTATACATCCCTAATGTTCCGTGACCCGTGGAACTCTCGGTGACTTTTTTAGATGTTGGCAAATGTCAAAAAGGAATTTTGTGAATCTTGGTCCGTTGTGGGGTGAGGTTGCCCGTAGATTTGTACAT
>JBDGRN010000078.1:0-3529 GCA_042218125.1 Halobacteria archaeon | reverse complement strand
TTCGTGGAATAAATTAGAGCTCTTATTAAATATATCTTCCTTGTGACCACAAAATATTATAGTTTAATAACGTGTTAATTAATATAATGATCGATAAAATTCTTGTGCCGACAGACGGTAGTAGCGGAACCAAGAAAGCGGTTGATTACGCGATAGATGTCGCAGAGATGGCGGATGCTGAACTACATACACTTTACGTCGTCAGTCAAGCTCCAAAAGGTGCTATTCCAAGGGAAGAATGGACCACTGGTAACAACTGGGACGATATACCCCCTGCTGCGGAGGGTGACGCTAAGGAGGCGATCGATCAGGTGGTCGAACAGGCGGAATCTCGGGGAACGGACGTGACGAGGGGCGTTCGTATTGGGGAACCTCACAAGGAGATAAAAGGATACGCAGAAGAAAACGAGATCGACCTAATAGTGATGGGGACCCACGGTAAAACCGCGATAGCTAACGTTTTAATTGGTAGCGTTACCGAAAGGGTAGTGAGGTACTCTGAAATACCTGTCCTGACGGTAAAGGTCCCTAAATAACAAAGTGAATCTAAGACATATACGGTAATCAGTTTCCGAAAAGATCAAAAACTCTCCCGAAATGAAAACGCAGGGAAAACACAACTTAGACAGGCGGGTTATACTTCCGATGTTACCGTAAACTTGGAGTCATAAAAGCGATTACGACGGGACTGTCTCCCTGTTTTCCATTCTATTATATACCTTCAGTTAGGAAGGTCGCTAACATTGTCAAGATTAAGACCACTGGTAAAATGTACTTAATGAGATAGTATATAAAGTCTGACTTTACCACTCTCTCTTTCTGCCACCACGTGAAACCCACAGCAGTTATGATGCCTCCGATAGGTAGTCCGTAATCACCCATGCTCTGGTCGACGAACTCGAAAAACCTCATTCCGAGGATCTCGAATCCTACACCTGTGTAACTCAATGCGGACGGGAATCCCAGAATGAACAGTATACCCATCATATATCCAACCGCCTTTCTCCTGGTCATACCTCTACCAATAGCTACTGCGGTACCCACTTCGAACAGAGCCACGGCGGAACTGACTGCTGCTAAGGCCATTAAGGCGTAGAACACCGTCCCCAGGATTATGCCTCCAGGCATCTGATGAAACACTTCTGGAAGCACCGAGAAAGCTAGCTGTTTGCCGCCGTTCTGTAGATTATGGATGTCGAAGCCGGGTACAGAGAAAGCTATGGGGAAGATTACTAGCCCAAACAGGAAAGCGATAAAGAAGTTGGCGATAGCGATTATGACGGAGGTTCTGGGTACGTTAGTGTCGCCACCCAGATACGTACCGTAGGTTAACAGGATACCCTGAGCAATCGAGAGCGAGAAGAAAGCCTGACCGAATGCGCTGTCCCAGACTCCTATGTTTAACATCTGGGAGAAGTCCGGGTTCAGGTAGTAGGCAACTCCCTTACTAAATCCAGGTAACTGTGTTGCTACTAACACGAGTATAACGATTATAATAAAAAGAATAGGTATCAGGATGCTGACGGCACGTTCGATACCGTCGTCAATGCCGAGGGATACAATGGCACCGATTAAAAGTATACTAACTGCCCAGAGTATCATTGGTGCCGCGGTCATGTTTGTGAACTCAGTAAAAGTGGTCTGGAAACCGTTAGCGGCTATCCAGACGAACCCGAACACCCATCCCGTAATTACCATATAGTAACTCAGTATAGCGGTAACTACACCCGCCACAACGTATCCGAAGATCCCGTTTTTGAGCTTTTCGAATATAGACACTACGTCTACACCCCACTGTTGACCACCGGATATTTCGACGATCATCAATCCAAGACCGAAGGTGAAGGTTATTACCAGATATGGGAAGAAGAAAGCGGCACCACCGTTTTCGTTAACTGTTACTGGGAATCTCCATATGTTCCCCAAACCCACTGCGGCACCTATGGCAGCAAAGATAAAACCCAGCTTTGAGGACCATTCTGACATACATTAACAAATATCCGCTAACCCTAATATAAACAGGGGGTCATATGGGCAGGTATCCTTATACCGTGGTATACTTTCTAAACTAAAGTCTACGGTATCGGATCCCCGATTCTATCTTTTATGTATCACACAAAAACTATGTTACATACCTTCGATTTTCTCTTGTGGACGAACCAGAGGATCTTGGGTGGAGATTCGTATTACAAGATATGTATGATACCTCCACCGATGCACAGCTGACCTTTCTTTCGGGGGCACTCGCTTTCTACAGCCTTCTGTCTATGTTTCCGATAATGTTACTGGCTTTCAGTTTTGCCAAGATGATCGGTCAACCTCAGATAGGAAGCATTATTTTTACGATGACGGGTGATTATCTAACGGATGCCCTCAGGAAACAGCTTTCCCATGGAATCAGGAACGCAAGAAGCGGTAGCAGTCTCACTATCTTCGGTTTCGTAGTGTTATTATGGTCTTCGTTCCGTATTTTCCGTGGTTTAGATGCCGCCTTTACAAACATCTACCACACTCGGTCTATCGACAGATCCATCCGGGAACGTATTATTGACAACTTGGTAGTGATAATCAGTCTTGGATTGATGGCGGTGCTGGTTGGGTTAAGTGACCTTCTTCTCGAAATCGAATCCATAACCGCTGACGGATTCAGGTTTTTATCTCTTTTCATCCTCATAATCCCGGTTTTCTACGTCTATCCGACGACGGATATCAGTCTATGGGACGTCCTTCCTGGGGCACTGCTTACAGCATCGGTAATAACCGGGCTTAGAACGTTATTCAGGGTTTATACCCTTGAGATAACCACGTACGACGCAACGAGCATCGTCGGGACATTTATGTTGTTCGCTCTCTGGTTCTACGTCGCCAGTTCCTCAGTACTTCTTGGGGGCGTCCTAAACCAGTCTTTGATGCGGTATCGCCGTTTGAAGAAGTATGAACAAGGGTAATCCTTATGGTACTCAAGATAAAATTGGAACCGCAATGTCTGAAGAGGAGGAAGAAGCGGAAGAACTAGAACAAGAGGAACAGAGCAAGGTAGAGGAAGCAAGAGAACGAGTGGAGGACCGTACGAAGGAAAGCCTGGATACTGTCGACAACGCCGTAGACAAGGTTCTTGGTGACGTACTAGACACACAGAATCAGGCAACCGTCTACATAAGTCTTAGAAAAATAGGTGGAGGAGACGTCGAGGCAGTCGCCAGCGAGAGCGGTCTAACCGAAGCTACAGTAGAAAACACACTCGAAGATCTTGAGAGCCACGAGATAGTCACGAGCGACGATGGTGACTACGAAGCAGTAGCACCCACGGAGTTAGTCAAGAAGGCTCCCGAGAGATTCGGTAACGTTCTAGACGAACTTATCGACCGGGAAGACTAAATCCGGTCGGTATTTTGTAGCCTTTAAAGCCGTTATTTATTAACTATTCGAACAGAGTTTATTGCATATTTAAACAGGGTTTATGATATATAATTGAACACCTATGAAAGTCTGCATCTAAATTTAGGTTATGGTGAAGCATTAATTTTTG
>JBDGRN010000124.1:0-3566 GCA_042218125.1 Halobacteria archaeon | reverse complement strand
TAATCTCCGATTTAGCGTGGGAAGATGTCAATTTAACAACCGACAAAAACGGTCACTACTCTAATAACAACAAACACGGCGATACCACCCTGTATAGGGGGTACAAAGGTCCAGACTCTTTGTCTAAAGAGTCCAAAAAGAACCTTCAACAAGAAGGGATGCTAATTAAAGATAAGGACTTAACGGCTTTGGGAGTGCCTCAGAGCTTAAACGATTTATCAGTAATCCATGAATTTTTGTTGGAGCTTAAAGACTCCGTAGCAAAAGTTCCCCCAAGCCCTGTCGGTAAGGTACAACTAGTTTATGAGGTTCCTTCTAAAAGAGAAGAAATCCGGTGTTGGAATTTAGTCTACGACTACTAAGTTATGACAACAGCTAACCAAGAAACAATAAACCAAGCCAGCCAACCGTTGATCCCCGACCCACAGTTCGAGGTTAAAAGGTGTCGTTACGGGTCGTCTCCTTACCCGGAGCTGGCGGTTTGGGACGGTCAGCACCACTGCGTTTCCGAAGATCCCAAAAACTGCAAATACCCGAAGGATCCGGGAGGCGGGGTTATCCGCAACCAGCTTAAGGTTGAGCATTGGTCGGTGCTGGATCAGGCCTTCGTTAAGCTTAACTGCTATGGGTTTCCACACAACGTTATTGCCCAGATCACAAGACACCACGACTCTTTCCCGTTGGTGCAGTCGATGCGCTATACCAGCCAAAGATTCCAAAACTTGGTAGCCCCTCGGGAGATCAGCCTTCCCTTTCTCCCGAACTATATCGGGCCGATCCCTCACCAAGAACTGGAGCGGTACTTCTACCTGCGACCGGTAGGCTGGTACAGCGATCGCGAAGGCAACCGGTTTTACTATACCCCTAAAGACCGGGAAGCAGATCTAGAACACCTAGAGCGAAGCGTAAAACGGTACTACCGAAACCTGCAAAAAGGGATGCCTAAAGAGCAAGCGCGATCGGTCCTACCCTACGACTTCCGGCAGGACTTTGTGATCGCCGGCACGATCAAAGCAGTGTTTCATATGCTCGACCAGAGATCGAAGCGCGATAGTCAGATCGAGATCCGGACATTGGCTTACCTAGCGTTCCAAGAGCTGGTAAGCTGGGCGCCGAACTTCTTCGCGTATTACGGCGAAAAACGGTACGGCAAGGCACGATTAGCGCCTTAAAAACCCGAACAGTTCAGAAAAAGGAGGCAAAGAATTGGTTAAAATCGACGTTCCTGAGGAACACCTCGATGAGTTTAAGCTTTTAGCGGAGGTCTGCCAACACGGAACCTCCCGACCGTTAAAAGAAGCAGTCGCTTTGGCGTTGGAGCGGGGGTATAGCAAAAAGAACCGACTAAACGATCCGTTTATAGAGTTTAACTACGGCTATTTCTTAAGGGAGGTCGCCTTAACGCTTTTGGATGCCGGCCGAAGGGACCTTTTTAGAAATATAAACCAGATAAACCAGATTAAGTTAGATACCGCCGTTCCAAGAGCCGGTGAAATCGATGAGGTTCTCTCGGAGACGCTAACTGAGCAGGGGCTGAAAACGGTTTACGCTTTAACTGACGATCTTCTAGAGAACGGAGTACTTCTTAGGGGGATGCTTGAAGGAGCTAGAGACAAGCTTACCGATCACGTTAGTAATTTCTTAAGTTCGAGGGGAGAACTTAAATGACTGATTTTAACTTCTTGGCAACTTTGGGGTTGCTTAAAAGCCGCGCCGAAGCTCAAGGAGAGTCGATCTTACTGTCGGTTGTTTTTCGACGGCCGACCTTAGTAGAACGAGTGGCCAAGGGTTTATTATCATTGAATATAAGTCCATTCGTGCATCGACAGATTTATCTGCGTCGGCTAGTAGGTCAAGACTCCCGAGAGATACCTCTACTTTGGGATCACTCCAGTACAGGAACGGCGCTTTACCCAACACCGGATCCTCATAACCTCTCCGCCAAAGCTAGAAGGTTTTATGTGATATGCCCCGACCGGCTGTTCGCTAGGGTTCCATTCCAAGCAGATTTTAAGCCAAAAGCCGAGGTAACGCTGTACGAACTTCTAGGGGATATCGACCTGACTAGAGCATTATCGAAAAAGCGAACCTTAGAGGTTTTAATAGAACAAGCCAGCGCTTGTCTAGAACACTGGCTGGCGAGCTTCGGCTTTGGCAACTTTGAGGCCTCTCTAAAGCTCGGTCGGTTTTGCTACCAAGTAAGAATTCCGCCTAGTCCGGATCTAAACATCGAGTACCAAGCATTTGCCTCTTACTCCGAGAAGAAGGTCGATGAAGTGCTAGATCCGAACTTCTCGCTTTAACCCTATTCCTCTTACAAACAGACGGTCTACCGCTTCATCAACGGCTTCGCAGGGCTCCCTATTATAATAGTCGATAAGACGCTGAACCAGCGATTCGATCTGGCCAATAACTTCTAGGTCTCGGGAAGAACAGTAGTTTCGAATCGTTTCTTTAGAGGGAACGTCGTACTTTTCTCGAACCGTTTTAGTTAATTTATATCCCGTAAGCCCGTAGTAGATCCGGTCGGTAACGTGTATGTAGTAGAACTTGGCTTTGTTCCCAGAAATTCCAAAGCGTTTGATGTAATCAGAAATAGCGTCGGTCAGGTTTCTTCTGGAAAGTTTTGTTTCGACTCGAATTCGAAGTCGCTGATTTCGTTCTTCCTCAGAAATCTTCTTGTTAAAAGCGCGATCGAGCCGTCGCTCTAACCCTTCTTCGAGTATTGCATCTAGGAAAGCATCAGCTATTTGGTTGCCTTTCTTAGCTAAAGCCTTTCTTTTTTTTATTTTTTTGTTTTTGTTCCTTTATGATTTTTTTAGCCGTCTTTAGATCTACAACGTTTTTCCTGTTCTGATTTCGATTGTTAGAGGTTAGTTCAGTAGCTACTTTGTGTGGCTGAAAATCCTCTCCAATTAGGCGTTTAAACTCTTGAGAGGCATAGTTGTTGTGTGTCTGGAAAACCCTAGCCAACTGTTGGACGGCGATACCATAACTTCCATCGGGAAGCATCAAACCTTCTAGTTGATCGAACCCTAAATCGATAGTTGCAACAATTGCTTTCTTCGGTTTATTGTTAGACATAGTTCTTACCTATCTGAACGCTATATAAAGGCTCCTCCTAACGGAGCCCTACCTAAAACCTAACAATTAGTACTCACACCAAACTACTCAATACGTAATAGATATGCTAAACAGAACTAAGATCCCTCTGGAAACCAGTCGCTTAAACGTTCGGCTGGACGAAAAAGACCGGCAGATCCTAGAACAATACTGCCGGGAGAAAAACCTTAGCAAATCCGATCTGATCCGAAAATTCATCTCCGAGCTGGAACAAGAACTTAGCTCTTAGTTTTCGGCATAGTCCGTTTCCGAAGTTGCGCCCAACGCTTAAAGGGAACGCGCTCTTCGGCCCAGCGAAGAGCTCCGTCCTCTCCAACAACTTTATGGCGGATAAAGACGCCGTTATCGTTGCTGTTTAACGTTAGTTTATAGTCATAGATCTCAACGGTCTCCCAACGCCCGGAAGCAGGGTCGCGGAGTTGACAGCGATCAGGGTCTTGGGG
>JBDGRN010000010.1:0-3602 GCA_042218125.1 Halobacteria archaeon | reverse complement strand
TAAAGTTGTTAAATGAATCTATAAAAACCATGACAACTATTCTATGACACCCTCATCCTACCTACAATCCTGATTGCTTTTATCGGACTGGGTATAAACCTTTTCTCCGTCTATATTCTCGAAGGGGAGGAAATGAGTCTCAACGAACGTGGTGCCTTCATCCATTTACTAGGTGATGCAGCGGGTTCGGGGGCTGTCATTCTCTCGACTGTAATAATTGCAGTCTGGAACATTCGTGTCGCCGACCCGATCGCAGCAGCATTCGTAGGTGTCCTCGTTGTCTTATCCTCTGTAAACGTCTTGAGGGAAAGCACTGCAATAATTTTCCAGAAAAGTCCTGTCCCTGTGTCCGAATTAAAAGATAAAATCATGGAGATCGAAAGAGTGGAGTCTGTTAATGATATTCACTCTTGGTGTATTTGTAGTAAGCTTAAGGTGGCCACCGTGAAAGTCGAGGATAACTCTGGCAACCTGGAGGAAAGGGAACAGGTCAGGGAGAGAGTCCATGACGTATTTGGGGAGTACGGTATCAACCATGTTACAGTCGAACAGGTTGATGTACAGGAAGATACAAACGTTGAGTGAAACTGACCAAAGGATCCTTTAATTCAACAGTTCCAGAAAAAACTGATGAATTAAATGAGGATGAATATAAAATTTCATGCCGGGAACAAAAACCCAAGTCACCTTGTTCTTCCTGTTTGACTCTAGGTCTATCCCTGACTTTCCCCGACACGGCATAACTGGTGGCTTGGCGGAAACTCAGAAAGCGGCTGGGAAAAATTAGATAGGAATAAAGTTTGCCATCAAAAACTTGATATCTGCTTCGGCAAAACAGACGACTCAGATAGATTCCGAGTATTAGGCTACCCGACAAACTAACTCATCAACACCCACTGGTTCAAAATTATATTTCCACGAAACTCTTAGGAATAACAAATAAAAAACCTGATTTTTAATTGATATGACGTATATCATAGTTTTCTAAAAATCTAGAAACTATAGTTGAAGAAGCCGCATTACAGAAGAATTAATAACAAGGCCAGTAATCAAAGGAAGTATATCTATAATAATAAAGAAATCTATATCTCTACCGAATAAACAAAAGCGATTCTATATTTCAGGGAAATATTCCATAAACTCAAATAACCTAGCCCGTATATGTATAAAACAAAAATAAAACACCTCATAAAAGTTACATCTATCAATAAACTTTTTGGCCAGTTTGTTATTTAATTATAATGTCTCTTTTCAGCAGAATGGCAGTCTATGCCCGTGATTGCGTTTCGTTATATCTTGGTATTTCAGTATGGTTGGATATAAATGATTTTCAAGTAACCAATTTTTTAGGTTTTATTATGTGGATTCCGTTTTTAACTATACTCAACTATTTGGAATGTGTTTAATCCGCACTATGTGAAACATATGCCGGTATATTAATTGCATACGAACATACCTCCGCCTTCCTATATTTTTTTGCCCGTCCCTTGTACTTACTCCATCCGCCAAGACACCAGTTATTTCTGGAGTTTGGTCCTCTTTCCGTACTCATTCCTAAACATAAGCCTGATTTGTTACCATGTATTTCGAACGAAGTACATACAAAATTGTATAACTCCTCGGGTTTCGTTTGATCTGTTTTTGTGTCTATGCTGATTTCTGGGGGGTGAGTTGTCATTGAACCAATCTGCATGACTTTTCATCAAGCATTTTACCTGTAAGCGCTAAACATCATGGCCTATTTGGTAATGAAGGTTACCGGGATTTGAATATCTGGGTTCTGTGAAATTAATTGGTGCTGGACTTATATGTTGGAGCTCAATTTGATCCATACTGTTTGAGCTATTTTCTATGCTAGATTGTGTAGATTTGACATATTCGTTGCTTAGCAAGTTTGTACCAGCAAGTACCCCAACAACCCCTCCTGTTAATTCCGAAATAAAGGCTACCCGACAAACCATTCTATAAACATCCATCAGTTTTAAATTATACCTACATCAAACCCACCCCCATAAATTATATATATTCCTTGTTCAAATGATGGATTGCAGATAGACTGGATCCAAAAAGTCATAAACTATGGTTGAGAGCAAAAACTACATAATTGCCGCATTGGTTGTCGGAATAGTATTTGGAGGAGTTATTGGGGTGTTTGCTGGTACAGATTTACTAAACAACCGCCCCATGGAAGCCACAGAAACCGATTTAGATGGAAGTTCGAATGATATGGCAGCTGTGAATTTTGACTATAAGATTGAAGAAAAGATCGATTTCGCTGCAAAACCAAATTCAACTGAAATACAACCACCTGGACTAGATTTACAGCTTGACAACCCGGACCAGATAAGGATAGAAAAACGTCTGAACGATGACAAGGAGACTGCACAGTGGTTTACGGGGAGAAGTGGTGGTCCAGACCATACGATAGGATTAAACACCCATGCCGGTTCACCTGATAAATTACATCAGGCATTTTGTACCAAAATCGAACATCATGGTAATGATGCATATGTATGTTTAGGTCAAGGTTCACAATGGGGGCCTCTATATAACTGGTGGCTGGGTGGAAACCCGGAAAGCGGTTGGGATAAAAGGGGCCAAAGTATCTGCCATCCAAAACTCGACCTCTGCTTCAACAAAGGAGTCGACGACCATACATTCGCAGTTTCCGATTATTAAACTAGTTTAATAAAATCCTCAGTTTTGCTTTATATTAGTACCGGAAGTACTGCTTAGTTTGGTATGACGTCTATCTAAATTTCGGCTTTGTTTAAAAGCTAGTTTTTGTTGAGTCTTCGATGTTTCTCACTGTACATTTTAGTACGGTTTCTTTATACTGGTTGCACCATTTTTTACTTAATAATCGATCGTTGTATCGTTGTTTTAAGTTTGATAACACTAATTCAACATCTGATCGTTGGTGGTAAACAGAATCACCTATTCAAGCATTGTGAGCTTTATCTAAGAAGGTAAATTCGCGGTGTTTTATTACTGGACGTATATTGCTTAACCTTAGATTATTTCTAATTTTACTGGAATTATTTCCTTTATCTCCAGTAAGAGTATTTACTTTCTCCAGGTTTTTGTAAACCGCGACTTAGACCGATTCACGTTAAGGGGAAAGAAAGGAGCAGAGGCAGAATGGTCGTTGTTTTCCGCGACACATAATCTCTTGAAGCTCTGGAGAGAACGATGGAAGTCAGCCGGTTGAACCAAACAACAAAGTTCCAAGAAAAAATACTGGTTTTGTAAAAATATAATTGCGATACAAGTTACAGACGGTTCAATCAGTCGTCAAACAAACACCAAATTCTCAGAAGGGCTCATTACAAGAAACTATTCTAATAGCACAACCACGTTATCTCGTATTAAAGCTTTAAAGAAAAACTGAAAATGTGCTATCCGCAAAAGATTTCGTCGGGAATTTCTCGGTTCTGACGAAGACAGTGTGGTGAAGCTGGATCAACAGGATGTGAAGAAAATCTGTAAAAGAGTAGTGGATTACGACCTTGATACACAGTTTGTTGCCGATCAGTTCGGTGTATCTCGGAGAAGAGTGCAACAACTAGCCAAAAAATACCGAGAAACCGACTCTATACCAG
>JBDGRN010000116.1:0-3609 GCA_042218125.1 Halobacteria archaeon | reverse complement strand
TTATGTAGTTTACAGGCTAAAACCCCGCCCTTTAGGGTGGGGATACAGCCGTAGGTGGTAATAGTCAAACTGTGTTCTTAGCCATATCTGGATATTCTATATCTATCAATACTTTTAACATCTTTTCTATCATAACTTGTTACGTAGTGACGTTAGACACCACTCGCACCTATAAAGCCAAAATCCAAAATCACTCACAGGTAGAGGATAGTTTGGATAGGTGTGGGTGGAGTGCATCGAAACTATGGAACGTAGCTAGATACTACACAGAACAACAGTGGGATGAAGATGGTGAAATCCCTGATGAAGACGAATTAAAATCTGAGTTGAAAACCCATGAACGCTATAGTGACCTACATAGTCAGTCGAGTCAGCGAGTTCTAGAAGAGCTTGCTGAGGCGTTCCATGGATGGTACGAACTCAGAAAGAAAAACAACGGAGACAACTCACATAATCCACCGGGTTACCGTAAACACGGAGACCGTCATCCACGTAGCACGGTAACTTGGAAACAGAAAGGCATCAAACACGACAAAGAAAACAACAGACTACGACTAAGCAAAGGATTCAACCACAAAGATAGCCGAACCGACTTCATCTTGGTTGAGTACCAAACACGTCCAGATATAGAGGTAGAAAACATCCAGCAAGTCCGAGCCGTCTACAACGGCGACGAATGGAGAATACACCTAGTCTGCAAAAAAGAGATACCTGTCGAAGAATCCGGCAACGAAACCGCCGGAATCGATTTAGGAATCAAGAACTACCTAGCCATAGCATACAGCACTAATAAAGCCGACCTCTATCCCGGCAACAAACTCAAAGAAGACAAAAACTATTTCACCGAAAAAGAATACCAGACAGAAGGAGAAAACGGACCTAGCAATAACGCTATTCGTTACCGTCAAAAACTCAGCAGGAGAAAAAACCACTTTCTACACAGTCTAGCTAAACACGTCGTAGAACAATGTGTAGAAAACAACGTTGGTGAAGTAGCGGTAGGTGACTTAACCGGCATAAGGAGTGAAGAAGATGGCGGATCGAGTAACTGGGGTAAAGCTGGAAACAAGAAGCTTCATGGATGGGAGTTCGAGCGATTCACTAACTTGTTAGAATATAAGGCAGAAAAAGAGGGTATCTTAGTAACAAGGGTTAGTGAAGAAAATACGAGTAAGACGTGTTGTTGCTGTGGAAAGATAAGTGACAAAAACCGTGTTGAGCGTGGTTTGTATCGGTGTAATAACTGTAACGAAACGATGAACGCCGACGTGAACGGTGCAGTGAATATTCGGAGAAAGATAACTCAGAATCCACCAAGCGTGGATATGAGTAACGGCTGTTTGGCACAGCCCGGAGTCTACCTATTCGACACTACGGCTGGAATAATGCCACAAGAATCTGTAGACTGCAAACTTTAATATCCCAACGAGGAATCCTCGCCCTTCAGGGCGGGGAGGATGTCAAACCGGTTTTATGTGCTTATCTGTACGGTGAGGTCTTTTTATGTCGTAACCGCTTTTTACGTAGGGTGTCTGGTTTCTTCTATGAGTAAAGAGAGGGAGGTCCTGGATCTTCTGGTGGAGAACGCCCGGTACTCCACGGAGGAGATCTCGAGGATGACGGACATAGACGAAGAGGAGGTCGAGGAGATAATCTCCGAAATGGAGAACGAAGGTGTGGTCAAGGGATACAGGGCTGTTGTGGATTACGAGAATCTGGACTCCGAACCCGTTTCGGCGTACGTGGAGGTCAACATCTCTCTCGACAGAGAGACGGGGTATGAGGAGGTCGCACGTAGTATATCCCGTTTTCCCAACGTCAAGTCGATGCATCTGGTCAGCGGGAACTACGACTTCGGGGTCGTAGTCGAGGACGAGTCGATGCAGACGGTGTCGGACTTCGTGAGTGAGAAGATAGCACCCGTACCCGAGGTCACACAGACCGTCACCCATTTTATAATGGATACCTACAAGGACAGGGGTTTCGAGCTGATTGGTGAGGGGGACGACGACCGTCTCTCTGTATCTCCATAATGGGGTTTTTCAGCTTGAAAGGAGGCGTTTAAAATGGATGATCTCGAACCACAGGACTCCCAAAGGAACGTATTCGAGGAGAGGGTTTCTGAACGCGTAAACCGGGTTCCGCCGTCGGGGATAAGGAGATTCTTCGAACTCGCCGAGGAACTCGACGACGTCATCTCCCTGGGGGTTGGGGAGCCCGATTTCAGCGCTCCCTGGTCCGCCCGACAGGCGGCGATAGAGAGTCTCGAGCTAGGTAAGACCTCGTACACCACAAACAGGGGTAGAAGCGAGCTACGGGAACTGATATCACGAAAACTCGAAAGATACGGACTGTCGTACCGTGGAGAGGACGAGATACTGGTAACGACGGGGGTTAGCGAGGGACTCGACCTCGCTTTCCGGGCGCTCTTAGATCCGGGTCAGAAAGCCGCCGTCCCGGATCCATCCTACGTATCCTACGTCCCCGGCGTGGTATTCGCCGACGGTGAACCGGTAGCGGTGGAGACGTCTTCCGAGGAGGAGTTCAAGCTCAGGTACAGCGATCTAGAACAGGCGGGTGCGGCTGACTGCGAGCTACTGCTGCTCTGTTACCCCAACAACCCCACGGGTGCGGTTATGCGGGAGGACGACCTGGAGGAAGTTGCCGAGTTCGTGCGCGAAAACGACTTACTGGTTCTGTCGGACGAGGTCTATGCAGACCTCACCTACGAGGGTGGACACTGCAGCATCGCTACTCTCGAAGGTATGAGGGAAAGGACGGTGGTCTTCAACGGCTTCTCAAAGGCATACGCGATGACGGGTATGCGTCTCGGGTACGCCGCTGGACCGCCCGAGGTTATCGGTGCGATGAACAAGATCCACCAGTACAGCATGCTGTCCTCCCCTATCACGAGCCAGTTTGCCGCCATCGACGCCCTGGAATGGTGCGAAGATGAGGTCGTCGAGATGAGAAGGAAGTACGACCGACGGAGGCGTTTCGTGCTGTCCCGTCTCGACGAACTCGGCATTGACTGCTTCGAGTCTAAGGGAGCCTTCTACGTCTTCCCGGAATGCCCTCACGGTAGCGAGGAGGAGTTCGCGGAGAAACTACTGGAAGCCGAGGGAGTCGCTGTTGTACCCGGAGATGTCTTTGGACCAGCGGGTGAGGGACACCTTCGGTTATCGTACGCTACCGGGATGGAGGAACTGAAGGAGGCCTTCCGCAGGATAGAGCGGTTTCTCGAAGGTTAGACGAATGCAGGTATCTGTTCTAGAACTGAATCAGGAAGATTTCGGTTTTATTCCGTCGTAGGGTTTGAAGACTGTGATCTATAGATAGCTAGTATATGCTGGGGACTACAGTATATGCTGGTTGATCCGTAACCTCGCCCGATATGTTCGAACCAGAAACAAGCTATACGAGCCACGGGTTCGGTAATCTATCTTCCCTGTATATCATGACTATCTTAATAGACTGTCTACGTGACTCAATACTGTGGTGTCTTTGGCTTGAAACCTTCTCTACGGGTGTCTTTTCTACGGTTTTAATGGTTAGTTGTTGTTTTGTGGTTGGTTTTTGTTTGGTGTGTTAGTGGTTTCCATGGTGTTT
>JBDGRN010000079.1:702-3801 GCA_042218125.1 Halobacteria archaeon | reverse complement strand
CGCCAAAACCAAATAAAAGAAGCTAAAACTGCTTTCGTTCGTTGCTACTGGATTATTCTTGGAGTTGTACTGCTATTAGGAGTGTTTCTATGAGCGGATTACCTTTGTTCTATCAGCCTTCTACGAAACAAGAGTTGCGCCGGAGAGTCGAAGAGCTATTCGACAAAGACAGCGATCAGCTGACTAAGTTCGACCTGATCTGCGCTTATCATTACGGGGCGTTGGCTCAAAGCTGGGAAGGTACTTCAGAACCAGCCTAGTCCAGAGAAAGCGGTTTATCGGGAGTTAAAAATATTATGAGCGAGACACAAACAATCGAAAAAACGGTAACCCATACCCGCCCTGCGCCCAACTATAAAGTCTTGATCCACAACGATCCCTATAACCACGTCGAGTACGTCACTCAGGTATTGATGCAGGTGGTAGGAATCGGTCGCATGAAAGCCGAGAAGGCGATGCTGGAGGCACACAACACCGGCGTAGGGTTGGTTATAACCTGCCCCGAAGAGCACGCCGAAGCCTATAGCCAGCAGATTAACGAGAAAGGTATAACCTCAACGATCGAGCCGGAGGAGTAGCGATGGTAGGCACGAAACGGTTTTTGGATCTGTACTTCAACGGGCGTTCGGCGCGACTCCACAAAGCGCTGGCCCGCACCAAAGCCCGGGATCCTTTAGGGCTTACCGAATCGGTTCGAGCCGGGTTGGAGAGAGCGCATTGTGTCGGGTTCTCCCCAGAAGAAGTAATCGTTTGGTTGGAACGAACCGACCCCACCGATCAGTACTTTGACTGCCGGTATCATCTAGAAGAAGGGATAAGCGTTGACGAAGCGACGGAGGTCTTGGTGCGATCGGTGCAAAAACAGCGAAACCCCTTCCACGGAATCCTTAAGGATCTGAGGAAACGGAACGGCGAGCTAGACGGCGATCGCGTTTTCGGGGCTATGGTGATCTTCATATTAGGCGGGTCCTTCCTAACGATGTTTTTAGGATTAATTATCAACGCGTTAAAAGGTTAAGGATGTTCCAAAACAAGTTTAGCTTTAAAGACCTAGCTCGGTTGGCGGAGCTAAAGCAAACCCCGGTACCGGTCGACCCGGAAAAACTGTTCTCCGACGGCAACACCTTGGCCATCCTCGGAAAGTTTCGCCGTTATGCTAGAAGGGCCGGCTGGAGCTTTAACGACAGCCGGTTGTTGGTCGACTACCTGCTCCAACACGAATATTGGGTACTTTTAGGGATTTTACAAGAGTATGTCGAGTTCCAGGAAGATGAGGAAGAGGAAGTAGTATGGGTATAAGGAGGCTTTATGGGCGGAAAAGCGTTAACCGTTTCCACCCGGCGGATCGCTAAGCCGGAGTACCTAACGCTGAGGCGGGAAACCGCCGAGAAGCTAGAGCAAGCTGGTTACCCGGAAGTGCGGTTTATCCCGCATGTATTTAACAAAACAACGTTTGGAGACCTGGATCTGTTGCTCCCCAAGCCGAAACTCCCTAACCTACACGCTAAACTCCGGGAGATGTTTCAAACCCAGGAGATTCAACCCAACAAAGCAGTGGTAAGTTTTGAGCACCGGCAGTTTCAAGTAGATCTGATCCACACCGCGCCGGAGAACCTGGAAACCGCCCAAACCTATTTTGCCTATAATGACCTCGGGATGTTGATGGGTGTGTTAGCCAAACGGTTGGGATGTAAGTACGGCCACGACGGGTTGTTCTACACCTACTATAGCGCCAACCGGGAAAAGCGGTGGGATCTGTTTCTTTCTAAGAACCCGCGCCGGATCTTCCGGTTTTTGAGGTTGAACTACGACCGGTTTCGTCAGGGGTTCGGGTCTCTAGAAGAGGTATTTGAGTTCGTTTGTTCCAGCCCGCTGTTTGATACCGATGCTTTTACCGACCAAGAGGAGTGGAACCATCGCCGACGTACCCGCAACAACAAACGGGCAAGCTGGCACCGGTTCTTGCAGTATATCGAAGGCCGGTTGAAGGTAAAGAGCCCCAAACCTGATAAGCCGTTGGCGTTGGTGGACGCCTCGTTCCCGGAAGCAGAGATCCCAAAACAGATCGAAGCGATCCGAGAGCAAGAACGGTATCGCCTTCAGGTTAAGGCGAAATTTAACGGAGACAAAGTAAGAGCGCTGACCGGGTTGGAAGGGAAAGAGCTAGGGCAGTTTATCGCTCGGTTCAAACAACAGTTCCAGGATTTTCCCCAATTCGTACTCAACAACTCCCAAAACGTTATTGACCAGCAGGTTATCTTATACAAAGAGCAAGGAGAGATACTTTAACTATGCCCTTTTTACAAACCGCTGATGTATTTATTCGCCGGTCCCAACAAGAAGGTTACTTAGAACTATTTGCCAGCAACAACCAAGCCTACCAGCGACTGCGTCCAGTGCTGTTGGCGCTTCGGGAAACCAAAGGGCTGGTGGTAGAGTTCCACGCCGAAAACGCCGGTCAGGTGATCGAGCAGTTGTCCTCGATGTTCGGGGCAGAAGCCCAAGGCAACGTTCAGATCATCCAAGACGGCGTTACCCGAGTGGACAACGAAGTTCACATCCCAGTCCACCAGATGGGCGTGGAACCGGAACAGCTCCGCCCGTTTGCTGAGGAGCTGAAACAGGAATTAGAAAGCTATGAGCTAAGCGTCGCAGTACAGGTTTAGGGTCATGAATTACAAGGAACTTTTGCAGAAGCTACGGAATAGAGGTATAACGAGTATCCAGATCGAGTATCACGGCTCCGGCGACAGCGGGGATATCTTTGATCCCTGTTGTTACGGCGAGGAGGTCTCCGAAGAAGAGAACGAGGGTCTAAAAGACCTGGTGTTCGCTGTGTTGGAGAGAGAATACCCCGGCTGGGAGATCAACGACGGGTCGGAGGGAACCTTAAAGATCGACCTTTCCTCGGAAACCCCGCGCCTCGACCTCCAGCACGGTATTTTTTATACCGATAAAGACGAGCACGAACATGCCTGGGAGCTGACCGATGACACAAACCTTTAGAGGCTTAGCAGAGCTAACGGAACTCCAGAAAGAGATGGGTAACGACGATACGATAGAGATCTGTGTATCTCCTAATTTCAACCCCTTCTCCAG
>JBDGRN010000079.1:0-692 GCA_042218125.1 Halobacteria archaeon | reverse complement strand
AATCCTTTCGCTGAAGAAGGGATCCTCTTGGGAGAAAAAACGTTCTGGTATAACGATAAGACGTTCCAACCTTCCCAAGACTTGATAAACCTCTGGGAAAGCGAAATTGCATCGAAACTTAAAGCTCGGTGCGATAAAGTCGTTCAAAACGGCGGGGAGGTTATCTTCGATAAAACCTACCGCTTTCGGCTGACCAAAACTAGTTCATCGTTAACGCTAGTAGAAGGAACCATCAACGTTTTGAAACCGCTATGAGCCACGCCCTATACCACGCCCACAGCTCTGCTAAAGCTTTCGGGGGCGACCCGGAAGACTACTTGGCGGTGCATGAGTACATCGACCAGTCCCGCAACTACCTCTATGATCCCAGGCACCGCATGCTTATGCACCACGCTACCGGCATCCAGCTTTGCATCCAACAGTTCGGGTCGTATATCACTACCTCTCACGGCAGAAAGGTGCCAACTCAGCACATCGCTGAACAGCATATCAAAGAGGATTTAGGATGCGTCCCTACCCTCCAGGACTGGGCGGAGCTGTTGCAACGCAAAGCATGGATGAGCCCTAGAGCCAAGCTGTTGTTCCGAAAAGCGCTGGAAGAGGTCGATGGATCCGACTGAAGAGAATTACTTTAAGGAGCGTTATCATGATATGAAATTCCATACCTGTATCCTGGCTGGGCTAGGAGGCGT
>JBDGRN010000063.1:0-3812 GCA_042218125.1 Halobacteria archaeon | reverse complement strand
AAGCCCTAAAAGGATGCGTAGAACGATTGAAGAACGGTGAAAAAACAAGTAAACCATATTTTACTTCAAACATAATACGTTACGACGCCCGAACAATAACCTACAAAGATAGTTCTTGTACCCTAGCTACGGTGAACAAACGTGTGGAAGCCGAGTACGTCTTACCTGATGGAAACAACAACCCTCAAACTAAATATCTCAAAGAAGACTGGGAAAAACAGGGTGCTACTCTCCATTACCGCGACGGCGAATACTACCTCCACATCAACGTAACGAAGGAGATAAAGTCGGAGGAAACCGAGAACGGAGCGGTTCTCGGTGTAGACCTAAACACAAGAGGTAGCCTAGCCGTCACCTCAACTGGCAAATATTGGAGTGTAGAATATCTCAACCACTGGCAGAGAGAATACAGAAAAAGACGTAAATCTCTGCAACAGCATGGTTCTCGATACAGCCACGAAAATATCCAGAAAGTCGGAGAAAAAGAAACAGGACGATTCAAGAACTACCTCCACCGAGTGGCTAAAGAAATAGTAGAAGAAGCCGTAGAGAATGGCTGTAACGTTATAGCGATGGAGGACTTGGAAAAAATACGTGACGACTTAAACCGATGGCACGACTGGGAATACCACCGCCTCCATCAATATGTAAAATACAAAGCCGAAGAAAAAGGATTAAAAGTTACTCAGGAAAATCCCGAGTATACTTCTCAACGTTGTTCTAAGTGTGGCTTCACCCATGAATTTAACAGAAAAGGAACAACGTTCAAATGCCAGAAATGTAATTACGAGAACCATGCTGACTACAACGCCAGTAAAAATATAGCTATGAAGTATCTTCGCCGTAGCAAAAAAGCGGACGGCGAAGGCACACCTGTAGGCGTGTGCTTAAACAACGGAACGTTGAAGGCGAACGGTGTTTACCGTGCCTCTACAGGCTAGAGCCGGAGTTCACGTTGAATTACGGAAACCGGAGGTTTCCGACTTCAGGAAAATCTCCGATTTCCCGTGAATGCCACGCCCTTTAGGGCGTGGTAGCTTACGCCGAACATAAACTCTTCGTTTATACGTTTAAAGCAACCCTTTTGTTTTCGGGCTTTGAAGTTACGCTAATTGCCAATGCAGAAAAAATTAAAATATTCGTTAGTCGCGGTTTTTCTCTTATCCGCATCCGTTTTCGGAGTAGCAGTGGTAAACCAAAACCAGTCAAATGGCAACTTTATCGGTAGCTCGGTAGAGAAACAGTCCCCAACCGATAATAAGAACAACGAGGTAATGTACGATTATGTACCATACGTAATGGCGGAGAACCCGAGACATATGGTAGACCTGACTGAGTTAAGTGACAATGCAGGGACCGATACCTTGGTAGCTTCCTTTGTTTTAGTGGGGAGAGAAGGTACGAACCTGACCTGGAACGGATTCGAGTATACTGATATTGGATACATGAAGGATTACGTCGACGATTTCCAGAGAAAGGGAGGAGAACTTATCATATCCTTCGGCGGTGAACACGGTACCTATATCTCAGAGAAGTTCGAGGGCAGGCCTGAAATCGTGAAGGACAAGTACCAGAAGGTTATCGACATGTACGACGTCGACTACATAGATATAGACGACGAACAGGGTACAGCTTTTGAACCCACAGAGTCGATGAAAACAAAGGCAAAGGCACTCAAGATGCTGAAAAAGGAAAACCCCGACCTCAAGATCAGCTATACACTGGACGGCAACTGTCAGGATGGCTTGACCTTAACAAGGGGTAAACCTCCGCTGGAGGCCGCCGCCGATGAAGGCCTGAGACCCGACAAGATAAACGTGATGGTCATGGGTAACAGCGCACAGTGTCTGGCACCCTCGGCGTTCGAAAAAGGAACGGATGACTACGAACAGGCCGTAAAGTTCAAAGAGGGAGACTACTCCGACTGGGCAGACCCACCAAAAGAGTACACCAGACCCGAGGCTTACGAGGCTACCCTGAACAAGGCTGTAGATCAGGTCAAGGAGATGTATCCCGACTGGTCTGAAAAAGATATCAGGAGAAGTATGGGACCCACCGTCGAGATAGAAAACATGGACGACGAGGTGGTAAGGGGGACCAGAAAGGTACTAAAAGAAGATAACTTCGGAAAGATGCATATATTCACCCTCAACAAGGACGCGAATATATCCCAGGGTCAGTCCAGTGGAACTATAGATCCAGTAGATCCATCTTACAGGTACTCCAATATATTAAAGTGGAACAAACAGGTCAACGATGGCGGCAAAAACGACGATAATTCCGGAGATGGCTCCGACGGAGGTACGGAAGATGGTTCGGATGTCGGTACAAACCAGCCACCTACCGCATCTATAACGGCTGACAGCACTACGATATCGACGGGAAGTTCGGTCACCTACACCGTCTCGGCCGAAGACTCAGACGGAACCCTTTCGTCCGCCACCATCGACACGGATGACGGAACTACAGTCGACGTCACTGATAAGGAAACCGCGACACACAGCTACTCCAAGCCAGGTACGTATACGGCGGAGTTAACCGTCACAGACGATGAAGGTGACACTGCGTCGGATACTGCAACCGTCGAAGTTACAGACAGTTCCGGTGAGGATACGTCAGTCGAAGAATGGAGTCCGGACAACGATTACAAGGAGGGAACAAAAGTTAGATACGACGGCGCTATCTGGGAGGCGCAGTGGTGGGTGTTACCGGATTCAGGAGCACCCGGGACAACTGAAAACGGTGCGTGGAAAAAGATCGAATAGAAGTCCAAGATCCAGGTCTCAAACTGTATATACATATGTTAGAGCCTGTCAAGTTTCACCCATATACCTGGAGAATTTATTAAGCATTAAAGGGTGTTATACAAAGGTTGACATGATTGAGATATAGTAACGAAACCGTCCTATTAAACTGGTATAGCCTAATTTACAGTATTGATCCGCCGATAATCATCAACATAAAGCAGGTGTGTGACCTATTCTATGACACCCTATAAGCATTATTTAAACGGGGTTCTGGATTTATTAATTTTTACGGGTTAACGACAAGGTTTTTACCACCAGATTTGTAGTGTGCTTCCCTATGAACAAAAGCTGGGGAATACTCTTAACGGTAGTTTTGGTTGCCACTTTAACCGCTGGCGTGGCGTTCCACGGGATAGGACAAGGTAATAACGGCGCAGATACCACGAAACAGGTAAACTCGACGGGTAACAACCATGTTTCTGACCAGAAAACGAATCAGACCCGAAGGATATCAAACCGTATCGGTTCAGTAGCAGACAAGTCGAAGAAAAACCAGATAGGGAATGTAGATAACGGTTCCGGCAACGTATCCGGTAACGTATCCAAGGAAGAGATAAAGAAAAGGTACAACCTCACAGATAGAGGTAGACCCGAGGAGAAGTACGATTTCGCGGAGTTCTCACAGACCACTAGCTCCAAGCAACGACGCAGTACACGCCACAGAAAAAGTCGACTCCGTCACAGTAGAAGGACCGACAACCGCAACTGAATCCACCGACCACAGCTGGAACAAACTCAATATTAACACACAAACCAACACAAACAACGGCAAAAACACCTTAGCACAAACGCAGACATTCAACGGTAAGAACCCCGGTGCAGAAAACATTTCTCGATAATACGCGTAGTTAAAAGAGGATTCTCGGTTTTAGAATCAGACCTCACCAGTAAAAGTACAGAGTTTCTATCAACCAGTACATACCATAAAAACGTCTCCATATTAAATCAAAAGTTCAAGGACAGATATTAGTGACCTCACAACCACCTGTCGGTATGTCAGATACC
>JBDGRN010000002.1:0-3879 GCA_042218125.1 Halobacteria archaeon | reverse complement strand
GACCAGCTGTTCCGGGAACAAAAAGAGCTTCGGTATCACTGGATGGTAATCCTCAAAACTCAGAAAACCGCTTACAACCACCCGGTTTTTCAGTCGGGGTATATCCCGCTAGTCTGCTTTTATAAAGAATCGTTTGAGGCTAACCAACAAGTTAGTGATCTATACGATGATCTAAACCAGGGTTTAAGCACGATTATCAAAACCTGTTTAGGGGAAGCCGATACCTTAGTTCGGATTATCAAAGACCGCGGGAACGCCCTAGGAGCGGTAACTGGATCTTGGCGAACCCTTGAGGTGTTAAACAGTAAGGGTTAAAAAAAATCGTTACACCGGAAGCTCGGAGATTCCGAGCTTCCACCCAATGATCTGGCTCAATTCGCAAGTTATGATAGGGATCAGTAACGTAAATTAGCCAGAAAACATGATCTGTAACTTTAGTATTTGTACGCAGGGAGGAAACCGGGAGATAAAATCTTTGACAAAGGTTTTACGGGCCTGGTACGGCGAAGAAGTTAAGTTGTTTTTAAGTACAGATACCTTAGAAAGCTACCCGTTAGAGTTTCTAGGATGGTTCCCCCAAAACCCAACGTTAATCTTAGAAGCGGATCTGATTCTATCGGATCCGCTTCCGGTTTTACGGGAGCTTAGAAAACAACCGTTAAGCATCGATGTTTGGTACGAGTGGTTAGACCGCAGAACGGTAGTGGAAACCAAAACGTTTAGCATTAAAAATTATGTATACGCTTGAGCACGGCTTTGAGGTTTTGAACTTAAACGAAGAGAAACCGTTGGAGCGGGTTATCAAAAACCACCAGAAAGAGTTGGGACTGGCTTCTGGGAATAAGGTTTTTGAAACCCTTTCCGTCCGGTCTTCTCAAGGTCTAGTAACCGACCTAAAAACAGCTTACCCAAAACCGGGAGAAATTTATACCCTTTCGGTAGATCATAAAGCTAAAGCTTAACGATAACCGCCCGGCCTAAGGCCGGGCTAACTAAGGAGGAATTATGCAAACCAAGAACCTGATCCAAAGCCAACAAACCAAAGACTTGCTCGCCGCGTTAGCCGGAACGTTTCTGTTAACCGTCGACTACGTTCTTAGCTTGATTAAGGCAGTCGCTTCCGACCTGAAAACGCTAACATCTAAGGGAGTGGAAAAATTTCGTTGGGCGATAACGAAAGCTCAAAGACGGTTTAAGGGCAACTTAAATACCGACGAGGTTCCTGAAGATGCCGTTAAACCTGTAGAGTCCGAGTCCGCCCAAACGGTTCATCGCAAAGCTCTTGGAGAGCTATAAGGAGGCCTATGGACGACACCATAATGGTTGAGCTAACCGAACGGGTCTTTAACGGAAAAGGAGAACCCGCTCCTCAACAAGAACAACCCGCTATAGAAGTTAAAGAGGAACCTGAGCAAGAAACCGAAGAAACTGCAACTTTTTGTCCGTTAACGGTAGCTTGTACTGCCCTCGCTTTAACCGGCGAGGTTTGCTGGACGGAAGGGAACGTTCCTGAGCCTTATCTTTGTCTTCGTCACCCTCGCGATGGTGAGCAGATCATCGTCGAAGGCGTTGCCGAGATCATCCGAACTACTCACGACTGGTTCGGCGGATTTGACGCCGAGGTTGCTTACCTCGACAAGCTTGAGGAACTAAAAACGCTCAAACGCCAAGAAGACGAGCTAATCAAAGAACTCGAAACGCTTAAAGAGGAGTTATAGATGCCCGGAAAAACAACGTTTGATCCTGTAACAAACCGCAAGATCGGGTCAGGCGTTGGACGTGGCAAGCTAACGGAAAATCGGGAAATGATCCTGAATTATTGGAAAGAGGAAGATGTGTCCGTCCAGCAATTGGCGAATCTCTTCGACTGTACCCTGCGGTCGATGACCCGCTTTCTACGAGAGAACGGCTTCCCGTTTCTTAGGGAGTCCAAGAGCGCCGACAACACCTATAAAAACTACCAGTCCGGCGTTCGTTGGGGTGAAAACGAACTGATCGATTTTTTAGTCGGCGTTTTGTTAGCTCGCGGGGTATCCTGGGAAGGCCGACAGCCGGCGCTGGTTTTGGGATGTGGCAACCAACAACAGGCATCCCGAACCGCCCGCAAGCTCTCTGCCAAAAAACGCGATACCGAGGTAGTAATCGACGACCCGGATCTGTTGGATCGGGTTTGCGAACGCGCCGGCAACTTGCAAGACTGGCCGAAAAAAGTCCAAACCTACCTCGCTAAGCTAAGAGAACTCCAGCAGCTCCAAGAACGCATGGCTTCCTTAAAGAACGCTAGTTAACCAGCTAGTAACGTACGTAAGCCTTATATGACGGCAAAGCAAACGTATATCAACTATTTCCCTTCTAACGCTACCGAAGTGCTCGTTAAGCCGGATCTCCAGGATCCGGTTTTTGCTTGTTTCGTTCCCGAAGAAACGAAAACGATCGCGGTGGAACAAACCGAGAACGACTTTTTCAAACGGAACTGTAGCAACGGTTGCCCGTTTTTCTTGGACGCTCGGGAACGGCTTAAAGACCTTCGGGATAAAGGCTATAGCACCCTGGAGGCTAAGGAAGCGATTAATCGCGAAGCCCGGGAGCAGGGGCTATGCACCGCCTCCCAAGAGGAAATGCACTACGACTGCCGTTGGATCGGCGGTTACCGAGAACAAACGGCGGTAAGCATCAACGCCCTGCCTAGCCTTTGGGTGCATCAACCTAACGCGTCTAAAAAAACCGCGTTCCAACTTTATATCGCCAGTTATTCCGAACAGTTCGGGGTTGTCCATACCCTGCCTTATCAGATGGCTAACGTTTATGACAACGCCGGGGTGTGTTGGGGCAAAGACCTGAAAAAGCCCGGAACGCTTCGAGAGGCCTTTAACACCTTTTGGAACTCAGTATTTAACCACAACATCGTGCGGGAGCATTGGGGGTCGCTTGCTTATGCCCTACAGACCTTTACCGCTGAAGACGTCAACCAGAACTGGAAACAGGAAGACTTTAGCGGTTATATCCGAGTAGAAGGGCCGAAAGATGGCGTGGTGCTGTCACAAGCGCCTCAGCTTTTGGAACAAATTCCCACCGCCTACCGCCAGAACGGGTTGGCCTGCGGGTTCTTTACCAAGTTCGGCGAGAACTGGTTGCTGAACTTTAACGGGTATCTGATGCTAAAGACCGGTTCCCTAAGCGCAAGCGGGAAGTTTACCCCGTTGGGAACCTTAAGCGATATCCAGCAAGCGCTTTGAGCTTGCGGAAACTACCATTATCGCAAGCTTATGGGGCGGGACGCCCGCCCCGAGGAGGATTTATGAGACAAGTTTTGCAAGTTTTGTTGGCCTTAGCCATCACTCTTGCCGCTCCAACAACAGCAGACGCGATCGCGCCCGGGTGCGGTCCGCCTCAACAAATACCGCCCGAGCCTCCCGCCGAAGATCCGGGAAGAGGACCGCCGGATAGGCCTGAGACGCCGGAAGCGCGATCGCGTTGGCTGGGTGTTATGTCTGTTATTGCGCGTTGAAACGGAGGAATAATGCTAACTAGCAAAGAACTATTTACCACCAAGAGTACCCGGCTGTCTCAGTACAACGTTTACAACAATAAAAGCGACCTAGCATTTTTGTTGTGTGACGTCAAAAGCAATGATATGATTGTGGCTCAGATTCCCTACGACTTCACAGAAGCTCTAGGATTTGATCGAGTAGTTGCAAAGTTTATCGATACTTATGAAAAGGGTTATTTACTAAGCAAATATGACTTCTAAAATTCCCATCGTTACTCGGCAAGACCTTTGGATGAAGCTCGGAGAACCTCATGCTACCGTAAGACGACGTACTTTAGAGGGCTACGAGTGGATCGAAGTTAAGTTGCACCGAGGCGCAACTATTGATA
>JBDGRN010000012.1:1584-4050 GCA_042218125.1 Halobacteria archaeon | reverse complement strand
ACAACTTAAGCAACAACAGTTTGATGTTAAAGGCCTGATTAAAGCTGGGGGCGATCTTCTAACCAGCGCTCAGGAACAGGGACGGTTCTTAAAAGAAGTAGCCAGTGGCGTAACCAAAGACCTGAAAAACCTCGTTCAAAGCGGTGCAACTAGAGCCAAAGGACTTGCGTTTGAGGGTTGGCTTAAAGCGATCGAGCTAACATCAGGTTCCCCGAAACGAACGCAAGGCTCGGGGCTAGACCTAGCTGAACGCATCAAAGATCAGGTTCGGTTGCTCTCGGAAACCGCTAGAGGTATTTCCGGAGATATCGCCCGCGGGACTCGCGGTTTACGTCGGCGTATCGGACAAAGCACCCAAGGTCTTCGCGCGCGTTTTTCAGACTTTGTCAGCGATCGCTGGTTGGATAGCCTTGCGCTCCGGGAACGGGCTAAAAACATCGGTTTACGAAGCAAAGCCGGCGGAGCTCTTGCTGAGGCCTGGATGCGTTGGGTCGGCAAAGAGTTCGGCCAGCAAACGATCGCGCAAACGCTTCGAGATGCCAGCCGGGTTGTCCCGGAACAGCTAAAACGGGAAAGCCGGTTGCTCCGAGAAGTTGGAACCGGCGTTGCCAAGGATCTTAAAAAAGCCGGTCAACGAGGCGGAAAGGTTGTTAAGGAATCTATAACAGAACTTCGTTACCAAGGCCTTCGGTTTAAGGATTACCTAAGCGAACGATCTCTAACCAACGTTCTTGGAGACCTAAGCAACCGCGCTTCCGAACAGGTTCAGTTGCTCCAAGAAGTTAGCAAAGGGATCTCCCAGGACTTTGCCCGGAAGATCGATTCAGCTCGGCGGTCTATAAACGTTGGGTTGCGCGATGCCAAATACCGTTCTTTACAGTTATGGAACAATCGCGACCAAGCAGGCCGAGCGATTCGAAACGCCGCAACCGATCTAGGCAACCGCATCCGTCAACAAGAACAACTGCTAAAAGATGTTGCTAAAGGCGTTTCCGGCGACCTCCAACGCAAAGCTAAGGGCATCCCCCAAAACATCAAACGGGTTGGACGATCTGCGATTTCTAAGGTCAAAGGCCTTAAGCTTAAAGACACCGCTGTTAAGCTCGCTCGTTACGGGTTAGGGCTAGCCGGATTAAACTATATCCACCTCCAAGACCGCGACCAGCAGATGTCGCCTTTAACCAAAACCGGGCTTACCTTAGGCGTAGGCGCGTTGTCAGTAGGGCCGGAAGCATTAAAAGCAACCCGCGCTACCTCGCGACTAGGGGGCAAATTATACCGAAGCACCCAAAGCTGGTTTAACCGTCGGATCGCCTCGCCGGTGGTCAATCAACTCCAAAAAGCAGGCAACAAAGGTTTAAAACCGGCCCGCCAGCTTAGCGAACGGTTTATGATGAAAGGGCTTTGGCAAACCGGTTTGGACGTGCTAAGCCCGATCTTTGATATCGGTATGATGGGTTTGGGCGCTAAGAAACTGCTTTCCCTCGACGAAAACAGCACCAAGGCCCAGTACCAACAAGCTACCGCTGAGTTCATCAAAAGCAAGAACGCTTTAGTCGGATCTATCGTCGGGAACGTTTTTGGAGACCTAGGCGACGGGTTGCTTTCAGTGTTGGGGCAGTGGCAAACCAACCCGGACTGGGAACAGGTTAAGCTCTGGCAGGAATCGGAAACCTCTGGTACCACTATCTTGGCGCGGGAACTTCGGCAAATGCCTCAGCAAGTTCAGGCCGGAGTCGGAATCGCCGGGATCTTTAAGAACGCTTCTTCCAAGACCATCGGTCGGTTTGCCAAAGAAAAAGGCATCCAGCAAGCCCTTAAGCTTTACCAAAACGCTAAAGACTCCCAACAAACCGGCGAGGCGCTACGTTACCTAGAAGCCGTTCAAGGCAAACAGTTCGTTTACCAAGACAAATTCAACCGGTCTTGGTTGAGCGCTCAGGGCCACCAACGCCTGCAAAACCTCGGCCGAAGCACGCGGTTAGGCCGGATCTTTAACGACGCGGTCGGCAAAGCACATATGGCAGTCGTTCACGGTAAACAGCACCTCGCCTCCGAAGCAGCCAAGCGTTACGAGCAAGTGTTCGGAAAGAAACCGGTGGCTCAACGCGGGGATGACCTTGTTAAGTACCTCGACGAAAGCGCTCAAGCCTCCAGCGGGTTGTTACGCAACATCTTCCGCGCTGGAGAGGGCGTTGCTAAACCGGCTAGCAAGGTAACCCGAGGTGCCGGACAGGCAACTAGAGCTGTTAGTGAGATCGTTAAAGGTGCTAAAGGAACGGCCGAAGCCGTCCGGCATACTGCTAAAGGTGCTCAATACTCTCGGGCTGCGAAACTCGGTCGGGCGGTCGGTGGCGCTCGCCACGTTTTAGGCCCGGCAGGAACCGCGATTGATATCGGGTTATTCGCTTCTGGCGTTCACAAAGCTGTTACCGCTAGCGGTAGCGAGCAGGAGAGAAACGCAAA
>JBDGRN010000012.1:0-1574 GCA_042218125.1 Halobacteria archaeon | reverse complement strand
CGGTTACGGCTTGTCGGTTCTGACCGGCGGGCTCGCAGCGCCGGCGCAACCGGCGTTATCCATCGCCGGGGAGCAATTCGGACGTAAGGTAGTCGGGCGTCAGCTCGGCAAAGCAGCGGTGAAACATAACGTCAAAGCGGAAAAGGTTCTTAAAGGTGCCACCGGCGGAGCTGTCGCCGGCGGGTTAGGCTTAGCCGCGTTGGCAGGGATCGGTTTAGCAACCGCTGGGGTTGGTTTATTAGCGATAGGCGCCGGTGCTTTGATCGCTGGCGGGGTAGGCGCTGCTTCTGGCTGGACGGCTGGCGGTTGGGGCGCGATCGCTTCAGAAGCTAACCTAGGTACAAACGCAGGTCCGAGAGCAGTTAAAGCTCAGATCTCCGGCCCCAGGGGAAGCCATCGCCAGCCCGCCGATATCCAAACCCCGGACCCCGCCGACCATATGAGTGGTGGCGAGAAAAAACCGCGGTCTTTGCGCCGTAAAGAACGGGAGCGGGAGAAATCGGTTATCGACCGCAAGCTAGAAGCGGTTAAGGAGTATCTATTCGGGTCCGGCAAGCTCCAAGAAAAAGAAGAGGATGCTCGGGTTCAGAAAGGGAAGGACGTTCAAAACAAAGAACAGGAGCGTAAGAACCTTTTAGAACGCGTTTGGGGCTCCTTTAAGGGATTAGTCGGTTCGGTTTTCGGAAGCGACCGGCAGAAAACTATGCCAGGCGGTTACCGCAAAGGAACGGCAACTGATCCTTTCGGGCAACAAAGAGACCCTAAGGTTAAGCGGTTGATGGCTCGAAACGCCGCGTCCCAGCGCGAGTTGATCAAAGCAGTTGGGTTACCTACCGAAACGCGGGGCAGAGGGTCTTATAAACCAGATGTTTCTAAGGAATTCCGCAACAAAGCGAAAAAGATCTCTAAAGACCTAGGGATTAAACAAAGCCATCTGATGGCGGTTATGGGTTTCGAGACCGGTGGAACCTACAGCGCTGATGTTCGCAACAAAGCCGGTTCGGGCGCTACCGGACTCATCCAGTTTATGCCGGAAACCGCTCAAGGTTTGGGGGTTTCTACTTCAAAGCTTGCCAAGATGAGCCCGACCGAACAGCTGGATTACGTCAAGAAATACTACAACCGTTACGATGAACAGATCCAAAAGGCCGGCGGGGACATCGAGGATGTTTATATGGCGGTGCTTTCCCCGGCTTACATCGGCAAGAAAGAATCAGCGGTTTGGGGTAAAAGCGGTAGCGACAAGTACCGTCAAAACCGAGGGTTGGATCTTAACAACGACGGAACGATTACCGTGGGCGAAGCTACGACGCCCGTTCAGAAATATCTTCCTAAACGCAAAACGGTCGACAAAACCAAAGACCTAAAAAGCGGGCAGTTTTCGATGAAAGACGTCTGGTCGGTAGTGAAACAAGACGTCCAAACCTATAAGGAAGTTTATAACAAAGCTGGGCTAGACCAAAAAGCCGAGCGGATGGAGAAAGCTCTAAAAGGAATGGGTCAGGGCGAATACTTCGGCGAGGGCGCTCAGCGACGTGTGATCAACCAGCTGAAAAACGCCGGCGCTACCAAAG
>JBDGRN010000121.1:1639-4072 GCA_042218125.1 Halobacteria archaeon | reverse complement strand
CGCTAAAAAATCCTAAGATGTTTAGTTCGGCTTGGATCAACTCTAAGCCCATCGGCGCCTTGATTTCTTCTTCCGTGAAAAGATCGCTCCAAACATCGAAAACGATATCCTTTAGAGCGGCGATATTTTCCTCAAACCAGTCTACAGTTTCCTGCACGGCTTGGTCGATCCGTTCTAGGAGGTCATTGATGCCTTCTAGGTTGGCGGTCGCTACCGCTTGGATATCGTTTCCTTCGACGCCGGCGCGGATTTCTTTCGGGGTATACTGCCCTTCGACCACACCATAAACTCGATTCAGCTTACGGTTAAGCTCATAAGAGGCGCGTTTTAGCAGGATCTGCCCGTTACTTTTGGGGTTGGTGATCATGCTTTTGCGCTTCCCTTCTACGGTATAATTCTCGCCAGGCCGGAGCATAAACGAAGTGTTCAACCCGAACTCGTAAGAATACCCGTCATCGCCTTCGACCCGGTGGTTGCCTGGAACCTCGATATTAACCGGCGAATTTTGCGGTTGCGTCGGGGCATCCCGGCGCAGGATGGCAGGATTTACCTCGCCGGAAGCGGAAAAGGTTTCGATTAACGGGTTATTGGTTCCTGGATTGGGAAACCAGGCACCGCGCTCGGTACGTTGGTCTAGCCCCGGTTGGACGTTTTCTCCGGAAAAGGGTAGGCTGTCTTGGATAAACGGCTGTTGTTTATCGCCTAGAAAGTTCACTAAAACCGGTTGCCCTACGCGCAAGGGATGTTTTTTGCGACCGGTGCCGTTAGTGCCAATATCGCCGGCTGGCTCTGCCTTTTTAACGCCGTCTAGGTAAGCATTGGTTAGGTCAGGGACATAAAGGTTATACTCTTCCCGTTTAATACGATCGGAGGGCGTCGGCATTACCCAAGCTAGCACGCTGTTGTCTTGGGAGGTTGTAGCGTGCTCTTGAACAAAGCAGTTTTGGCGTTCAAGCTGTTTGTGGAGTTGGTTAAACGGAATTTCCATAGTTAGTAAGGTGAAACAAGCGCGACTTCAGTTGAGAATCCTTTGCTTCCTCCGAGGTTAAACTTGTGGGTTACCGCCTCTACCCGATAAACGGTCTGCGGAAGTTGCGCAAAATTTTCGCCGGTGATCTTAGAGACCTGGTTGCAGAGCACATCTTGAACGCTGTTGTTTTCGATCTGCTTAAAGTTGACCTGTTTGTCTTCTGCTGGGAGGTCGACAGGATTGATCGCTGTTTCGTTTTCACCGCCTCCGTTGAGAGTAGTGGACTCGGCTTTTTCGGCGTAGCTTTTGATTAGGCTGTCCCATTCCCCCTGGAGCTGGAGGTACTTAGATTTATCATCTTCTAAAAGCTTATCCCATTTCTGGTCTCCGAGGTTAACCAAGGGCGACCCCGCAACCTGAACGACTTCTCCCGGCGTAAGGCTAGCGTCCCCTAACAAGGTAAGCATTCCGGCGCGGGCTTCTTTAGAGGAGACATCGCCACCATCGCCGCTTCGCCGATCTTTTGGATCGAGGGATCCTTAACGCGTTTGTACTTGCAAGCGAAGTTTTTGTTGCGCAGTTCATACGGAACCGCTTTGAAATGAACCATATACTGCTGTCCTCCTTGGTCGGCGGTACCGCCGTTTTGGATTAAAAAGTCAGTCTTGGTTGCTAGAGTGGCTTTTTCTTCCCGAAAGTTGATCGGCTTTTGGTTGATGTCTAAGGTGAGATCTTCGGAGGGAACTTTAAAATAATAAGTCCGGCGGAACCGAGTGTTGTCTTCCAGGGAATCGATATCAACCGATCGCGGGGTGTAATAAAAGTTGCCGTCGCGGTTGTCTTGGAAAAGTTCGGTGGGGTAAACTTCTTGGTTGGCCAGAAACCGAAGCATCTCGGTTGGGTACTGCTGACGCAACAGATACTGCGCTTTCTTTTCGTACTGGTCTAAGGTACGGCTGGTAAAGATATTCATCTTGGGGCTTTCGGGAACCGATAAGCCTTTGTTGACGGTTTGGCCATCTAAAAGGTCTTCGTCGTACCATTTGCTGGCTTCCGGGATAGCAGCCGACCCTTTTTGGGGGTCGACGGTTTCGCCTTTTTGAACTTCGATCCCGCACCCCTGACAGGTTTTTTCGCCGTCGCTGTTACGAATGTCACCAACCGACCGACGAGTGATGTCCAGGATCAAATCGGACCGTTGATTGGGGTTTATGCCGTCGTTGATCTGGTAGTAGATCTCGCTGTCCATCAACCACTTAACGCGATCGCGTGCTTCTACTTTAATCGTAACCCCGCCGGTACCGGAACCGGTGAACTGGATGGTATCAACTACGCCCACAAAACAACGCAACAGCCGGTTGAATTTCAGGTCGTCCTGGGTGATCTCTCGGGGGCGATCGATGTAGCCGAGATAGATGCAAAACTGGTCCTCCGGGCGAAGTTCTTGCGGGAACTCCGGGAGA
>JBDGRN010000121.1:0-1629 GCA_042218125.1 Halobacteria archaeon | reverse complement strand
AGTAAGCACCACAGTTGCTTTAGAGGAAGCCCAAAACCGGGTGATATAAACCTTACACCCGGAAAGGAGCCATTCCCCCTTTACAGGATCGGGTTCGGCATCTTCTCCAAAAATCGGATCGGCGATAAACGAGTTGCTGTAAGGGCGGTTAGAGAACAGGATGTTTCCCTCTAGGTCAGTGATCGCTCCGGCGATCTGGGTCTGGTTTTGCTCGAACGAGAAGTGACAATTAGCCATCTAAAAAAGGGGTACCTTTGTACCCCGATTATCCGGAAGCTGGTAAAGCGGAAAGTTACCAGGGTAAAAACCCTAGTTAACCGCCTCCGCCACCGCCGGAGAGCTGTCCTTGGTTGACCTCGGTTTCGGGACCCAAGTTTTCATTAGGAGCGCCTTCTTGTAAGGGGTTGCCAATGATGTCCTGGGCGAAAGTACCGCCTTGGTCGTCCAAGTAGTGTCCCGCCCAAACGCTGGTGCGGTCTAGAACTTCATAACCTTCGGAAACGCCTTCCCAACGATTGCTGATAACTTCATCGCCCGCTTCGGCGCGGATGGTAAAGGTTTCTACTTTGCAGAATTTAAGTACCATCATCGAGGTGGTGTCCCGGGTAACGGCGTTGTTGTTGGAGTCTTCGACGAACTCGCTGGTACCGCGATCGTCTTGACCTTGAACGTTAGCCGCTGCATTGGTGAAGTTGGAATTAACCGGGCTTTGGTTAGGTGCCTGAGTTGCGGTATAGTTGGTGGTATTAGCGAAGTTTTTATCTTGGGAAAGTTCCGGCGCGTTAAGCTGGAATACGATCTGCATGCGGGGATGGCGATTTATCCGATCGGTACGGGAGATCTTATGATACCCGAAGGTATTTTGTAGAACTCGGCCGTCTAAGAGACCGCGTTCCATAGTCCACCCGATCATAAAGTTGCCGTCGAGTTGGCGCATAACGCGTTGGTTAAACTCGATATACGGCCGGGTGGTGTTTCGGAATACCAGTTCAATGGAGGTGAATCGCCCCACTAACGACCAGGTGCCGGTAGCCTGGTCGATGGCCCAAACGTCAGCATCATACCCCTGTAACGGGTCGTATATCGCGTTATCAAATACCGCGGAATTGATATCGTCGAGTTGTGCCATAATCTAGATAAGTTGGGTAACGACAGGCGGGTTGGATAACCCAACCCGCGCTAGGGATTTAACTGATAGAAATCAGTTCGGTGACGTCTCTGCGGATGGAGACATCGATAATATCGGCAGGGATCAGAGGAGTATAAGTAATCCGTACGTTAAGCACACCTTTGCGGATGCTTTGAGAGGTGTTATTAGAGCTATCGGCAACACTGGGGCGGAACGATAAGATGACACCCTCTTCCACCATGCGTTCTAGGAAAGCATCAGCCGCGGAAGCAACTCGTCTTCGAAGTTCAGGGTTGTTGGGCAACGAACGCGCCCATTGCAAGTTATTATAAAGGTTAGTGATGATGTGATCTCCTACCCGGCGTAGGGTGAACCATTTCTCGACGCCGTTGGTAGTGGAGGTGGTTCGGCCGTTTAGGAATTTGTACCCGCGTTTGGAGTTGTCGTAGTAAAGCGCTTCGATGCCAACCCGCGTTAGATGATCCAAGAAATCGGGGCGA
>JBDGRN010000022.1:3476-4219 GCA_042218125.1 Halobacteria archaeon | reverse complement strand
AAATCATCTACGTAAATCAATCAGGCAAACATATAGGAGAAGTCGTAAAACAAGTCGACCAAAAACTGCAGAACACCGACCAGATAAAACAAATACACTACCCCTAAAATTAACACACTCCTATCTTGAATTTCGTTTCCCGGTCAAAACCCGGAAGGTCTAGCCAAATTTAAAATCCCAGACTGGCAAACAGGAGATTTTCCTGTCCTGGAAATCTACCGTTTTCGACGTGTAGCCAAAATACGGAACTGGTTAGTAGAAACCTATAGTTCCTGAAATAACGCAATCATATTTTTCCATTCTCGTGAGCGGCGGTTGATAGCCAAAAAATCACGTCCACCCTGATATAACTCGTTATAACAAGCGGTTGTTTCGATGTTTTCTGGTATAGATATTTTTACAACTAATTCGTCGTACCATACAACCGTTTTTTGGCCCCTCCTTCGTCTTAGAGTTCCAGGAGTCCCAGACTTTCGAGTTCTTTTACGTTATCGTATACCCGTCATATATCTCTGTCAGAGATACATGCAAATTCACGAATACTGCTGGGGTTTCCCGTGATATACACCGTATCAACTAGATGTTTTTTCCGCAAAGGACTTCGTTCAATCCCATCAACTCTATAAGTATGAAAAAAGTATGTACTAGTATGGGTGAGCACAAACGAAAAGTCGGTGAGAGAGGACAAGTTACGATCCCCAAGGAACTCCGAGATCGTCGAGGCATCAAGGGAGGGGACGAAA
>JBDGRN010000022.1:0-3466 GCA_042218125.1 Halobacteria archaeon | reverse complement strand
TGCAGAAGGCTACCGGGAACGCGGGAAACGATCCCAAGAGCTGAGCGAGGAGATGGCCCCGGCCTCAACGGAAGCAACTGACCACCTCGGTGAAGTCCCTAAGTGGAGCGAGTGATATCAAGGTGTTGATACGTGAAAGTACGCCGCGGCGACATCGTTATTGTTAATTTAAGTCCATCGAAAGGGAACGAACAGCAAGGAAGGAAACGCCCCTGTTTAGTCATTCAAAACGATGTGGGAAACAAAAACTCCCCGACCACCATCATCGCTCCGTTCACGAAACAGTACGATCCGAATAACACGTACCCGTTCGAAGTAGAGATACCGGCATCTAATACTGCACTCAATCAGGATTCGGTAGCAGACCTCAGTCAAATCCGTGTAGTGGATATAAATAAGCGAGTGAGGGAAAATATCGGTTCAGTTCCTTCAGCTCGAATGACAAAAATAGACACAGCAATTAAAACAAGTCTCGGACTGTAATCATTTGATAAAATCAGCTTTACGAAAACCCAGAAACTGATTTTACCAGAATAGAATATAAACTGCATGAGAACAAGAACCTGGTTCCTTGACTAGACACAACTTTTTTACATCTAATTAACTCAATAAATAATCGTAGATCTTCATTTGAATAGACGTTGTCTCACAACCATCTAACCGCATGTTTATATACTAAACGCATCTAATTTAGACTGTCACAGGCAAAAATCGGGGGTCAAGCTGGTAAAATAACGAGCTGTCGGGGAAAACCATCTTCCAATATATCGTGGACTCTCGAGGCAATGACCTGGGTTCAAATCCCAGACGGAGCACTCTTTTCGAGCGTAGCGAGAAAAGGAAGCGCACGGTAGGGATTTGAGCGCCTGCCAGTCACAGCCCGCGCAACGAAGTGAGCAGGAATGTCTGGCAACCGGGTTCAAATCACAGATCTGGCAAATCAAAGATTTGCCTATCCCGAAAATCTACGATTTTCGCGAACGTTCGGAAATCGAAGATTTTCCGAGCACGCGAATCTCCGATTCGCGAACGGGAGCAAATCAAAGATTTGCTTGTGTTGAAAAATCCAAGATTTTTCAAACGTTAGCGAATCTCCGATTCTCAAAACCTCGAAAATCTTCGATTTTCGAAACGGAGCAAAGAAATCCACTGCCTTCTCCCGGTTTTATCCCGTGACACAGAGAGTGATCGACCAATGTCACAGACCATAAAAGTTAAAACGAAGACGGGGAACCGCCGCCCTCATGCGATTATCGGTATTGCTACACCATTACGGTTCGAACGAACAACCAACCAAAGAAACCACCAAAACAAGGAGATAAAACCATGAATATACCCGAGAAGATAAAAGCAGTAACCGAACCATCCAAGAAGTTCCAATCCAAGAAATATAGCACCACGGACAGCATCATCAACAGCACCTACAACATAATCCTCGACTAAACCCTCCGTGCCACCGTTATGGTGATGGGCTATGGAGACTGCAAGGTAGTTTTTCGGATGGTTTAACGAAACTCTTGTCGGCAACACCCGAAGCACCAGCCTCAAAACGTAACGTAGTTGCCTCTCTAGACCTTCTATTCCCAACTATACACGGCATCTTCAACACCTCCAAACCACCAACAAGATTTATCCCCAAAATACCGATATTAAGTTCCCATGCCAACGTCCGATGACTATTATTAACTTCCTCCCGTGGCCTGAACCGACAGAAACGTAGTTAAACGGCGATAACGTAGACCCAACCCCCTCAACTATCGACTCATCGTTATTCCAGTAAGTTTGAACGAACTTGGTTGTCGGTGACGACATATCCAGTTTCAGTATCACCCCAAAACATCTCCATCTTCGTGGACACCAACACATCCGGCTAAGTTAACCTGTCACCCCGACACACAATCATACTATCGATGTTTCTTGTTTTTCTATTGAAGGTATATAACTTTCTCCACATTTTGGATACATTCTTAAGTATTCCTCTATAAAAATCCAGAAGTAGGTTAGAAATTTTAGGATCTGTTCAAACCCCACATGAGATAAAGCATATCTAGATACTGGATGTAAATTTCTTTACGAATTCACTGACAAACATGAGGAAAAAATATCATACGGACCATCGTACTCTGTCATTCGTACCATATGTATATGGGTTTTATAGAGTTAAACAAGACTGCATCAAACAAATAAGTATGCAACTAAGTAATTATTTAGCCATAAATTATTACTTATTTTAATCCCAATATTGTAATAGATGGATCAACCAAACTGTGAAGCCATTACACACGACAAAGCTGAGCCAGTACTACAAACTGAAGACATCCCTGAAAACTCGGTTGAACAAAACAAACTAGCTGAGATACTCCTCCAGGAAACCCCGAACGAAAAAATACTAACCGTCACACCAACTAGCTTTGCGAGCTCGATGTATCTACACCATCATACACTGACGGCAATCAAAATCGAAGAACTACCCCAAGAAGTGATAAACCAACTCAGCGAAAAAACACAGAAACCAATCAATAAATACGAACTAATCAAAGTCGGTAAGAGAAACGAATCCGGACCCAACCGCTCAATTGAAGAGTATTCATAAATGAAAAATTGGTTTAACCATCAAAATTTTTGCCCGTTTTTAAACACACAGTATTTCATATTTTTCGTAAGTCAGAGTACATAATGAGTCTGGATTTTCATAACATCAGATTATCCCTACAGCATCTCGTTTAAAAATGCCGTATTTTTCGATTGATTCTCACAACGATAACGTAACCCTTATTTTTGGTTTTGTTTGTCTTCCATCTCCCGCATCCACTCCTCCAACCTACCAAGATCACTAAACTCACCATCATCGCCCTGAAGCATCTCTGCAATATTTTCACCTGAACCAAACACAGCCCTTTATGACTATCTTTAGACTCGTGGATATCTCCCGTATCTATCTTCGGACAAGTCTTCTCCCCCATCCTCCATCCTTTCCACCCCCCCGTGAATACCCTCCATGATCTCATGGATCTGGAGTAACTCTTTCTTCTGCATCAAGAATCAAGTAAAATATATTACATCAAGATGTAAAATCATTCCAAAAAACAAAGATATCCATCTAAAAACCCCCCCAACCGGATAAAGGAGAAAATTCTGTATTGTTGTCTATACTTTCTGGGTCGACAAACTCTTTAAATAGTTTATTAACCAAAAGCTATCTGAAGGTATTTTTATTAAAACATGGTGGTCTTTCCCAACGAATCCATGGCCGTTTTCTTCCTTGTTTACGCTTATTTTTAGTACCAGAACCGTTTTCCTGTAAGATTTCGTGAATTTGTTGATTGATGGAAGTTGCCTCTCACTAACGCCACTTCTACCGAGTCAAGGAAGCCACCACCAACCTTATCGTATCCCACACGTTATACATACGTATGTCAAGGGCATCCGAAGAGAGCACGGAACAGATAAACATCCGCGTGACCGA
>JBDGRN010000052.1:0-4290 GCA_042218125.1 Halobacteria archaeon | reverse complement strand
ATATATAACTTATTTTCAGTTATGTATGGATCCGAGAACTGTAAAACAGTGAGTCGTCGTACGGTAGTAAAGGCGATTGGATTCCTGGGTGTAGGTGTATTTACGGGATGTATGGAGGAACAGTCTGATAATGAAGAGAGAATGGTGATGGCGGAGAGGATACGGGAGAAGACACAACAGTCCGGGTTTCATCTTTGGATGAGTATGGGGATATACTTGTTGGGCCCGAGGGTAAATCTCTTTACCTATTCACAAATGATTCCAGGGGTTCTGACTCCAGTACCTGTACGGATAAATGTGCAGATGCATGGCCACCGTTAACCGTCGAAGGTGATGTTACGAAGGGTGACGATGTAAACGCTGAAGTATCGATCTTTGAACGTGACGACGGTAAGGAACAGGTTACTGTAAACGGTTGGCCTATCTCTACTTCAAAAAAGATCAGGAGTCAGGTGATACAAAGGGACAGGATATAGAGTCCTTTGGTGGGGAATGGTATCTCGTAACGCCATCCGGTAGTAAACGGGAGGAAAAACAGGAGGAAACAGGTCCTTCCGGAGGATACGGATACTGACCGGGTTTTTGACGAGTTCCAACTCTCGCGGTATCTTTTCTCCCTGGTTAAATATATCCTGGAAACTTTGGTGATAATCCGATACTTCTAAGCATTCCAGAGGCCCAGATTCCATATAGCGAAATAAGGTTTACTTAACACAATTAATTCGTTAAATATTATAATTAATTTATAATATTTTGAATTAGAACCTCCGATTTTTATGTTAAATCCACATTAGAGAACAATACGTGACCAGAAGCCTACCGGAGAAGTACCGACAGCTCGTGGAACCCGACTTCGACTACCTGAGAGCCGTGGAAAGGGGTATGCAACATAACGAATGGGTGCCTGAGAAAGAGCTACCTGGACTTACCGGCAGTACCCTCCAGGAATCGAGATACAGGCTGGGAAAACTGAATAAACACGAATTGATCGAGAGGAAAAAGACAGACTACACCGGTTACCAGCTGAACTTCACGGGTTACGACCTTCTAACACTCGATGCATTGGTTAAAGGGGACGTGATCGACCAACTGGGAGGTATAGTAAACAGCGGCAAAGAGAGCGTAATTTACAAATGCAAAAAGGGATCTCAAAAATTAATTTTAAAGCTACATCGTGAAGGATATACAGATTTCCGTGAAGTCGATAAGGCAAGAAGTTACACGTCGGAAAAACACCATATAAGCTGGTTCTACACCGCCAGGAAGGCAGCAGAAAGGGAAAACGACAGACTCGAAACACTATATCCCGGGGTTTCGGTTCCTGAACCGGTGGAGTACAACCGCCATGGGATACTGATGGAGCTGGTGGAAGGTTACGAACTCAGGAATGTTGAGCTCGATAAACCCCAGGCTGTCTTCGATGCCGTGGTATCCCAGATTAAAACAATGTACGATGCAGGCTTAGTGCATGGTGACATGAGTGCATACAACGTTATGGTAACTGAAACAGACGTTTACTTGATAGACTGGCCTCAGAGCGTTCCAATAGACCATCCAAATGCCGATGGCTTACTCGAAAGAGATATTGACAACGTTATTAGTTTTTTCAAACGGAAGTACCCGGGGGTTTCATTTCCGGAGAAGGATGAACTCCTTGAAGTTGTACATGGCTGATATCTAACGGAGTATGTATTTGTAATACGGGGAACTGATTTAGCATATTCTACTATTGATTAAGGTATAGATTAATAGAAACGTATCAGGATGGCTTACTCTTTGTCTACAGTTCGTACTCTTTCATATTGCCGGTAAGTATCTCGGAAGCTATCATTGTTAAACCGAGTAGTATTGATATAGTTGTAATAAAAATAATACCAATTGAAAATCCAGCGCTATATAGGAGAACTGGCGCAGTTAAACCTCCCAGTATGAATCCGAGGATGAACATTAGTGTCACCTCGAAGTTCTCGTAAACTGTAACTGCCAACTTTCCCGTAAATCCATAGGGAACCTGATCGTCGCTATCCATGTAACTCAAGTTAAATTTGAACTTGTTTGTATATAGTGTTTGAGTGTTTATTATCAATTATGATAATTGCCATTGATGGTTTGTGTATGGCGATTTTGTAGAGATTTTGTGAATCATCCAATATTAATTTTGTTTATTATAGACTAGATAAAAAAAAATATAGTATTTTCTCCAATAAAATTCAATAAATGACATATTAACCATATAATGCGGATATTTTCATAAATTGAATGTGAATTTATTCTCTGAAGGTAAATGTGGTGTACTATCAACGGTCTTTATTCGGGGTCAGTATTTACTGTTATCAGTTATAGATAATCTATTTTCCTGTATATTTAGTTCTTTGTTAAGATAATTTGTACTATAAAAGTCAAGATTATGTCCTTATTATTTTACAACATAGGTAAAAACATGTCTAATATTAGAGCCTTATCTTATGTCTCTAAGTACCAACCAAAATCACCTATCTAACATTAGAAAAACGTGGTTTAGTCAAGAAAAACGACGCTCAAACCCCATGGATCAACAATAGATAGAAACCGGGACAGAATCTAACCTCAGAATGCATGTTTATCCCAACCTATCTACATAGATATCTACATACTGACAAATTTTGGCTAAAGTTTTAGTCAGAGACTTTATCTAGAATTTTGAAGACTAGAGGTAAATCCATGATTCTATAGAGGTACTTACCTGATTGAACTCTAGAGGGGGAGATAGTAGATATACAAAGGTCGCATGATCTTCACCTCTCTTAACGTATCCCCAGGAAGTTACTCCGAGTTACTCATCCGTGGTTTTAACCAATGAAGATGGCCAAACCCGGGTAGTTGACTGTATTTCAACCGGTATAGAGTATTTGCAGTAGATACACCATAATACAAGTTAATTTAAAAGATACAGAAATACTGGTGATTACCAAATACAGGTTAACTAACCTTGGATAAGATATGTTTCTAACCTATGATATACACGTTTCTAACCTAGGATAAGATATGTTTCTAGCTTAGGGTAAGATAAGATAGTTATGCATGAACTATCTACCAACGGATACGCTACAAAACAGCTTTATAGCTAATATAGGGAGCCTGAGGTGAGCTGTGTATTAAGTTGCCTGACAGTGCACTACCGTATATTATGGATTAATACTGTATCCTCAAACTGTACTGGCGGGTATGAAATACCGCGTATATTCTTGATACTATCTATAGAACTTCACAAGGAGTCTGTTGACCTGTTAACAGGGAAAAACCTGATCTACTTATTTATACTACCAGTTCCCTTCATTAAACGGTCAAACCCGGGGCCTGAGGAGGTTAAATCCTGGTTCTTTTACTTACTCTTGGTTAAAACCTGTGGATGGTAACCGTTCCCCGATGGATATATCACTGTTATCAACTGAAATTCCATGAATATGTAACTATTATCGAATGAATTTATGGCTTTTCAAAACCTCTAGAGTTATTCTGTAGGGTATTAACAACGAGACGACATGTTAGCAGATTTATGGGTAACAGTAAAGACAAACAGTTAGTATTTCATAGCCTCGAGCTATCTGGGTCTAGTCCTGGGATTTCTATACATTATCGTAACTGGAAATTTCTGTTGATTTCGGGTGGTGCCAGCAACTGGTGGTTTGTAGAAATATTGTGTTTATTCCTTGCTGTTAAATTTCCATTGCTCTGTATTTGTGCTCAAATCTCAGTCGGTTTAAGAGTCTTAGATGGTATCTTATACATCCAATTTCCAGGATAGCAATTTCCATGTTAGAACTCTTCAAGAGTCAATCTTCAACTTGGATAACTGTATTAGTTAATAGATTACGTTGAATAAACAAAATCAGTTAAATTACAGAATATATAGTAATGAAATAATATTGGGTTCCGAACAGCATATTTCGTATAAACCATATATCGCTATAAGTAATTAGTGGGCAGATCTACTGAATATCCAATTATTTTTTCAAAAAAGTAAGCAAAACTTACCGGGTAGTTCCATACCAATATGATACTCTTTACTGAACTGGGATATTTTCCTTAAAACCATATTAAAAGGTATATAAAAACTACTTAAACAACTTATATTTAATATGTTGGTCCAACGATGAACATCTTTATCTTTAGACAATCTATATCTATATTTTTCTTATTTAAACCGGTTTTTCTGTAGTAGTTTGTTATTTAAGAAGAAAAAATGGAAAACCAGGGTGTACTATACGCAAAAGATTTCGTCAGGAATTTTTACCCTCTGACGAAGCCAAT
>JBDGRN010000093.1:0-4307 GCA_042218125.1 Halobacteria archaeon | reverse complement strand
GCAGTTACTTGCCTGCCAAAACTTTTGGCTAGAACACGAGTTCACTGACAAGCCCCTACCCCAAATCTCCGATTTGGGTAGGGGTAGTTGACTGGTATTTATTTATTATTCTGTTGTATATATCGGGGAATGATACGTCTTTTTCGTCTACGTCGAACCCTGCTATCATGATTGCATATGGAATATTAATTATTTCTTTTTCGCCGTTGTTTTCCACAGCGATAGTCCATCCATATTCGTCGTCCCATGTCCATTCCCCATCTAGTTCGGTTTTAACCATTTCGCCTAGATATGATATAAAGAAATGTCCGTGAGCTAACAGGAAATCCTCTGAGTAATTTTCTCGTAGATATCCGTCTCGACTAAATGCTTTATCTAGATAGGGTAACGTCTCCGGTGTATGATCCAGGGGATAAGGAATTATCTCTGTTAATTCCTCCGCCCGTTTTGGGGCGTGTTCTCTACATGTTTCAAGGTCGTGTTCGGGGTTAATATAAGGCATATCTATTTAATCTTTTTACTTTGTTTTCTTACAACATTGGCATTGAATCTAGCTTTTTGTTTTTGCTCGTTTTCCCATGTTTCACGACCTACTTCGTCTATATATTCGTATATTTCTGTTCTGGCTTCTTGGTAATCCAAACTATCTACGTCGTGTCCCCCGTCAACAAATTTGGGGTTATGTTTAGCAACTTCATAAATATTATCTGAAGACTGACTAAACCATTCATGTTGTGAGTCGGGAAAATCATCTAAATCAAAAGCATAAATTTTACACTTACCGTATCCATCACCCTTTTGCAGAACACCGGATTTAAATTTTCGCTCGTACATAAGAGCTTCATGACCTAAGATAGTGATCCCGGATGTATAATGATGTATATAAAATCCATGTGGGTCTATTCCATCAGGATAAACAAACATGGGTTGGGCATCCGGATCTATCGCCTGATCTATCTTTTGATCGCCTGTTATTTTATCAGGGTTTTCCTTTTTTTCCATGAATAGATCAATCTCTTTATCCTTTTCTTTTTGAACGTCAAACTCTCGATTTATTTCCCATCCATCAGGATGTACGGATGCGGTAATCTGAACTAAATCCCCATCAATTAAGTCGTACTCTTCTTCTAATTCATCGATATACCAATCCAACCGCGTGAAAGAAACAGAAATACATTTAATTGATTTTTCTTCACCCTCTTCCATATATTTAAAAACGGCGTAGTAACATTTATCGCCGAAAAACCAAGTAGCATTCCTCCGATATGCGTCGTGTAACCAGTTCACGTCATTAATTATTTCTTCATCTTCAACGTCGGCTCCACGGCTACTAGAGTCCTTATCCATAGGCTTACCTTCCTTAATTACATCATCCATACACCAACTAAAATTTACATATATATTAAACTTTCTCAGAACTAACAGTTACTAGGTTCTATCCGGCATATCTTTTTTAAGTTGTTCTCCATCATCTTCGTGCTCCAGATCTTCACCAGGGTCAATATCATCATAGTCGCTTTCAGATACATCCCTAGCTGTGTGGATACCATTGTCTTTTAACGTATCTGTGAACTCTTCCTCATCCCCCTCTATCTTTCCGGGGTTATCTCGTGCGTATTTATCTACGGTGTAGTTATCCATATGGAAGTTGTCATCTACCCAGTCGCCTTTGTCTTTGTATTCACCGGATTGTTCATATCTGGCCTGTAGGCTGTCGTAGCCTTCCTCTCCGGCTTCTCCATTCTGTACATCCTCTGGGAAGGTGTATTGATCGCTGTTGTCCCCCAACTCTACGTCATCTCCAAGGCTTGTTTCTCCAAACCGAATCTCGTCGGCGGTTTCTGTGTGTTCGTCAACACCTGGGTCTTCGTATTGATCATTTAGATAACTATCTTTACTTGATTCTGTCCAGTGATCTTTGATTTGTTCTTCTTCTGGTTGGTCGTAATCAGGACCTTCTTTAAAAGCCCCCAGTTTGTTTCGAACCCCGCTTTCTTTACTGGTTTTCATAATCCTATCTTTAAAGTTTTTACCTGCCTTCCCCGCCTTAGCCGCAGTTCCCGGGGCTTTCCTAACAGCTTCTCCCCAACCTGTATTCATCGCCTTAGCCTGCATTTTAAATCCTTTACTAACTCCTTTACCTGCTCTTTTAAGTGCAGACCCCGTTTTCCTAGCCGTACTTTTGAACCCTGTTTGTCTTTGTTTATGTCGTTGACTTGGACTTGGACCTTTACTTGTTTGCCCCCCTGTCCTTGAAAACCTACCATCTCTACCACTACCTCCGCTTCTATCGCCTCTCCCAACTGTCGAAGTCCCCCCTCCTAACGACGACGATGATGATGATGATGATATGTGATCGAGCGCATACCTCCGTCTTCAGGCGGAGGTCGAGCGACACCAAACTCAACTAACCAACGTTCTAGACTATTACTGGATTTCAGGTGTATGCAATAAAAATAAGTAGTTGTAATACATAGTGTGTATTGTGCAGAAAACGACACGTCACGCTACCTACAACCTAAATTACCACATAGTGTGGATACCCAAATTCCGTGAGCCAATACTGAAAGGGGAGGTGGCAAGTCGTGTCGAAGACATTTTTCACGAAATAGCTGACGACAAAGGAATAGAAATAATCAACTTAACCATAGAGCCAGACCATATACACTTGTTCGTATCAAGCCCACCAAAACACGAACCATCCTTACTTGTTAATTGGTTCAAAGGCATCAGTTCACGAAAATACAACTACCGATATGCAGACAACAAAAGTGAAAAAATAAACTGGGCTAGAGGATATTACGTCGGAAGTGCAGGAGAAGTATCGAGTGAAACAATCCAAGACTACATCCAGAGACACGAGGATAACTAGCTATGCAGGTCACTAAAACACTTGAACTGAAACTCCACAACCCAAACACTCATAAACGAAACAAACTCCGTGAAACATACAGAGAATACCAGAAAGCACTAAACGATGCTTTCAACCAAGACTGTTCTACACAAAACGAAACAAACGGTGTGGTAGTGAATTACGACCTTTCTGGATACAGTAAAAACGCATTAAAGAAATACGTTCCACAACTAACCGACAAAGACACATATAATGCTAAAAACTTGAAAGAAGACCACCCAGTACGGTTCACTAACGAAGGCCCAAAAATAGACCATAAACCACAGAACCAGATAGAATGGTACATCAAAGTACCGCACCACAACGACTACAACTTATGGTGTCCAGTCACCCTCAATCCAGAACAACGCAGTTGGATGGAGGCCTTATACAACAAAGACGCTGAGTTAGGAGAAACCCGTATGTTTCCAAGAGGAGGTGACTGGATGCTCCACATAACTGTTCACAGAGATATTGAAGAACAATCTGTTTCGGGGTCTGTGACTCCGGTTGGTGTGGATATAGGAGAAACCGCACTCGCTACGGTGTGTCACCTAGACGAGTGTGGTTCTCCTACTACACCAAAAATCTATAGCGAAGAAGGTAGCAAAGTCAGGGAACTACGAGAAAAATACTTCTCGATAAGCAAAAGACTGCAGGAACGCGGTAGTAAAAAACTAGTTAAAGAGATAGGCGATAAAATCTGGAGACAGATAGACGACATAATCCATACAGTTACACGTAGAGTTGTGGAATACGCTGATGAAATAGATAATCCAGTAGTTGTGTTGGAAAACCTTACGTATATCCGTGAAAACATGGATTACGGCAACTACATGAACCGTCGCCTACATGGGTGGGCTTTTGCTAAAATCCATAGCCAGATAACTTATAAAGCTAGAGAGAAAGGAATCCCAGTAAGGACAGTTAATCCAAGAGGTACGAGTAAAAACTGTCACGTTTGCGGAGAGACTGGCTATCGACCCTATCAAGCTACCTTCCAATGCACCAACAAAGATTGTTGGGTATCTGAGTATCAAGCCGATATAAACGGTGCGACTAATATAGCTAAACGCTACCTCCACGGAGAGAACAGCCAGCAAAAATCTAGCTGTAATGACTCGGTGGAGGACGGGGCTGAGTTGACACAGCCACAAGACAACTCTAAGACCGAGGCGAAAGCGGTGTTAAGCCGAGGAGCCAATGACAATGCCCAATCTAGTAAGCCTAAACTTGTCGCCTCTACGGGGACTGGACAGATGACCTTGGAGCCGTATACGTCTTGAAAATCCATAAAGCAATATCGCCCGAAATCCCAATGCCGGGATTCCACGTCCTTCAGGGCGTGGAGGATGTCAAATAAAGAAATGTCCGTGAGCTAACAGGAAATCCTCTGAGTAATTTTCTCGTAGAT
>JBDGRN010000068.1:0-4546 GCA_042218125.1 Halobacteria archaeon | reverse complement strand
TCGAACACATTTTCATCGGAAACACCTAACTCAGCCATAAACTAAAATATAAAACCCAGCACCAAATAAACTCTCACTCCACAACTACAACGATTCACGCAGACACCACACATCACTGCATGGATCAAGTTTATCCGGCTCCCTACCACGCTCAGTAAGAACACCAGAATGAAACAACATAGCTTTCAGTTGAAAAACCGTCGGCGAATGATACACATCACCATCCCGTAACTCACAGGTAACCAAGCCGCCATCCTCACTCAAAACCCGTTCCCGAACCCCGGTATCACCCCGAATAAATAACTCAACAGTAAACGTCGGGTGACTCCTGTGTAGCCGTTCCACAAACTCAACCAAAGACGGCGAACCCACACCATCATTACTCATTTCTTGGAGTTTTGTAACTAATAGCTCCGTAGCTGGATACTCAAAAACAACTCGGCGAGCGACTTCACCCCACAACGGCGCAACATCAACAAAACGTTTCCTTGATCCCTGCCAATCTCTAAACTCCTCCAAACTTCTAATTAAACTACTGTACCTTCGTTGACTGAACCTAACTACCTCCCGCCCCATAGGTGTAAGCCGTAACCCCTCTCCGTGTTTTTCCACCAATCCAAGAAATATAGCGCCTCGGACAGCGTCATCAACAGCACCTACAACATAATCCTGGATTAAATCCTCCGTGTCACCGGTGTGGTGGTGGGCTATGGGGACTGCGAGGTAGTTTTTCGGATGGTTTAACCCGAAGCTCTTGTCGGCAACACCCTGAGCACCAGCCTGAAAACGTATCGCAGTTGCTTCCCTAGAAACACGGTTCCCAACTATACGCGGCCGCTCCAACACCTCCAAACCACCATCACGATTTACCCCCAAAATACCGATGTTAAGCTCCCGAGCCAACGTTCGATGACTATTATTAACTCCCTCCCGTGGCGCTGAAACATAGGCAATATTAGCTTCATGGAGACGATCATACGCCTGAAACAACCCACCCTCAACATCAACTGTACCTTGGCTATAGCCCTTAGCTTCAACGACAACAAAAGGCGGTTCTCTTTCCGGAGGTTCACAGGCTAGATATCTTGGTTCGAGTTTTTCTACGCCGACAAGGTCTGGGTATCCTGACCCGACAGAAACGTGGTTAAAAGGCGATAAAGTGGTTTTAGTTTCTTTATCTATCGGTTCGTCGTCGTTCCAGTAAGTTTGAGCGAACTGGGTGTCCGTGACGACATATCCGGTTTCAGCGTCGCTTGAAAACAATTCAGTCTTTGTTGCCGCCAACACATCAGGTTCAGTTAACCTGTCACCCCGACACACAGTCATACTATCGTTGTTTCTTGTTTTCTCTTGACGCTACATAAGCTTCTTCACAGTTTTAAGCAAACATGGAGGTCACATCTGTTGCCGCTTTCATTCTTTATAAACCAGTACTTCATCTCCCTCCACTAACTCTACTTCACCGTTATCCACAGCTATAAAAGACGATGTTTCGTTTTCAGCGAACACCTTACCTTTCATATATTGTTCTGATAAAATCTGTTTAACAATCGGTTCAACCAAACCACGTTCCCGAATCTTCTGCAGAACTAACTCCCTAACTTCCTCCAAACCCACAGTATCCGAAATATCTCCACCACCACCTTTTGAAGCACCGGAGGATGGAGTAATCAAACTTTTTGTCCTCGTAGTTCTGGTTATTTTTTTCTTCTCTAAACCACTGAACCATTCTAGATCTATAGCCTCATCCTCAAAATCTCCACAAAACAACTCCAGTTCAACATCAAAAGAGCCTGAATAATTATGGTTTTCCCGGTAAACTTGGTTGTTCTCTTTAATCCTGTCACCTACTTCAAGCCACGGCATCGGTTTCCAGCCGTCACGATCAGTATATAATACATGTTTATTCGATGTATCTTCACTCCAGACGAAAACATCCTCAACATCTTCAACCGGTTTATGATCTCCATGCATCACTACTGCATGCATTGGTTTAACTTCATCTACCAGTCTGCAGACATCCGGGAAATCCGCATGGGTATCCGGTCGAAACCTACTGAAAGTACACTGCGTCTGACCCACCTCTCGACTGTCCCCAGCAAGGATCTGTGCAACAAAACTTGTAGAATCACTCTTAACTTCTTCAAAGATTCTGGCGCTGCTTCCGTGCTTCAATGTGGGTCCCGACGCCACCACGATGTCGTAACTATCGAGTAAGTCACTGGGATGTCCGAACTCCTCCACAGCCTCCACTTTATCTAACTGATAACCGAACTCTTGATAGAGACTTGCTGGTGTTCCTGCAACACAGACCGACAAACCAAGATTTTTCAACTGTATTAGTTTCCCGAGTAGATATGTTACAGTCAAACAGTTTGTGGTGTTGGCGGCGACGACTGTATCGCTGCCGCTGATCGCCATATCCAGTATTTTTTCGACGGGTTTTGTGAAACCACCTCCCCCTGGGTTTTCGCTTGATACTGTGTTCACGAATAGTGCGTCTATCTCTGGTATTTCATGTATTTGGGGGAATCCTGGCCATCCCCCCATAGATTCGAAGGAGAAATCCCCTGTTGATAGAATTCGTTCGCCATTTATGTCGATATAGTAACTGACTGCTCCGGGCGCGTGACCTGCAGGAATGGGTTTGACCTCGATTTCTGGGGTTATCTGGCTCCAGTCTTCAACTGTCTGGATTTTTTCTAGGATATGGTTTTTGGAGTTTAGTTCCGGGTTTTTGTCGAAGCTGTGTTTTAGTATCTGTTTTGTTTGTTTGGATGTATGGATTCTTGCGCCGTCTTGGAGGTTTTTATCGATAGTTAAGTAGTGGTCTATGTGGGGGTGGGTTAGTAGTATTGCTGCGAGGTATTCGTTGTCGTTGATGTGTTTTGTTGCATCTACGTTTTTTCCGGAGTCTATCAAGATACAGGGGTTGTCTTGGTATCCGTCTGTAACTACTTTTATTAAAACTGATTCGTCACCTGATCTGGGATTGATTTTCTGAAACTTGATCTGCATTAAACATAACTACAAATTATTGTTTCAAAAACCCTTACCTGGTATTTTAATTAATTTTTGGAGAGGTTTTACCATTTGTTGGTTCCCGGTTTTCTTAATGGTTCTTACCAAACAATCTATATATAGGCTGGATCAAAAAATTTGGTAAGACTGAAATCAATGATATCTGAACCCCCCGGATTTCATATTAAAGCAAATTTATTTTTCAGCTTTGTTTGTTTTTCATTTCCCGCATCCGCTCCTCCAATCTACCAAGATCACTAAACTCACCATCTTCCTCCTGAAGCATCTACGCTATATTTTCACCTAAACCAAACACCGCCTCCTTATGACTATCTTTGGACTCATTGATATCTCCTGAATCGATTTCCGGACGGGTCTTCTCCTCACCCTTCATACTTTCCAGCCCCTCATGAATGTCCTCCATGACCTCGTGAATCTCGAGTAACCTTCTTTCTGCATCAAGAATCAAGTAAAATATTTTACAACAAGATGTAAAATCATTCGAAAAACAATGATATCCGCAAAACCATAAAAGGCCGACTGGGTTTACCAATGGTACACTTACCCATCTCTAATAGGTCTAATTTTTGTTAAAAGGATTTTTATGTAAACCGTTCCCTAAATTATAGCCGTTCTCGAGTACATGTCCATCAATATCTAATGCCTCAAGGTCCTGGATAATAATTTCATTAATCCTTTCGTTTGAATCAGGAGTTAAGGTAACGAGGGCTACTGTATCTTCTGAGATAGATCCCTCAACTTGCTTTCTTGCTTTTCTAATATATTTTTGAAAGGTGTGGTCTTCGATATGCATAGAATTAAAAACACCTTTTTTAAACCCATAATTTGTTTTTTCTTTACACTCGTTCGATAACTTCTGTATCTTATCTTTATTACTACATCGATTATTATAAACTGATATAATAATATCGCTGATAGGTCGTGGATTACCTTTTTCACGCATGTCTACCAAATAGTAATCTTCGACACTAACAAACCCCTGTTCTCTTTCAAATTTATAAACTGTAAAAAAGAAATTATCATTTACATTAAAGTTCGCTAATACCTTGGGGTGTATACCACCATGATAAAGATCTCTTTGACCTAGCTGAACTTGTGCAACAACAGTTCCCATGGATTGTTCTATAGATACAAATATTAAATAAATAAATCCTAGTCAATAACACCGTAATCTGAAAAACACTACCTCATCAATTTATATCTATTCGGGCAATTTTAAACGTGCGTTATCTGGGCTGACCTGGACCCCGAAAACTCAGACTCATTACATATCCACACTACAAAAGATCTCGAATTAATGTGCGTTTAAAAAAAAACACCTATTATTTAAATTGTAGTTATAGTTTAAATTGTGGTTATAGTGGTTTTGTATCGATATATGTATGTACAAGGAATAAATATGCATCATGGTTATTATTTAAGCAAAAAGAATAACTATAAGTAATCCATATATATTGATGTATGTATCAAACTAACGGTGAATACATATCACATGGTGAAGCAG
>JBDGRN010000003.1:0-4709 GCA_042218125.1 Halobacteria archaeon | reverse complement strand
ACTTAGAATGTCCTAGTCTGCTGTATAGGAATTCTGTCTAGTGGCTATGCCAACTAGCCGGTAGCACCTATCCTCTCTAGCGTTTTTCCAGTCATTTCTTCGTGGCTTAAACAGCTAGTTCACGGGACTCGGAGTTACTTTTACTTCCTCTTACTTTCTTTGTCTCCTGTACGGTTGTTTTTGTTGGAGCAGACCCTTCAACTGCTAGTTGTCGGAGACAATGGATGTTCGACACGACATAGTATCGAACACCATCACCACTAAATATAGTACAACCTTTTACTTAAAACTTATTTTACAAACATCTAGTTGGGTGTATCCCCGCCCTAAAGGACGGGGTTTTACCCTCAAAATCTACATAAATCTAGGCTGGTGCTGCAAACCTGGTAGTTACTTGTAGAGAGTACCTTTTTCCAGGTCGAACGTACCGACCTGTTCGGATGTATGAGCGGTTTCGTCGTCGTTGCTTCTATCTTCCTCTAGCTTTATCTCGGTCGAACCGGTAGTCGAGATGCGGAGGTTGGTGGTGTCACCTCCATAGAAGGTTTGAACATCGGATAAGGGGATTCCGTTCTCGGTATTCACGGTACTCCATCTGTGGTCAAATGAATCTGTACTGGTATTCTCGTGGTTACCATCTACTGTGACGTAGTCGACTGTTTCGGTGGCGTGGACGCCGTTGTTTCCGGGTTCCTCCTGTAAACGTACCTTGAAGCCACTGGAACCAACACCCTTGTTTCTAGTTACGATAGGCTGACCTCCGTTGTAGGTCACCGGCTGTGTAAAAACCACCGGGTCGGAAACGTCTCCGGATAGCGAAACAGAACTCCATCCGTGATCTGTTTTTACGTCACCAACCTCTACGGTTACTCCGTTCGTCAGACTATGGGAACCTGACTCCAGGACGACGTACTTGACTTTCTCGGAGGTGTGTTTACCGTTGAGGTAGCTCCATTCCTCCATCCGTATCTCGAAACTGTCGCTACCGACGTTTTTTATCCTGGGATGAGCCTCTTCTGATCCCTTGTAGCTTAAGGGTGAAGCTACCACCTTGGGGTCCGTGTAACTGTGGTTCAAGGATACCTTCTGCCAGGACGAACCGGCGGCGGTAAGATCCACCACACCAACCTCACCTACCTGGGTTTTCGTGCTGGATATTGATCCGTTGAGATCACCTTCCGGTAGCCTGAAATGCGAGACGTTCTCGGACACGTGGTCCGTTTCCTGGTCTGTGCTCGTACCCTCCTCGATCTTTACTGAACCCGAATCCATCCTGAGGTTAGCGGTGTCTGAACCCTTGAAACTCTGGAGATCCGCGAACAGAAGACCTGTACCCGAGGGAAGACTGGTCCATTCGTGGTTAACTTCAGACGTATCCGTGTTTGAATCCTCAACTGCTACGTAACTTACCGTTTCGGTGGCATGTACGCCGTTGTTACCCGGTTCTTCCTGTAAACGTACGTCGAATCCGTTTCCATCGACTGAACGCGTCCGCGTAACCACGGGCTGTGCGCCTTTATACGTATTAACTCTGGTAACTATCTCTGGATCCGTACTGTTCATATCGAGCATAACTGAGGTCCAACCGTGATCGACCTGTGTAGTTCCCGCCTGTATCTCCATCCCGTCACTGGTGTTGTAGTTGCCTTCGTCTACCACGAGGTAGTTAACGGTTTCCGTCGTGTGTGCTCCGTTGAGGTAGCTCCACTCCTCGATCTTTATCTGGAAGCTGTCTTTCCGGACGTTACGTATACGTGGATGTGACGGATCAGATCCGGAGAAACCCAGTGGTGAGGTTACTACGACGGGGTTCGAGTAGGAACCGTCGAGGTCAACTTTCTTCCAAGAACTTCCTGCTGCAGAGAGTTCGATGCTACCTACCTCACCGATACGTTCTCCGGAACTCGACTTTTCCTTCAAAGTATCTGAGCTGAAGGAGGTACGTGATATATCTTCCTTGACGTGTCGAGTCTCCTGATCCGTACTGCGTCCCTCCTCTATCTTGACTTTCGTTCCGTTTTTCCTTAACTGAGCAGTGTCCGAACCTTTGAAACTCTGTATATCGGCAAAGACGTAACTTTTGTCTCCTACCATGTTTTTCCACCTGTGGTCGGTCGTTCCCACATTAGAACCGTCTCCAGTCACAGCCAGGTAGCTAACGTTCTCGACTGCATGGACCCCGTTGTTTCCTGGTTCTTCCTGTAGCCGGAGGTCGAAACCGTTACTACCTACCGACCTGGTCCTGGTTACGACCGGCTGCTTACCGTTGTAGCTCGTTACCTGTGTATGAAGTTCGGGCTGTTTTCTGAAGCCGTTTAGACCCACGTTGCTCCAGCTATGGCTCGTCGTCGTTTTTCCAGCCTCAACCGTCATTCCGTTCTCGAGACTGTGTTCACCTTTCTCGATGACCAGGTAGTCTACTTCTTCCTGACCGTGTTTGGCGTTGAGATAGCTCCATTCCTCGATCTGCATCTCGAATCCCTCTCCAGTTACATTTTTAATCCTTGCATGCGCCGGGTCGTATCCCTGGTAACTGAGTGGCGAGGTGATTACTACGGGATCTTTGTAACTTTTTTCGAGTTCAACTTTCTTCCAGGTTTCACCATCTGGGTTATCGAACTTTACGGTACCGAGTTCGCCGACCTTTTTATCCAGACCGGGGTTCGGTTTGACCTGTATCTGGCTCGATTTTGATACCCCAAGTACCTGTTTCTTATTTCTTACCTCCACGTCGTTCTGGGCCGCGGCGTACGCGAGATAGTTACCTGAAGGTAAGTCGGTGGTATTGACTTTAGCCGTATAACTTCCGTCCGAATTTTTTGTGGCGATATCGGTCGACTTGTTGTCTTCGTCACCGATTACGGCTTTTACCTGGTGCGGAGATCCGGAACTGGAGGTCTGCTGGATATCTATATCTATCTCAACATGGTTTCCGCGTTTAACGGAGTTCGGTGAGGTTATAGAGACATCGTATCCCGGTACCACCACGGGATGTATATGTGAGATCTTGCTGTTAGTAGGATTCAGGATCATTGAGTATGGACCGGGACTGTAGTCGCCGGTGAAGTTTATGGTTGCTGATCCCTCCTGTGAGGGGATGAAATCGACTATCGTTCTCTCAGTATTCCCTTTCCTCAACGTGACTTCGTACTTCTCATCCTCGGGAGCCTTGATGTCGGCTTTAATATCATTTCCCTCGGGTATCTGGGTGATACTCGTAATACTGTATTCGTTACCTTCGAACGTTACGTTACGGTTGGGTGTATCAAGACTTTTTTCCGGAGTAATGTTCCAATCCTCGGCAACGGCAGTTCCTGATAACCCCACCAGACAGAGTCCCAGTAAAACAATTGTAAAGATTTTAACAGGTACGTTCATCCCCAATAATTAATTAATGTTAGTAAACCATAAACTTTCTATTAAAAAATTCTAAAAACCTTATTCAAATATACTATAAACCCGTAGAGGGAGTCATAGAATGGTTGTCACACCTCCGGTTTAGTTTTTTCCGGATTTCTATCCTTCTTGGAATTTTTGATCGCTACTAAAACCCTGAGACATAGTGATGGGTATACCTGTGTTTTGCGTGTAACTGGGCTCTAGCCTTTGTTTACAACTCGATTTAAAGTACGAACCTAGGGGTGCGAACAAGGCGAATCTTTTCTGGTACTTCCCTACCGACAAACTCATCAGGTTGGCTAAACCCGTAGTGTTGAGAAACGTCAACAACGTCCTGAAAAACGTGACTGAGGAGCTAGAAGGCGAACGGAGGGAAGCCCACTTTAATATCCTTTACGAGGATACGGGGGAGGAGCACCGGTTCCTGGAACTCGTTCCCGACGTTCATCTCGAGGCCGAACTCGAAACCCAGAAAAACTAGAAACCAAGGGAAATTAGGGAGTTAAGAACGTACTGGTTAGATGCGAAATTACTATCTCGATTAAGGATGGCTGACATGGTGATTCTCACTATATCTCCAGCGAACCCACCCCCAATAAAATATAAATAACCTGGTTTCTAATTAATGCTACAGTAGGCCAAACCAAAAATTATAAACCTATAAACTATGGTTGAGAACAAAACATATATAATAGCGGCGTTGATTGTCGGGTTAGCGGTAGGAGCAGCTGCCGGAGCAGTACTCGGACCACAGCTACTAAACCAAAAACAACTATAGGGTATTTTGCGGGGAGTAACGGGGACAAACTAGCGTTTACTTAATAATGTGGATGAAAGAATCAATTTCATGGTAGGAGAAACTAAGACAATAAAGATGAAAGATTTAAACCTAATTAATAGCATCCAAATTAGGGTGGAAAGTTATGGTGGACCACCAAGGGAGAAACGGGCAAACCGGTATAATGATCAGGTAGGCGAACAAGGTAACTCGATTGCGGCAGCCGACACTCCAGATAATCCGGGGCATCTGAATTATGCTCTATGTACAGATATGGAACGTAACAATGAGACAACAAAAATATGTATGGAGAAAGTTACCACACCGACACGACACAAATGGTAGATTAGAGGAAGCGAATGGCAGAAAACCAAAGAAAGTATCTGCAACCGCAGAGTTAACACATGCTTTCGCAAAAAACCGTCTTCCCGTAGTTTCAAGGTAACAAGTGCTAAGTAACCCTACAAACTAATCCATCAACACCCGCCGGATCATTATTATATTCCCACACAACTCACCTACAAAACATTTA
>JBDGRN010000064.1:1868-4764 GCA_042218125.1 Halobacteria archaeon | reverse complement strand
TAGGGTTTGCTACCTGACCCGAAACGGGGAGGCGCATTTAGCGCAAGAGATGGTCCGACCCCAGCCGAAAGGCTGGTATAGATAGGAGATCCTCATCGAAGTCCCAGGTAGCTGTGAGCTAACGCTTACCCAAACCGATCGCGGGGTTTATCAGATGAAGTATACCCCCGACCAGCAGGCTTTAGGATGGGCAGAGCACGCAAAATCTATCCTAGAGGCTACCCAGAAAGACCTATTTAATCGTATAGTGTCTGAGGGGGAGAAAGATAAATTCCCCGGTCTAGCAGAAGCCGATATCGCACCTTACTGGAGTCATTAACATGGAAAAGATCGAAATCGATCCTAAAGGAAGCGCGCGGGTAATTTTTAGCGAAACCAAACCCACCGGTCTTTATCGCGCTTTGAACTGCACCAAGGTTTACAAAACTAAAAACGGAGTGGTGGAGATCGGTATCGAGGATCTTAAACAGGAAAACCTCGACCGGCTGAGAGAGGTTTGTGATATCTCCCAGAAAACCATCAACGACCTGAAAGACCTTAGAGACAACCTTTTGGCGTGACCTGGCCCGGGGCTTATTGCCCCGCATAACTTATGGAATTACCGGCAGAGAACATTCAATACCACCCCCAAGGCGGGGTTACGATCACGTTTAACGATAACCTGACGCTGTCCCAAGTTCCGTTCCAGACCCTTACCGTGCATTACGGCAAAAACGGGGAGGTGGTTCAAGTAACGGCAAAAGACGTTCGGTTCCTAGACCTCCAAGAACTGGAACGGGTAGCGCCGATCTCGGAAAAAGGCTTGGGAACGGTCAAGACTCTGAAAACTCTGTAACCCCTGCTCTAACCCTCGATAAAGGTAGCGTAATCCAAGAAACTTATGTTTGATACCTTCAAGATCCATTTCACCTACGAACGGCTCAAGCGCATCTTAACCCGAGAGTTCGTTGAGCGAAACCTGCAACAGGCTGAAGACGACTTCAACGAGCTGGATCTAACGGTTCGGGAGATCAGCGAAAAGCCGGCGTTGATGTTGGTTGGCGATCAGATGCCGTTGCTGTATGTTATGCCTTGTTATCGGGGGTTGGGGGATTACCGCGTTTACTACCGCATCGGCGAGGTGAGTTTCGACGTCGCTTCCATCGTTTCTATGGAACTCAACCTTACCTCCGACCAAGGGATTATCACAACTATGCCTCGCACCTTAACGGAGGTGGACAGCCAAAACTTATTTTATTGCCAACAGGTGCGACGTCGAGACCTCACCAACGCTAAACGGTTCTTAAAAAACGTTATCGGCCCCATAACCGACGAAGCTATGAAACTCGACCAACAAGTTCGGCGCACCCTGAAACTCCTAAACAACCAACATGCGATCACTTCGGAGTTCGATGTGCCCGACGAAAATCCCGAAAATTATGAGTAGACATGAGCGAAATCTACTTCACCGACCCAAAGCAACTGAAAGCCGTGATCGATCAGACTATGATCAACCAAGACGGTGAGAAGGACTCTCCGCATCGGTGTTTGCTGATCGAGCAGGTCTCAGAGCAATGCACGCGCTTTACCAGTTACCAGCCTCGACGGTTGAAGCACAGCCGGTTGCTGTACCACGGAGAGTTCGGTGGCGGCCGGCCTGGAGCGCAGTTTCTGGTAAACCACGAAAACCTGCAAAGGGAGGTAAACAGTATATGCAACACCTATAACGCTTTAACGTTTAAGGCCGTTTCCGGGAACCTAGTGATCTACGGCGACGAGAGCTATACCGAAGACGGGGAACATACCTGTGAGGGAACCACTTACTGCCACCGTTATCCCGGCGTGGAAAGCGACTTTGCTCCGCCCCAGGAACTCAGCGAAACGGATCTGAAAGGAAAGCTGGAACGGCAAGCATTCAAGGAGTGGCTAAACCTGATCGCCCGGTTCGGGGGAACTGAAACTAACAACAGCAAAGACAGCTTTTACTTTTTGTTGCACCCTAAAGACCGGCTTTTGGGAATAACCAACGCCGGAGAGAACTCTTCCGGGTATATTTTTTCCTTGCAGGTAGCTGAGACCTTAGTAGAAGAGCAAGTCGTTACCTCTTTGCTCCGAAAAGACGTGCCTCGAATCCGAGGAGTGTATGGTGAAGAGGCAGAAGAGATTTGGATATATCACCAAGAAGGCTGGACTCAGTTCCAAGGGTCGCAGGGAACGGTTCTGTTGCATGATGCTGAAACCAACCCTATGATCCGGTATGCCAAAGATATCTTAGAGATCAAAGAAGGGGCTGACAACGACCTGAAAGATAAAACTGGCGCGCTTCAAAAGGTCGGCTCCAAAACGTTTTCGGCTTACGAGCTCAAAAAGAAACTGTAGCAGTTCCGAAACGCGCCTAGCGATAAACTTTATCTCTGGGAAAACCAAAACAAGCTCAAGATCCAAGAGCTTGCCAACCTCTCCTGTTATAAGTACGCCAACGTGGATGTTGATATCGAAGCGACGTTAGAGGATTGGTTGCCTTGCGTTGCTTACGGTCGTATCCTTTCCGGGTTCTTGACCTCAATGCTAACGTTGCAACAACACGCCGAAAACCTTCAGGTGGAGGTACGGCAGATGAAGTTTCCAGAAGAAGAACGGTTGGTGATCTTCTTGATCCCGGTCGACCCTGAGCTGGAGCAACGTTGTACCGGGTTGGTTTACGGCGACGAAGAGCATCGGCAAATCGACCAGGCAGACACCGATGACTAAAGAAAACCCCCAAAAGTACCAGAAAAGTTACCCCAAACACTTGGACTGGGAACGACAGATTTGGTTGCTAGAAAAGGGCGATCGCCTAAAACGCGGAAACGAAAACGAACTCTGGGAGGTGGTCGACCTTTACCGATCACCGATCCCAGGAAAGAAACCGCAGATA
>JBDGRN010000064.1:0-1858 GCA_042218125.1 Halobacteria archaeon | reverse complement strand
TAAAGCTAAGGAGGCTGGATGAGACCTAAGACCTATCAGGGAGAACTGCACCCAGAGCTTCCGTTTGACCGGGGGTGTCAGGCGTGTGGGTTGGCAACGGGTAGGGCGGTAGGCGGTGCCGGGCCTGATGACTTAAGTAAAGTAAAGCTGGTGGTGGTATCTGATTACCCAGGCGGGTACGAAGCAGAAGTAGGTTACCCGTTCTGGTCTAACGATACTTCTCCTCGGAAGATCAACCGGGGACAGCTTAAGGGGAAATATACTACCCCGAGCTATCCCACCGCCGGCCGTTATATCCGAGAAACCCTTTACCGGTTGTTTGGATTGGATACCTACGAAGAGGTTTGGTGCACCAACGCCATCAAATGCACTAAGTTCGGCCCGGAAGGGGAAGACCGGACTATCGCTTCCAAACACCGGCGCAAGTGCGTCCGAACGCATCTGCTTACCGAGCTGAGCGAGATCCATAAGCATAATCCGGACTGCCCGATCTTGATCGCTGGTCAAGAAGCGTTTCGTGCGATATATTTTTTAGACAGCAAGCTCTTCCAAGAGCTGGACCGGTTAAAGTTGCGCCGAGCGCGACGGACAAACCACTTCCGGCTTTGGGGCCATCCGTTGGTGTTTACCTTTAACCCGGCAACGGTAAAGGACAACGAGTTTCGGATCGAGTCCCAACAAGGTTACGACCTGGGGTTTGCTACCATCCGCGATCGCGCTAGCGGGTTTGATGTCAACAAAATTACTCGGGTGGAGCGGTTGCCGAGCTCGTTCGAGTATTTTGTCGGCTCGCCAAGATGGATCTATGAGCAGGATCTGGCGTTTTTGCGTCCCTTTCTACAGCAGATTCTACAGCAGAATTGAACTGCAAGAAAGTTACGGTTAGCGCGATCAACGCCGGAACCAAGGAGATCGTTGTTGAGAGGATGGTATTGCGGAGTTCTTGGAGAACTTTTTCGAGATCCTCAGCTTCCTGCATCACGTTATGGTTAGCGCTTTCGATTTCTTTAATTTTTTCCAGCAACGGCGTCCGCCCGTTGCCGTCGCGAACGACTTTCAACATGTAGTCGCTGCGGTCTTCCAGCTCTCGGATTTTGGTCTCCAAGTCGTTCCGCTGGTTGGTTTTGCGGAGACGTTTGAGCAGAGCGTTCCACATAAGGCTTCACTAAAATAATTAAAAACGATAACGATAAGAACGATAGAAAGAAAGTAAAGAAACGCCCAGCAAACTGCATGCGTTTGGTGCGTTTCTTTAAGGTTTTGAGCTTAGCATCGATTTTTTGGATCGTATGTTCCTGTCGATCCACCCGTTCGATGTAACTCGGTCTGTCCGTTTCCTCTTGGAACAAGAGGTTCTCAACGCTGTTTAAGCTTTGCGAGACCGAGGCGACTTTTTGCTCTAGTTGTTTGTCATCCATAGGGCTTTTAATAAAACGTCCTTAGAACGGTAGCAGAACGGTAACCAGCAGATGTAATCCTACAAGAGGTTGAATTATGGCTGAAATCAACGCCACCGAAGTAACCATCGATCGTATCGGAAATTTATTAGAAACCCTGAAAGACGCTGGTCACAGCTTCATGCTCCACGGCTCTCCCGGATGCGGGAAAAGCCAGGTCATCAAGGAATGGTGCCACAAAAACGGCTACAAGCTAATCATCCGCATGTTGTCGCAGATGCAACCCTCCGACTTTGTAATCCCGCATGTGGACAAAGACCGGAACGTGGTTCGGACAGCGTTGACCGATTGGTTAGCTGAGATCCCCAAAGACCAAACCACGGTGATCTTTTTAGACGAACTTCCCGCCGCGCCTCATGATGTGCAGGTGGCTGCTTAGCCATAAACTAGGCCCCTTAGCT
>JBDGRN010000051.1:0-4801 GCA_042218125.1 Halobacteria archaeon | reverse complement strand
GACTCCCGGGGCTGTGGCCGACCGATATATATTGGCCGAACATGCGCATCGCCAACATGTTCACGATGCTGGGCTAGCGCCATCAAACGCAAAACCACTCGGTATGCAGGTAAACTTCGGGGATACCAGCAATACCTCTACGCATGCGGGGGGAAAACATTCGACGTCGACCTATCACACGTCGTCGCCTCACCCCCCAACGACATAGCGTTCGATACATCAAAATCCGCTATACAGAAGTTCCTTCTCGTCGTCCAAACCATTCTTCGAGAGAGCTGGGGGATAGAGGGATTCTGCGCGATTTTCCATCCATACCGTATCAAAGAACAGTACCGCAAAGATGTCTACGACCACGGCGACGGATCAACGGGACAAGGAGATATGAGATGGAAAAACATATTGAATGCAGAAAACCCGATGCAGTACCTCACTTTTTCCCCTCATTTTCACCTTTTCTTCCCGCACAAACGAGCTTCGTTCGACTACCAAGTAAGCGAAGCCGTATACAACGACTCCGGCATCGTTTTTCACCGAATAACAAAGTCCGATTCCGAAGTAAGCGTTGAAAACATCGAAGACCTGACTCGTCAGATGATGTACTGTTTCTCCCACGCAGGAGTAGTCGAGGATGAAAAGGACAAACTATGTAGCCGACTCAAAGGCGAACTCGTAGACAAATACGCCCCTGACAAAGTCACAGACAAGGTACTCTCAGCATTCTGTAACGCCAGCCCGGACCTCTTGGGCGTAACTTTCGTCCAAACACAGAATACAACCTGCCAGGCTCCAATCTCCGAACCTGCAAGCGACGGAATCCCAGACTACGACGGCGAAAACACTGTGGGGGACTCTGGATGGGACTCAGCTTCCTATTGGTTTTCTAGGTCTACATCGGGGGTGAACGGCGGTCAATCCACAAACCACCCCACAGAACCGCCAAGAGAGGTAGTCCAACAAATCGAGCAGGATGATTCTGTGGATACAAGGGATACATGCGGCGGACGGATCCGACCGATCCAGGAGGCCAGCTCCCGGCTCCAAGACTTGGACTGGCGAGACCAGGCGGAGTATCTGGAAGGGCTGGAAGATGCATTTGAAGAATACCAGAAACTCAGTGAAGAATACAAATCCCTTCATACCGAGATTCGCACTCGCTGACCACGAAACGACAGAGGCATCACTGTCCAAATATCGGGTTTTCCCGCCATATAGCCCCTTCTCAGAGGTTCTCAACCCATTGACACACTCCACCTTTTTTTCAGAGATATACTGATTAGGGAGTTGTCGCATAATAGATAATATAATCTTGTAGTCCAGACCCACTACGGCTAGATATACTCATCAATGAAGGGGGTAATATAGAGCTACAATAATCGATAGACGGAACGGAGAAAAATCCTTAGATAACCATTATTCTACGACAGTATAAAAATTTCGCGCGTAACATTAAATCTCGTGCGCGGTTTTTGGTCTTATCCTGCCTACGCGCGGCTGCGCCGCGCAATACGGCGGAAGCAGACCCCCTCCCATGGGGGTCTGACCCGACCGGTCGGCTTCGCCGACCGCATCCGGCGTGGACGCCGGACGCCCGTCGTCACGATCTACAGTTTTTCTAATTATACTGATCAGTAGGCGGTTGTCCCTACAAATTTTGTTACATTCCTACATGCTTACGTTGAAGGGATACAGCAAGACCTTGTTCGAACGGAAAGGCTACACCAGAGACACCCTCAACACCTACCTCACGCGTCTAAGAAAGGATGCTGAAAAAAAGAAAGAGAAAATCAAGGAACAACTGGATGGAGAGGACCTATAGATTGTCTGACTAACTGATTTAAACCCAGGTTATGAATAACTGCATAAAGCGGAATAGAGTTCATAAAACCAAGATTTGTTATGAAGAATTTCATAAAATGCCGAGAATAACCGCCTCGATACCGGAAGAACAGATGGAGTTAATCGAAGAGCTATCCGGCGAAAACGGAGAGTATGAAAGTAAGAGTGCAGTTGTGAGGAATTTCATAAACAAAGGAGAAAGACTTCATAACCTCCTGGAAGAAATCGACGAGTTAGAGAGTCGCCTGGAACGAAAGCAGAAACGGATAGACCAGCTCGAACAACAACTAACTAGACGAAGCCAGATCGAGTCGAAGGTCGAGGACCTACCCGACAAAATCCGAGACACCGAAACCTACACCGAGAAAAGACAACGAATCATCGACGACGCCGGACTCGGAAAACGACTCAAATGGAAACTGTTCGGAGGAATCCCCGTCGAGGACGACCAAGAAGACGAACCCTAATCATATAACCCAAACTGATACACGTTCTCCAGATACGGCTCCTTGATGTTTTCACTCCACCGCTGCCAGCCTGAATGAGTATATACATTATCGAGAACACCATCATCCCCACCGACATCCCCACGTATATACTTGATCACTGAATCATGCATATTGCCGTCGTAGACGCCGTGACCGTACCTATGGTTGTTACTAAAATAATGCCGGAAATAGTGAAGCGTCACCTTCTCCTCCGTCGATACACCATCTTCCCACCATCCATACTCGCAAACTGCACCACACCTAATCAATGACTCTTGGAGTCCGTAGTAACCCCATCTCGGAGTATCTCCATGAACACGCTTTTTCACGAATAGTGGCTGTGGTTTACCGTCACGTGGAGTGTACCGTCGAGTCAATATGTATTCGATTAGTGCGGTTTTAAGTTCCTCATCTATGGGGATCGTCGTTCCATCCGGGTCTTTCCGTTTATTTCCTCTCCGTCTTTGTTCCCCGTAGGCTACGTCACCTCCACTGAAAGCCGGATAAATATACAACGAATCAGGGAGGTTCTGAATCTCATCACGAAGCTCTACACCATACTCATCCAACATATCCCGGTAAAGAACGTGGTCGAGATTCAAACAACACAAATCGATGTTTATGAGTTCCCCGGCACGTACACCGGTTTTCAACAACGTCAGAAAAACAGCTCGCTCGAAAGGAGTTGATAGAAAACCGAGGAAGTCCTTCATTTCCTCCATCTCGATCCGCATCCTGGAGGGACTACTAGGGGTGAGGACTCCGCTTTCCCGAAGTTCACGAATCGCTACACGCGCTGGATTCGTGCTTAAAACTCCTGCACCCTCCCCGAGATTATACACCTCTCCCAAAGTTGAGAGTAAATCTTTCCTACTACATTCATTCCGAGATGTGTTTTTTTTCAACCAGTCATGGTACTCGATGATGTCTTCTGGACCCGCAGACAAAAACTCCTCACGACTGAAATATTCACGAGCAAACTTCAGGCTACTCTCAGTCTGTTGAATTGTTCTTTCACTTCTTTTGTAGCGTTTTTTCTGATTGATTAGATAATCGAATGGAGCTTCACGATATTTGTCCTCATCTATCGATTTTGTATCGAGCTTGCCGCTGTCACTCATTTTTTCACCCACCCTCTATCCGTAGGAGAATACTTCACTACCCCGTCTTCTTGGAGGTTTTCGAGTATTTCAGCGACTTCTGACTCCAGGTCCTCAGTAATCTCTGCGGTAAGCTCCTTTATCGAGATTGTTTTTCGGCTATTCAGATTCTGTAATACTAATTTTTCCAGGTCCTCGTTATTCGCCGGAACCTCGGCATCGTCCTCCGATTTCAATTCATTGGACTCTATGTCGAGGAGGAAATCACCATCGCTGTCCCAGAGCCGATCCCCTGCATGGATACGTTCCCGGCAGAACACTGCTAGGGGTTTATTTTTTTGTTTGGCTTTTTTCTTCAATTTCTTTTTCTCCTTTTCACTGATGTTTATAGAGATGTATTCAGTCATTTGTGGGAATTATTTGTAATTATTGGTACGAATTGGAACGTTAAAAATTTGTTGGATTTACCAACCTATCCCCTAAACTGTATTTTCCAAATAAAGAAAAAACAAAACCGCAAGAAGGCGGTCAGTAAAATTGTTGTATTCACCAACCTACCCCGATGATAGATTGGTAAATATTACAACTTTTTGGTAATTAGTGGGAAAAAGTACCTATAAGTTAAGTTTAAGTAATGTTAGTGGTAATTACTCAATAGAATGCAGATAGACGTTCTCGAAACCTGCTGGACAGAGGTAGATCAGAAAGGGCGGTGCACGATCCCGAAGAAAGTCCGCGAGGCTTGTGGAATCGATGCGGAGAAAGAGAAAGAGAATGTGAAACTCGCGATCGTCCAGGTGGGTATGGATTGAACGTCTGACGCATGTTTAAGTTTCATCGAATACAAAACAAAACAAAAAAACAGCAAAGCTAGGGAAAGCTGGAACAGTTAGGCAGGTGTAGGAACTTACCTAACTGTTCTGGTTGAGGCAGTATTAAGCTTTCGTCCGAGAGCGATTGCTGTCTCCATAAATAGCCTTTGCTGTGTCCGGAAAGACACAGAAATGAGTGTAAGTCGAAACGAAAAATTACGGAACCGACTGCATAGCGAAGGAAAAGGAAGAGCCGACCAACCATCGATTTTGTTTCAGTTCGACGGAGGCGGAGAGATTCGAGAGGTTGCCCGAGGGAGATCGCCTGGAAAAGCGCGGGGGTCTATAATTGAAAGAGAAGAGACTAGCAGCTCCCCTAATAAACAACTTCCCGAACTCTCGATACCTGGTAATGGGGGGAGAAAATACGAGGACTGCGGAGACGACATCCCCGCATTCGCCTGTCTTGACCATCCTGAAAAAGACTCCCGGGGCTGTGGCCGACCGATATATATTGGCCGAACATGCGCATCGCCATTATGTTCACGATGCTGGGCTAGCGCCA
>JBDGRN010000125.1:0-4926 GCA_042218125.1 Halobacteria archaeon | reverse complement strand
GCGTACGACGGCGAACTCGTGGGGGTTGTCGCGAACGCCGATACGGTAAAGGAGACATCCCGGAAGGCGGTGTCGGAGCTTGAAAAACGGGGTCTCGACGTCATGATGATCACCGGCGACAACGAACGTACAGCACACGCCGTCGCTTCCCGGGTTGGAATAGAGGAACGGAACGTCCGGAGCGAGGTGCTGCCGGAGGACAAGTCGGCCGCCGTCGAGGAGATCCAGGAGGGAGGAAGACGCGCCATGATGGTGGGTGACGGCGTCAACGACGCGCCGGCGCTCGCCGTCGCCTACGTCGGCACCGCGATAGGTTCGGGGACCGACGTCGCAATAGAGGCCGCAGACATCACCTTGATGAGGGACGACCCACTCGACGTCGTCAAAGCGGTACGTATCTCGGACGCCACCCTCCGGAAGGTGAAACAGAACCTCGTCTGGGCTCTCGGGTACAACACCGCCATGATTCCTCTCGCGTCGCTTGGTCTCCTGCAACCCGCACTTGCCGCGGGAGCGATGGCTTTCTCAAGCGTATCGGTGTTGACCAACAGTCTGCTGTTCCGACGTTACATCCCCGATAAAGATTACAAACTGCTTGGCAGACTTCGATAAAGAAGGAGGGTGTTTTAGAATGGGGTTTAAGTATATCGTACTATCGAGTGTGTTATACTATCTCCGATCAGATCTCTGGTGAAACTGTGAAAGCTCTGGTGAAATTTTGAGAACTCTGGTGAAACTGTGAAAACTGCACTCCAGACTTAAATCGAAAGAACCGTCTTTTCCGATTTCTCGGGTTATCCTATATTTAGTTGCAGATGTCTTTTCTGTTTAGTGTGTCGTTGTTGTTGTATTTGAGGTTGATTTTTAGTCCGGAGTTGAATGTGGCGCCGTTGAATGTTACTAGGTCGGCGACGGCTTTTCCGCCGCTGATGGAGACGTTGCCTTGGGCGGAGACGCTGAATCCTTGGCCGTTGTTTCCGTAGGCGGCCGAGGTGTTCTGCGTCGCGTTGTCGTAGATTCCTACGCTGCCGTTTTGTCCGCCGCCGAGTGTTACGCTGCTGGAGTTGAGGCCTTCGAGTTGGAGGTTTAGTCCATTTAGTTCGGCGCTTTTCGACGGATCGTTTTGCTGGATTTCGAGTGTGACGTTGTGGATGGATCCTGGTGCCTCACTTGGGGCCTGGATTGTTTTTTCGAATGTTATGCCCTGGGCGTTTGCGCTTGGGATGCTTGCGCTTAAGAGTGGGGTGTTTTCTCCGCACTGGGCTGTCTGTCCGAGTGAGGGGTATATCGTCGCACCCTGTCCTCCTGATACCTGGTCGAAGGATGCGGTGAATCCTCCCATTGCTGGACCAATCGCCGCCATTACTGTACCCGTCGAAACCATCGCCGCCGCCAGAACGGCGAGTAATGTTAGTCCTGCACCTGCACTTCCGATTACGCGTTTTTTCGACGTCCTCGACCTACTCGATTTCTTCTCTTTCCTTTCTTCTGGTTTTTTCTTGGACATGTTTTTTTGCTCCCCTCGATAATCAGTTTTTCCACCGCTTTTTGCTCAAAACATACATCTTCAAGAAAGACTTAAATCAAAACCAGAAGTTTGGCCCGAACACCGTTTGCAAACGGCATGAATTTTAAAACGTAGCTCGGAAAAAAGCGTTATATGAAGGAAACCTTTTCCTACCAACGAATAACAACGAAAGAGATCTTTTATCTAGTTATTAAAAATTGATATATACGGATTAGAGTTAAGTCAGTTTAGATAAACTTTTAATTCATTCATATGAGGCTGCTCGTAGTAGGGGCGGGAAGGATCGGTTCGAGTATAGCCGAAAATATATGTAAAAACCACGAGGTGGTGGTCCTGGATATAGACCAGGTAAGGGTGGAGGACATAAAACATTCGGCGGATGTACTCGGTGTAGTTGGTGACGGCGAATCCATCAAAGAACTTCAGAGAGCCGAGGTAGATAAAGCGGACGTAGTAATCGCGGCGACGGGCGACGATAGAAAGAATATAATTATATGTGAAACGGTAAATACCGTCACCGATGCGTTTACCGTCGCTACAGTAACCGAAACGAAGTACCTCGATACCTGGGAAACCGAACCCGATTCATTCGGTGTCGACTTCATGGTCGCCTCGAACAAGTTAGCGGCGGATGCCGTTGTAGAAACTATCCTGGTACCCGACGGCGAAGAGGTCAGTTACTTCCTCAACGGAAAAGTCCTGATGGCAAGTCTCGTTATCGGGGATGGGTCTGTCGTAGATGGTGAAACCGTCGAAGAGGCCGACAGGTACGGCTACCTGAGTTTCTGTGGATTAAAGGGTGAAAGCCCGTCTTTAATTCCTTCCGGGGACACCGTCCTGGAATCAGGTGAAAAGATAGTGGTTGTTGGTACGTTAGAAAGCCTGGTAGAGTTTTCCGGAGAAGTAGTTCCCCGGGAAAAACTGCCTTCCGAAGTCGTTGTTGCCGGTGGAAGTCAGATAGGTCGGGAGGCCGCGAGAACCCTCGAGGACCTAAATATATCGACGCGTCTGATCGAGGAAGACGAGGATATAGCCCGGCGCCTTTCCGAGGAACTCACCGATACTCTCGTCATTAACAACGACGCCCTCAGTAAGGAGTTTTTGAAGAAAGAGAACGTAGACGATACGATCGTTTCGGTATCCAGGGACGACGAATGGAACATGATGGTCTCACGTCTTGCAGAGGACGTCGGTGCCAAAAATACTGTAGCGGTAGTTGAGAACCCCGAGATAACCGAAGCCTGGAACCTGGACGGAGGTGTGAGCGTCAACCCCAAACAGGTTACAGCCGATGAGATAGTACGTTTGACTCTCTCCGAAAAAATAGAGGAAGTCGCGTTCACGGGTACCGACGATAAGGCAGAGGTCATCGAAACCATGGTGGGGGAGGAAAGCATACTGTCGGGAAAAGATATAGAGGAAAGCACGGCGATGCTCCCCGACGATGTAGTCGTGGGGGCCGTGGAGCGCGAAGGACAACTGGTCAAACCGAGGGGAGATACAGTGATAGAGCCCGGTGACAACGTGGTCGTATTTTTATCGAGTGGTGTCAGGGACGAGGTTACGGAGAAAATATAGATTCGGATGACTTTCGAGACCAACGTAAACTGGAAGGCGGCATGCAGCTATACCGGTTTAGTTATTAAGTATCTGTCAATCACCTTCTCGGTGCCCGTAATTACGGCTGTTTTCTACGGGGAGAGCGTGGAACCTTTCCTCGCCGCAGCCTTCATATCCCTGATTCTCGGTTACGGGATGGAGAAACTCGGGGACGGGTCCGATATATGGGTTCGGGAGGGTTTTCTGATGGTTAGCCTGACGTGGCTTCTGGTCGCTGTCGTCGGAGCCGTACCTTACGTGGTAGCGGGTTCGGGGAGTCTCGCGAGCCCCGTGAACGCCTTGTTCGAGTCGATGAGTGGCTTCACGACGACGGGGTCCACGGTGATGGCGGATATCAGCCTCAGTAAGCATACCCATTCTATAATGTTGTGGCGCCAGTTAACCCAGTGGCTGGGGGGTATGGGTATCGTCGTCCTAGCCGTCGCTGTTTTACCCAAACTCAATACATCCGAAGGGAGTCAGTTGGTCGGAGACGAAGCCCCGGGACCGACCACAGAAAAACTCACTCCACACATAGCGGATACAGCCAAGATTCTCTGGAAACTCTACGTAGCTATAACCCTGGCCGAGATAGGGCTACTATACCTTCTGCATCTCGCAGGGTTCGCTCCAGCAATGAATCTCTACAACGCCGTATCCCATGGGTTCACTACCCTGTCCACCGGGGGTTTCTCACCTCAAGCCCGCAGCATCCAGGCCTTTACGTCTATAGCCCAGTGGGTGGTTATACCCTTCATGTTCGTGGCCGGAGTCAACTTCTCGCTAATGTGGCAGGCCGTAACCGAAAGAAGCCCTAAGAAAGTTGTAAAAAACAGCGAGTTCAAGACCTACACAGCCATCATACTGACGTTTTCGCTGGTTTTAGTTGCTCTCGGATCCGGTGGCGGCTTTTCTTCCGGACTGGGTTCTGCCGGAGTAGTGAAGGACTCGGTTTTTCAAACCGTTTCGCTGATCACCACTACGGGTTTCGCCAACGTAGATTTCACCCACTGGAGCCCCACACCCAAGCTGGTTTTGTTTTTCGTAATTTTCATCGGCGGGAGCGCGGGAAGCACCGCAGGAGCTATAAAAGTGGTCCGCTGGCTGGTGATATATAAAGCTATCAAACGGAGGTTGTTCAGCTCCATCCATCAGGACGCCGTCAAACCTATAAAGGTCGGCGACAGGATAATGGATGAATCCACTATTCAAGGTATACATCTATTTACCCTACTGTATTTTTTGATATTTGCGGTATCTACACTCGTGGTCGTCGGGACTAGTCGTTTCGCCGGTTTCGAGATAGATACCTACGCGGGAATGACTGCTGTTTCCGCGACTCTGGGAAACGTAGGGCCGGGTTTAGGTGCTGTAGGACCCATGGACAACTTTCTAAAGTTCCCGGATCTTCCAAAGATGTTGATGTTTTTCTTAATGTGGATGGGACGTCTCGAAATTATCTCCGTGTTGGTTATACTCACCCCATCATACTGGCGTTCGTAGGCCCTTGGGATATGAAACAGGTGTTTCCAGAAACAGTTAGATTGTTCGAACCACAGTATTATGTCATACTTGGTTTGCGTGACTGGATTGTGTCATACTTATTTTACATTACTGGAAAAAATGAGGGAACCGACTCTCCCTTTAACGTGATTAGTTCATGCACACCAAATTGGAGGGTAATAACTCTACCTGTATACCGGTATCTTCACCTACTAATGTATAGTTCAGTTTTCCGGAGGAACTGTGTTGTACGGTAAAGATTTCGTTTCATTAGCTTTCCACCTCTTCTTGATTTA
>JBDGRN010000038.1:0-5152 GCA_042218125.1 Halobacteria archaeon | reverse complement strand
GTCACGCGAAAGCGTACTTGAACCGCTAGGAAACACGCAACCTTAATATCCCCATCGGGGAATCCCCGTTCGGAAACTACGTTTCCGTGCAAGCAAATCACGAAGTGATTTGCATACGCCCTTTAGGGCAGGGGGGATGTCAAATCTTAGACTAGGGCTTCAGTAAATATTGGAAAACCCTAACCAATTTATATGTATATAACTTATATTTTGTAAATGAGTATAGATTCGGACAGTAATCCTAACTCTTCCCAGACACATGAGATAACTCTTAGGAAAGAAAGTAAATGGTGGGTAGCTGTAGACTCCGATACGGGTGTTTCTAGCCAGGGTAAAACAAAGATTGAGGCTCTTGAAAATTTAGAGGAGGCTATTGAGGGTTACCATGGTGAGGGTCAACAGCCAACAGATAATGAACTAGAAGAAATTGGAATAAAGCCAGAGGAAAATGAGTTCGGTTCACTGGATAATTCAGAAGTTTTCAAATAATTTTGGATGTCTTATCCCCCATTTTCAGGAAGGGAAATTGTAAAAGTAATGGTAAACAGCGGTATATATAAGTGGGTGCGAACCAGGGGAGATCATGCAATCTTGAAATGGAATCCCCCTGAACAGCATGACGCCAAACCCAGAACGGTTCCAGTACCACTACACGATGAAATTAGTGAAGGAACATTAAAGAGTATAGGAGAAAAAGCAGGTATGAAGGATTTTCAACAGTTTAAGGAATGGATCAATAATAACAGGTAACTCAAATCGATTCTCTATTGAACCAAGTCTGAGGGACTACCTATTTTCTACTTCCCAGGATTTTGTCGGGTTGGTTTTTAGCTACCATAAATAGGTTCGTCCGTCTGTGTTAATGTTAAGGCTAGGTCAATAACGTATTCGTTTTGCAGGAGTTTTGGTGTTTTGGCACTTATGTAGAAATTAAAGCCTCGGTGGCCTTCCCGTGGTTCGAATAGGGGGGTGTCATGGGTAGCTTATGGAGTAATTGAATTTATTTGGATCTGTCGTTATAACTACGTCTTTACGGGTCCAAGACATTGTCATTCCTTTTCAGCCGCGTGTTTCTTCCATTCATCCAGGTCTCCAGTTCCGAAACTGATATTTAAGCCCTTTATTTTTCTATGTACTTCGAACGCTTCTCGGATCAGTTGTTCGTCGCCGATACTCCAGTAATCACCTTTGTGTTCCACGTGATCTCGGTCCTGGAGACGTCTCAAAACCGTGTTTAATGAGTTTTTTTATTTCTACATACGAAACAGGTAGTACTGGAGGAACGCGGCGAACTCGAGAGAACGTGGATCGAGGGAGATTCCGTAGTTACTTTGGACGGTACTATCGAGTATATACAGGACAACTTTGTTCCTTTTTAACCTGTCCTACAAACTCTTGTTCAGATGTATGACAGAGTTGTTATTGACGTTACATACAGCGAGAGAACTGTTAAATTTCGTTTGAAGAGAGGAGGTCCAGAGGTTGGCAGGTTATCTTTTTTCAGTCGTCTGCAGTGTTGGCTCCACCACCGTTCTTAATTCGGGCTACTACCATTACTTGATCTTCTTGGACAAAGGTTACTGATAATCGAAATTCGCCTATAAGTACTTTTATGTATGGACTACCCGTCAGTGGCTCACCGTATTCAGGTGGTTTTCTCCAGGTGGAACTACATATTTCACCGAGTTATTTCTTTATCTGACTTTGATCCTCCTCTTCCAGTTTAGTGAAATCTTTCTCAGCTGTGAAAGATAACTTCCAGTTCCGTTCAGGAATTTTTCTTTTCGTATTTCTCTTTCGGTTAGGGCGAGTGCCGCAAGTTCGTCGCGATCGAAGGTGGGGTTCTCTACGGCGTCGTGAAGTACGTGTCTGATGTACTCCGAGCGAGAGTTGGGACCTCGACCCTGCCATGTTTCATCTATTTTCTCCAGGAAAGTTTCGGTGACACGAATGTTTATCTGCTCCGTATCCTCAGATACACTTGACATACATATGTATAACGTATGGGATTAATTAACTACAACTTGTGTCCTGGACTTTATTGCTAATCCACATCTTACCTCTCCAGTATACTTATTATCCATTATACATAATATATAACAATATGTCGGAAGCCGGGAACAACGAGACAGGATCCGCAGTTCGAGACCTATTATCCATAGCCGAGTTACTTGAACATCCTGAAACGGCACGAATATACACCTACATCGACCAACATGGTGAAAAAACAGTAGAACAAATAATTGATGAGCTGCAGATACCCCAGGGATCCGCATACAGCTTCGTATCAAATCTAACTGAACAAAATCTCCTTGAAGAAAAAAACCAGGAACGCCCTTACCGGTACTCGGCCAACGAAATCAAGCTGACACTCACCAAAAACAACACGGAATATACCATCACTCCGGAGTTAATAGACGCAGTCTCCCGCCGCAGTCAAAATCAGATAATAGATCTATACATCGAAAGATACGGGATAGATGGAATAGCTACCGCATTGGAGTACGCGAAAAAATACGTCGATGGCACCACTAATCATCGTCTTATGTCTCGTGACTTAGAGATAACGTCTCTAGAAGCCGAGGAAATACTTCAGGAATTACGTAAAGTTGTACTCCAGCATAAGGGAGAGTAAACCATTGTCTAAAGAAGATCTACATATAGCTGATACGGGGCTATTCGTAGCCGTCGGTTCCAGAAGCAATAAAAAGTATAAGGCACTCAGAAAACATGCAAAAAATAACGGAGTAGTTTTTACGATACCGGAAAAAGTCTACCGGGAACTTACCGGAAATACACTAACCGATAACGGAAAAAATACACCTGTGGATAAGGCTATAGAGGAAGACTGGGTAAAAATACACAGAGATATCAAGTACAGAAATCCCCTTATATCTAGAACAGTAGATCAGATAAGAAATAATATTGCCAGTATTTCTGATAGGAATGAAGGTGAAGTGGAAAAAACTGACGCTGTCCTGGCGGCAGTTGCCGTAAACGAATCGCTCGAAAGAGAACTGGATGTAGTCAGGATTTATACAACCGATATACCAGCCGGGGAAAGCTGTATAAAAGTTTTAAATAGCCTTGATGTTGGTTTTAGTTCCGAGTTTATTTATGGATTTGAATTTATCGAGAACATCACTGATTCTTGGTGAGTTACAAACTTTCTCGTGAGAAATGGACGGCGACGACTTGCCGATCCTGTGTCCAGATGTGGCAATCCTTGATGAGAGGAAAATGAAATGTGCGATTAATTATTTTGGTGCTGGGTCCCTAATCGGGACGTTATGGAGTTCTGGAGAATAGGTTATCGTCAATGGAAATTTCTATTCACGTATCTCATTTACCAGTTCCGACATATCTTTACCTTTATTTACTTTCCTTAGATCTTTTAGATTAGATTTAGTTCTGTTATCCTCGATGAACTCCCTCATACTGTTCCTCAAGGGCATTGGTTTCGATTTATTGAGGAGTTTTTTCCCGAGAAACTCGGTCGTATCAGTAGATTCACTCATTATATCCAATTTTTCGATATTCAATTTTAAAACGGTTCTCACGAAAATTGAACTGATAGGTCAAACCGTCGAAAAACGAAGATAGCCTATAAGTACTACCTGAGGAATATACCCGCGATATTTTGGTCATCCTACAACCTCCTGGAGTTCCCGGTAGCATATATCTGCTGTAACGAGGGCTGCTTTTTTCGAGTCGAGTAGCTGTGACTCGGGTCCCTCGAAAAATATCCCCGAAATTAGTATCTTCGTATCGACGAATACCTGCATCATTCATCTCGGATGGATCGGAGTTCCTCTAACAGGTCTCCTTCCTCGATCCTCATCCTTTCCGTCAGTTCACTTAGAGTTTCTCGTTTTTGTTGGGCGATCATCTTCCTGAGTGCTTCACGGACGACCTCGCTCCTGTTTTCGTATAGACCGGACTCAACTAACCTATCCACTTCATCCTCCAGGTCCTGTGAAACTCTCGCCTGTATAGACGACATATGTATTAATATGTAATACAGATAGATATCGGTAATGATCAAGGTATTCTTTAAGTTTAATCTCTCAGTTATCCCTAAATTCATTTCCAATCGGTATATTCGACAACCCGTGGAGCTTTCACTGATTTTACCTTAGACTTTAATGGGGTAATGTAGTCAAGTTAAAGGAGTCGTAGTGGGTGTCGAAGGTAACGATGTGATCTATATTCAGTTCTTTCATATGTGCCGCCACCAGGTGATCTGTAAACGCTGCATCTAACTTTGTCCTCTCCAGAAAGGTTTCTTTAGCTTTCGAGTACTCTGTATCTCCGGTAATTTTTTCTTCGTATATCCCTGAGGACCCGATCGTTTCGATAAAGGCTTCTGTATACTTGTTGGACGTCCGTTTTTTCAGTCTGGTCGCCGCCTCGTCGACAACGTGATCGTTGACTAGTAATTTACGGTAGGGGAGTTCGTTGTTTCTCAGGAACCTCATAAAAAGTTTACAAACGGTATGAAGTTTATCGCCGGGGTTGAATAAAGAGAACAGGAACTTCGGCCCCACGAATAGACGGTGTCTCGTACCTACAGGCCTGAAGTTTTCGAGAGTTAACAACCCAAGAGGCGTATCGTATTTTTCTCCCATAAAAAATTAGTTTGGGGGGTTTTCTGATAGGGATATATCTACGTCTTCTCCACTCCATACTTCGGCGGTGTCATCCATTTTTCTGACGTCGGTTTTATATTCTTCATTTATTTCTTCCAGTTTATCTATCACGGTAAATGCTGGATCATCCTTATCGATACCTTCCTTGCGTTCCACCCATTCTACGAGTGCGTGTCTACATGCTTCTTTTAAAGATAATCCGAGTTCGTTAGCGGTTTTTCTTACTTTACTATACTCTTTTTCGTCCAGTTCCGTTTGGATATGTTTGTTCTCACTCATTATAACCACAGATAAGTTACATAACTCATTTAATGTTTTCATGAACTATTACATGTAACTGAACTCTGATCCAAAAAGCCACAGATATGGTTTAAGGTCTGCTATGATAAATTCTCCATCAAAAAATATGGATTCCTAAGATGCGTTCCGAAAGAGTTCATCCACAACCAGTCGTAAAGTTGGCTGCGGAAATATGTAGGTCTTAAATCCGAACTCGATGAACC
>JBDGRN010000108.1:0-5734 GCA_042218125.1 Halobacteria archaeon | reverse complement strand
TAAGGAGCGTTATTATGATATGAAATTCCATACTTGTATCCTGGCCGGGTTAGGAGGCGTCGGCTCGTTGCTTGCTGAACCGCTAGCCCGGCTTTTGTTATACCACGACAGGGGAACAGAGGATATCCGTCTGGCGGATGGCGATGAATATAGTAAGGCCAACAGCACTCGGCAAAGAGTAAATTCCGAACAGTTCGGAAAAAACAAAGCGTTGGCCACCGCAGAGAATATCCCGTTCCCCCAGATCCAAGCCTACCCGATCTACTTAACCCCGGAAACCATCCACGGGTTTTTGGATGACGCCATCCCGCCGGTGCTATTTATCTGTGCTGTAGATCGGGACGCCTCTAGAGCGCTAACCCTCCAAGAACTGGACAACCGTTTCTCCGATTACGCCTGGGTGTCTCCGGGAAACGACTATGACACCGCTCAGGTAACGCTACACCTAAAACAGAACAACTATGCTTATACCACTTGGCCGTTGGATCTTTACGCCAATCTCCGCAACCCGGTGGATGGGCACCCCGGTGATTGCGGAGAAGAACAAACCAGCTCCCCGCAGTTGATTACCGCTAACCAGATGGCTTCCTGTGTTGCCTTGATGTATGTTACGAATTTGTTAGATGATAGACCGTTGAGGGAGGAAGTTTTATGCGACACCAACTCCCTTTGGTTCAAACCAGGAGGCCGATATGTCCAACGAACCGAAGAAAGCGTTAGTCGTTCAACTTAGCGATACCGAAAAAGACCGGTTATACGACCTATGCGTTCAGGCAACCCAAAAGGAAGGAGAACAGCTCCCGGTAGAGCAGGTGTTGTCGGCGTTGGTAGCTGGATTGGAACGCGGGGAAGTTGCGCTGGTTAAGGCGGAAGACTGGTATGTTTCCGGGAACGGATCCCGTCCTGACCTAGAAAGCGAAAACGAGCGGTTACGCCGGGAGTTGGAAGAGCAAAAAGCGCTGAACCGGCAACTGGTTCGGGAGCGTTGCGAGGAGACGACCTTGCGGGTTGCCGATAAGCTCTTAAAGGTGGTTAAAGGGTTGGATATCCTAAACGTTCCGGTGGTGCCGGAGCAACAAAGCGAGTGGTATCTAACCCAAAACCACAAAACCGATCGCGCTCCCGGAAGCATCCAACCTATCCTCGCAAACCTTTTGGCGCTTAAAGAACAAAACAAACTGCAAGGGTTGTCGGAGCAGGAGTTGTTGGAGCGAGTAGAAGCTAACCGAGACGACGACGAGGTGTATGACGCTCTAGAAGAGTTGTCCAAAGAACTAAAGGCGCTATACGAGCAGATTACCGATGAAACTAGCGATAACGACTGAAAGCAACCAGGTTTATCATATCCCTTACGATAAACCGGTGGAAGATGTAGCGAACAACGCGAAAAAAGCAATCGTAGAGGCAGGGGATGAACTGGGCAACCAGGCCTATACCTTGCTGCAGGACCAAGAGAAAACCCAAGAACGGTACGACTTGTTCCAAAAGATCGATGAAAAAAACTTCCAGCTGATTGACGACCAAGGGAACGTGGTCTACCAGCCGGAAGTTTCGGGATCCTTTGAAGAACTTTTACAACGGCAGGACAACCTCCTCAGTGAGTTGCGAGAGACCAACCAACAGATCGCGCGGTTGGCAGAAAGCGAGCTGGAGCCTACCGTAGACGAGCTGTTAGAAAAGCTGGAGCAGTTCCGAGACAACGGTAACGAGTTGGTTGCCGTTATCGGGGAAGGCTCCTTAGAGCAAGACCGGCAAAACGCTCTCCACCTCGCCGAAGGTATTAAAAAACTGCAAACCCTGCTTGGGTCGTTCAATGGGGAAATGCCCGTTGTAGGCGAAGGCGGCGGTTCCAACAAGCGACCCGTTGACCAAGAAGTTTCGGGTTTGTAGGTACTGATGGAAGTGGCCTAAGACATCATAGTGAACCTTTTGGGTTTCCTGGTGATGGTTTTTGTTTTTCTGGTAGTCGTCGATCTTGGCGGCGAGGTCTTTCTTACCGCCGTTGATCATATCGCCGTGCTGAAACCGCACCCGGAACTCGGGGAACAGCTCTAAGACGTAATCGGTAGAGGCCGGGATGTGCCAGCGGAAGTTTTCCAGGTCGGAAAGCTTTTCCCGGAGGTTTTGGTAAAGGAAGAACTCAAAGTTGTTGTAGGCGCCGGTGCTGTGGCGCTTGACTTTATGCAATCGGCCGTGGTTCCCAAACGAGCAAACCACGTCCCACTCCAGCCCCAATTCGTTTAGGTAACGCAGGCCCTCTTTGAGATAAGCCTCTGCGACCTGAACCTCTTGTTGCGGGGTCAAGGAGTTGCTTTCTTGGAGTTCTTCGTGGAGGTAGTTGGAGATCAAGTCCCCGCCTAACCAAAGAACGGCGTTGGAGATATACCGCCGTTGGCTTTGGAACTTCAGGGAGTCGTAGACCTGGTTGAAGTATTCCTCCATCCGCTGTTTGGCGATATCGAGATGAAAGTCGTTGTTGTCCCGAACGGTGTCGGGATCGACTTTTTCCCCGATATGCCAGTCCGAGGCGGTAACTAAAGGGATCGTTTGGTTGCGTTTGGCTTGCTCAACAACCTTAGCCGGTCGTAGGTCGAGGCCGGGCTGAGGCGCTTCGGTTTCTTGGAGATCAAGCATCTGCTGAGCTTTTTCCCAGTCTTGAAGCAGGCTGTCAGCGCGTTGTTGGTGGTACCGGCGCAACCGCCGTTCCCGTTTCAGGTCTTGTTTGATCTTGTTGTCGGGATCCGACGGCAACGCTCGGGGCTTGGTTTGCTTGAAATGGAAATAAGGGCCGTACTCGTTTGCCCCCAGTTCATCAAGGGCATATAGCACGGCTGCTCTTTGGGTATCGACTTCGGTAGCGAGTTCACCCAAAGACCAGTAAGAGCTTTCCTGGAACTTATCGAGGATCGTTTGCTTTAGGGCTTCGATCTGACTCATAGTTTAAAAACCTGGCACGTTGCACTAACTTCTTAATAACCGGGTGCCGTTCCACTTGCTCTTCGCTAAACTTAACAACCTCGGTATCTTCCAGGCCTTCGCACAACCGTTCGGCGTATCGAATGCCGTTACGTCCGTAAAAATCGACCTGGGAAGGGTCGCCGGTTACCACGAACTTGGAGCCCTGCCCGATCCGGGTAAGGCAAAGCAACGCCATCTCCTCGGAAAGGTTTTGGAACTCTTCTAAGATCACCCCGGCTCTGGTGAAGGAACGGCCGCGAAGCCGAGATACCGGTAAGACCTCGATCTTTTCCTTTTCTACCATTTCGTTAAGCTCTCCTGCCGGGATCACCTGCAACAAGTTATCTTTGATCGGGCCGAGATAATCATCCAGCTTTTCTCGCCGCTCGCCAGGAAGCGCACCCAGGTTTTCCCCGAAAGTTTCTGTGATCAGCCGAACGACTTTTAGGGAGTCCAGGATACCACCTTTATAGAGGTCGTATAAGGTTTGGATGGCGAAGAGCGTTTTCCCGCTACCGGCACATCCTGATGCTATTGTAATAGAATTGTTAACAATTGCGTCTTGAAGTTGTTGCTGTTCTGGGTTGCGCGGTTGGAAATACTGCTCTTGGGGAGGTTGAAATTTCGCTTTTCGTTGACGCTTAGCTGATTTTTTAGACATGACAGAAATTTTGTTGAACCCGTTTGATATCGATGTAAATTATGTGAGGAATTATTGTTATGAACTTTTGGTAACCGAGAGAAATCCCGGCAAAGCGCTGGGGGTGCCTTGGCGGTTTGCCCCGGAAGCTTCTATCGCCTCTACCCAAAACCCGCTTAGGGCCGACGAACGAACGTTTTACTTCCAGTACTTCCGACACGCCCTGGAAAGCGAATGGATCGGGCAAATGCATCTGTTCCCTGACCATTACCTCCCAGACCACCTTAAACTGGCGGTCACGCCCAAACCCCAAAACGAAGAAAGGTCTCGGCTGATCAAACGGCTGATCAAACGAGACCTAGACAGAGTAAATTTATGGGTTGCCTGTGTGGCTTGGTTGACATATGACGGTTGGCGGTGGAAGGACGATACCATACCGGAGGACCTATGCTACGGGTTGTTAAACGAACATCCGGAGTTTGTGGTTCCTTACAGCGTTTATGCCAGCGGGTTGATGAAACAACGATTGAGGGCGTTGTTGATCGAAGGCAACGAAGTAGAACGATACCTGGAAGAAGCGGCCTGGGCGGATGCGGAGGCAACCGTTAACCCGCCACCAGCATAGAAAGCTCGACATCTTTCGACCCAGCTTTTACTTTCAGGTGGTCGGGAGCGGTTTCCGGAAACAGCGCGATCTTAGAGACCTCTTTTCCCAGAAAGATATCGTTGCCGTTGCTGTCGGTCGCGATGGATACATCGAAGGCCTGCTCGCTGTAAAGTAGGATCGCCTGTACCTCAGCGAGTTTACCGATCGCTAGGTCTTTGGTGTTGGTGGAAGCGACGGTGAAGTGATGAACGGTATAGTCCTCCACGTCGAAACTGAAACTTCGGGCGAAGGAAACGATGCTGGTTTGACTGGAGGAGGAAAGTTGAGTATCGAAATAGTTTTGCAGAAAAAACATAGCTTAGCAGGTCGCGCTATTAGAACGTTAGCTCTCTAAAAAACTTAAAGAGTATGGACTTACGAAACTGTCCTGACGAATATTTCGACAACTGCAAGAACGCTTACCTGCGGTGTCGGGTCTGCGCAGCAGGGGGAGGAGAACCCCAGCATAAACTTTGGTATCGGCCGGTGACAGGTCGGAAGGAAGACCACCCGGTTTACCGGGAACAAAAACAGACCACCCAACAAGCCCGGCAGGCCGAGCGGCAACGCAAAAAGCCACAGGCCAAAAAGACCAAAGCCAGCCACCGCAAGGAACAGGAAACCAAACAGCGACTGATCAAGCAGACCCGTCGTAGCGGAGCCGAGTTCGGCGACGGAGACTACCAGCTCCTAGAAGGCGAGTTCCAGGCCGATCATAAGTGGCGCTCCAAAACCCAAGCGTTTTCCTTAAGCTACAAAGAATACCAGCAAGGCCGGGCTCAAGGAACCAATACTTGGGTGATCACCAACTGCTACGACGAACGGATGGTCTTGCTTACCGAGGAAGCATATGCTAAGTTGCTAGAGCTAGCGAGGAAAGGAAGAGATGTCAAAGATGTCTAGGAAGGAACAGATCTTGGAAAGCTGGGGAACCGATAGATCTAAAAACGTTGTTGGAGGCGTTTGGTTACGACCATTTCGCGTCGACACCCACAACCTTTGATCGGTATATCGAGGAGCTGATCCAAGAAGGAAAGCTTCAGATCGACAAACCAATCGAATACTTCGATTTCGACCGAATTAAGTTAAACCTTTACGATAAGGTTTGGCCCTCGTTTCGGGAGGTCGCTAAACAGGCGCAAGGAGAGTTCTATGCTTAATAATTTTCCCTTCCTGTATCACCATCATCCGGAAAAGGCGAAGTCGGAGATTATAAAAGAAATGATAAGGTTCGGAAAACCGATTTATGTCGCTGATCTGCTAGAAGCGTTTGGTTATCGTAGGGAATTTAAACCAACCTCATATGTCTTCGAACGATGCCTCGAAGAGTTGATCGAACAAGGTAGAGTTTTGATCGATAAACCGGCCGAGTACGGTAATTATGTATTGCACATCTTCGACCGAATCCGACCTTCGTATCGGGAGCTTGCTAAACAGGCGCAAGGAGGTTTTGATGAAAGCTGAGATCCAAGACGAGTTGTTGATCAATG
>JBDGRN010000058.1:0-5866 GCA_042218125.1 Halobacteria archaeon | reverse complement strand
ACGGCTTGGACTACCCGGGTATCTAATCCGGTTCGAGACCCAAGCTTTCGTCCCTGACTGTCGGATCCGTCCTCCCGAGGCGCTTTCGCCACCGGCGGTCCGTCGAGGATCTCAGGATTTCACTCCTACCCCCGACGTACCCCTCGGGTCCTCCGGTCCCAAGCCGTGGAGTTTCCACCGGACGCCCACCCGTTAAGCGGGTGGATTTCCCGATGGACTTTCACGGCGAGCTACGGACGCTTTAGGCCCAATAATATCGGCCATCACTAGAGCTGCCGGTGTTACCGCGGCGGCTGGCACCGGTCTTACCCAGCCCTTATTCCTGAACCCTTTTACGGTTCAGAAAAGCCCACGCTAGGCGCGGGCACTCGGGGTCCCCTTATCGTACTGTCGTACAGTGTAAAGGTTTCGCGCCTGCTGCGCCCCGTAGGGCCTGGAATCGTGTCTCAGATTCCATCTCCGGGCTCTCACTCTCATGACCCATACCGATTATGGGCACGGTAGGCCGTTACCCCACCGTCTACCTAATCGGCCGCAGCCACATCCTAAGGCGTCGGAACGTTTGGATGCAACGGCATCCCAGCAGGTTGCATCTATGGAATATTATCCTCAGTTTCCCGAGGTTATATTCCTCCTTAGGGTAGTTTGGCCACGTGTTACTGAGCAGTTCGCCGGGTTTATACCCTCGACTCGCATGGCTTAGTCGGACCCCGATAGCAATGGCCTCCGGCAGGATCAACCGGAGTTGTACCTGCCTAAAAAGGCAGGCGGGCATTCTATGCGGGTTCACACACATGTGGTGTGACCTGAAAGCCCGATGTCGTCGAACAGTATGTTCGACAGTCGAACACCTGTCGGATGACACCGAACTGTCAGAGCTAACATCAGATCAAATCTTACGGCGTCGTACACCGCAGGGTTTCAATCCTCATCAAATCACGGATTCTATAGTACGTTGCCTTTTGGTATAAAGGCACCGGAATCCGTCCCAGACGTCGGATTTCGTGGTTTCGTATACACAACGTCCGTAGAATCTACGGACGAAATATCCTACCACGAATCACCGCGCCGTCTTCGAGTTACGGATTATATTAAACGGTGCCTTTAGGTATAAAGGCAACGTTTTCCTTGTTCCGTCCGGGAAACCCGAGGTGAGTAATCACCCCGACAACCTCCGGAGCGAGATGCCCCGAAACCCCCGGACGGGCCTCCGTTACTGCGCAACTCTAACTAACAGGCATGAAACCCTTAAACGTTCCTATAGATTTCCGGGTTGGGAAACGATAACACGGAGACGGAGTAAGGGAATAATTAAATAAAAGAACGGCACCGGCTTCAAAATCTGGGTCTTAGTAAGTCAACCTTACTGAAAATCACGACGGTTCCGTCAGGACAACCCTACCAGATTCTGTATCCCCTGGATGATCGCGTCGAGGCTGTTGTGTAAACCCTTCTTCAGCAGATGAGTCATGTCGACATCTGCGCCGATCCAGGGTAGAATCACCGTAATAAATAGAACCGTCCCTATAATGCTGCCGAGGTTCGTGAGTGCCACGATGATCAGGAGCCTGAACATCGGTACGTCGTACATCCTACCCAAAAGGTTACGTGCGGAGCTCTCTGTGTCGGCGAGTATTTCGTTTATCCTGTCGATATCCTTTACCGAGACTTCTATGTATCTCAGTTCCACGTAGCCAGAGAACCATCCCGGAGCCAGTAGTGGATTTATCGACGTCATCCATGCTAAAACTCCGCCCACCGTTGCACTCGTGAGGTGTGAACCCGCAATCAATGCACCTGTGAAAGCGAAAATGCCGTTGATCAGGAACCATCCGAAAAACAGTTTACCCAAAAATGCGCTGCTTGCACCCGCCATGATCAGGAGTACGAAAAGGAATATTATGAAGAGAGTTACAAGGTACCCCAGTACCTTGAAAACACTAAAACCACCTTCCTTCTTCCCCTCGAGAGACTCTATGTCGGGTATAGTGTTCGGGCTGGCGAGGTAACGTTCTATCCCCTCGACGTGACCCGCACCCACTACCGCGACGACATGGTAGCCACGTTTCTTGAGCGCCAGAAGATTAGCAGCGATGTACGCGTCCCTCTCGTCTATCAATGCCTCTGTTGCACCCGGGGATATCTTCCGGAACTCCTCTATCATCACCTCTACCATGTCACCCTCCGTTAATTCGTCGACATCGATATCCTCGCCCGATCCACCGAAACCGGCTATCCCCAGGATCATACTTCCTACGAACTTGATCTTCTCCAGTATCCCCATGTTTGCCCAGAGCCTCGCCACCGTGACCTGGATGTCCCTGTCGACGAGAGCGACCGGTATACCGCGTTCCTCTGCGGAGTCTATGGCCGCCATCATGTCCGCCCCAGGCTCTATGTCGAACTGATCACCTAACTGGGTCTGGAGGTAGGAAAGAAGCCAGTAGACAAGGAGTTCGAAGGGTTTCTTCCCCTTTATGAGGTCCCCCGCTTCGATATCGTCCCTCTCACCCTCCCCCTTGATAGACTTGTACCTGTTCTCATCTAGCTCCACCGCAACTATGTCGGGTTGTTCCGTCTCTATACTCTCCTCAACTTCCTCTACGCTCTTCTCCGACACGTGGGCGGTACCAACGAGATCTATTTCTCCGTCTTCGTCCATCTAAAGTATATCCCGGCTTCAATCCCCATACGTTTTTACATAGAACGATCGATATACCGGTAGACGAGTACGGTTCAATTTATGTCAGGAGAAAAGTCGGAAGATTCTACGTTAGAGGTCGAGTTCGGAGCCGAAAACGACGAAGGCGAAACCGACGGAGACGAGGTTATGCCGGAAGTCTCGGTGGCTCTGTCGTTCGAGAAAGCCGTCGAAAGGCTGGAGAACCCCTCCGACGCCATCGATTCGGTGTCAATGTGGGCGGAGTACGTCGGTATGCCCAGCGACAAGCCACAACACGTCGTCAACGGATTCTGCAGCAAACGCGACATCCATATAGACTACTTTACAGCCCCTGACGGAGGAAAACTCGACACACTCGAGAAGGCAATGAACGACATGGGTATGGACGCCGACAGACATATCTACGTGGGTGGATCGAAAAGGGACGAAGTCATAGCCGAGAAAGCGGGTTGGGAGTACATGTCCTTCGAGGAGGTCGCCGACAACATGAACTGGAAGATAGAGGACTGAGAAGGCAAAATAAACTGTATACCTTTAGACCGGAGATATCCATTTCCAGAAGAACAGATCTCCAGAACCAATCCCACAAATTCTCTGTATTATGCCCCCTACCGAAACCTCTATACAAGCCTATCCACCAAAATACACCTCCATCCAACCCCAGTATAAACCCCCATTAAGTCCTCTACCGGTTTACCCGTGGTGTTCGACATCCATCGAACCGTCTTCGTTGTACTCAATCAACATGGCGTAACTACACTGTCTGCAGAACCGGTGTTCCATCTCGTCGTACTCGAAAACCGCGAGTGCACCTCCGCATTCATGCGGTTCAGTATGGGTGGGTTCGTTTCTTTCGTTACTCCTCTGTTCCACCCTTCCATATTCCGAGTCGAACTGCTCCTCTAACTCCTCGGCATGTTCCTCACATACCTCGACGTATATATCTGCCTCGTCGTCCATGTAGCCGTATATCGCGATTTCACGGCAGTCGCCCAGGTCACAGACTCCTTCGAGGTGTTTGGGTTTCATTTGAGGAGGTAGTTATACAGGAACTGCCGGTTTAGGTATAAAAAGATATCCGAATTAGGGTTTTTAGATAAGATGATCGAAACTCCTGCGTTAATCCTTTAAGCTCCAACCTTCCTCTCGGGCGACTTCGTCGAAATCCCTGTACTTCCATCCGTGTTTCTCGGCGGCCACCTCGTCACGGCGGGAAGTTCCAAGAAACATGTACTCGGTTTGAGGTGGATGGTCTTCCTTTTTAGCTCTATCGAGTCCGTTGGTCTTACCGGGGGGTACGGAGTAAAAATCTATATGCACGTCGTGTTCCCGCCCCAAGTCGTTTATAACGTAGGGTTCGGCGTAGTCGCTTAAAACCCCGAGCTCTCCGGCCCTTTTCTTAAGATTCCTCAGTACGCGTCCGGTATACTCGAGTTTCTTGATTCCGTCCTCGTAGGATACCGCGAGGTGGGTGTCTCCGTCTACCTCCACGGTTTAGAAGTTGATCCCCATCGCCCTTAACTGGGTCTTGCCTTCCTGAGAAACCTTGTCGGGGTTCCAGGGTGGCTGCCAGACGAGTTCGACGTCCGTGTTTTCTACGCCGTCTACCTGTTCTGAGGTTAGTTCGACTTCGCGGACGATGCTGTCCGCTGTCGGACAACCCATGCTGGTCAGAGTCATCTCTATGTCGACCTTACCTCCGTCCTGTAAATCGATGTCGTATATCAAACCAAGATCGACGATGTTGACCGGGATTTCGGGGTCACGTACACTTTCGAGCGATTTGAGAATTTCTTCCTTCTTTTCGTCCTCTACTGACTGTGGAGTTTCAGGCATGTACGTGAGATATTGATTTCGTGTCCAAAAGAGTTGCGTCATTACCCGGCTTTACAGCACTAATTTAATATGCTGAGGCGTCATTTTTGTTACTTATGGCGTCGCTCGACACCCAGGACTTTCTCGAGATAGACGACCTTTCTCGCGTTGAGATAGAATCTATCTTGAGGGACGCCCTTGATGTGAAGCGGGGTAGTTACGATGGATCGCTGGATACGGAGAACCTCGGTATGGTTTTCCAGAAGAGGTCCACCCGGACCAGGGTTTCTTTCGAAGCCGGCATGAACCAGCTTGGCGGCGACGGAGTTTTCCTTAGTCAGGAGGATATTCAGCTCGGAAGAGGTGAGACCATCGGGGATACCGGTCGGTCGCTCTCACGGTACCTCGACGTGCTTATGGCACGAGTATATAGCCACGACGACCTTCAGGATCTCGCGGAGTACTCTGATATTCCGGTCATCAACGGTCTAAGCAACTTCAACCATCCATGTCAGGCTTTATCCGACCTCTTCACCCTGACCGAGGTATGTGACCGTACTCTGGAGGAGGTTTCGGTGGCTTGGCTTGGCGACGGAAACAACGTCTGTCACTCCCTGATGGTCGCCGCCGCGATGGTGGGTATGGATATCTCTGTTGCAACACCGTCCGAACACCGGCCTTCTCCGGAGGTGGAGGAGAAAGCGTCGGGGGAGGCTGAGGTTTCCGGGAGTTCCGTCGTGGTTACCAACTCTCCCGAGAAAGCGTTGGATGGCGCCGACGCTGTCTATACCGATTCATGGGTTAGTATGGGCGACGACGACAAGGATCTCGGGCTATTCGAGCCTTTCCAGGTGACGGAGGAGGTTCTTGACCGCGGTTCGGATGACTGCGTCTTCATGCACTGCCTCCCCGCACACAGGGGGCACGAGGTGGTCGACGAAGTGATAGACGGAGACCGGTCGGTAGTCTGGAGGCAGGCCGAGAACAGGATGCATGTCCAGAAAACCCTGATCCTGTCGCTGCTTGGTAGTCTCTGAAAAGACTCTAAAAAGAGTAAGCATCAATTTTTTCTTTAACGTTTAAATTCTCCAGCACGTATTTTATGTATGGCCAAGAAAGATGGCGTTTCGGACATATACAAAATACTGCTGATAGTTGTTATCGTTACGATGGTTACGGCACCGATAGCCGGAGTGCTGTTATTCTAGATAGCCCTCTGTTCCGAATTTAGGACTGGTCTCCACCATAAACTTAAAACTCACCGGACGGCAACTGTTTGTTGCGCGAGGGTTGCCGAGCCTGGCCAAAGGCGGCGGACTTAAGATCCGCTCCCGCAGGGGTCCGTGGGTTCGAATCCCATCCCTCGCA
>JBDGRN010000111.1:0-5965 GCA_042218125.1 Halobacteria archaeon | reverse complement strand
GTCGTCGGTGTTCTTGAAGTCGAACTGGTACGTCTGGTGGTCGCAGTACTGCGCCGCAACCTCTGTCTTCTGCTTCGGGATGTCGAGGGCTTCGAACTGAAGCCAAACCATCGTGCCAGTGGTGTCCTGGGACAGCACCTGGTCTACGTCTATACCGATCTCGTTGCCAACCTCCATTTCTCCTTCTCGGAGGTGGCTATCGATTATCTTCTCGGTTATGTTTTTAGCCATTGTGGTTAAATAAAGTCGAACTAAGTTATTAAACCTTTACAGACGGATGTGACAATGTAAAAGGTGGCATAGTTCTCTATATGGCTGTATAGGGTTAGCTACACGACTGATGTAGTTTTGCAACCATAGTTTTGCAACCATAGTTTTGCAACGGCTGTATATTCATAGATGTTCAATAAAAACCTATTTGTATTAAATGAAATATTAATGAAGTTCTGTGGGGTTTGTCTATCAAGTTTGAGAAATTTGGCATAACGTTTATACTTTGGTGATGTTTACCAATACTCCATGGGTAGGGATAGGTCTAGTAACCGTATTTTCAAGTTTGAAACAGATTGGGTCGGGGCGTTTCTAACCGGTAAGGGATTTACTGGTAACCGTAGATTAGGGGGTAATCCGAATACAGGCAAAGGCGATTTACCGTTTAACCATTTAAAAACGACTCAGGGGGGGGGTTTCATGCAGCAACTAAAACTATATTTAAAAACTGTCGGTGAAGAACCGGTTACATCCGAAGGACACGAGTTCCCAATAACAACAAGAGGGGTTCACAACGAGCAACAAGGCGGATCTCAGGTTTATGAAAATCCAGGAAAGATAAGTGGTCGTGATGGATTGGCCACTCCTTTTAATGGGGCATAGAACATGAATGACGGGTATAAGAGGATAACTATCCTCACGGTCACCGCAGTTCTAACATCAGTCTTACTACTCGGTGCTGGAACAGCGATAGCGGGAAACGACGGCGACTGGACGCAGTTTAGCAACGACACCAAAAACTCCGGGTTTAGTTCAGTTGTTGACTCCCCCAAAGCCACGGATATAACTCATGAATGGTTTTTTGAAGCAGGAAGTACTATAGATACATCCGTATCTGTCTGGAACGGCACAGTCTATGCAGGTAGTTATGACGACAACATATATGCAATTGATGCATCTACTGGTAACAAGGAATGGAGCTACGATACAGGGGACCCTGTAGTGTCGACTCCAGCTGTCTCGAACGGCACCGTCTACGTGGGTGGCTTATCGAGCGAGAAATTATATGCAATTGATGCATCTACTGGTAACAAGGAATGGAGCTACGATTCAGGTTCTTATATGGACAATGCATCTGCAACGGTCCATGACGGCGTCGTGTACTTTGGCACCGATGGCGACGAGGTGATTGCACTTGATGCGTCCACAGGAAACGAAGTATGGAACTTTTCGACATCGGGTGACGTCTCATCTACTCCGGCTGTCTGGAACGGTACAGTCTACGTTGGAGATGAACGCGGCAACTTGTGGGCTATAAATGCGTCCACGGGTAACGAAGAATGGAGATTCGATAATGGAGGGAGATGGGATGGGTTTCGTAGAGCATCGCCAACTGTATATAACGGCACTATCTACGTCGGAAGCGACGATGATACTTTGTTATCTATCGATGCATCAACAGGTAACAAAAACTGGGGGTACTCGACAGGAGGTAATATAAGGTCGTCTCCGGCTGTTGTGGATGGCACCGTCTACGTCGGAAGCCATGACGGCAGCCTATATGCCATAGATGCGTCCACAGGAAACAAAGACTGGAGCTACAGTATAGGAGATAAAATTTGGAGTCCAACTGTTGTGGACAACACAGTTTACGTCGGTAGTGACGCCGGAAACCTCAATGGATACATATATGCAATTAATGCTTCCACAGGTAACAAGGAATGGTCGGACTACTCAAATGCCATAGATGGCTCTCCCGCCGTTTGGAACAACACCATCTACTACGGTGATTTAAACCATGAGGTGCAGGCCGTGGAGGCAGCAGCTCCAAGTATATCGAATTTTCAACTCTCCGACAACGGAGAAAAAGACGTTTTGGTTGATTTCGACGCTTCAAATAAATTAACGAAGTTAGATATCAGTCTAACTAAACCCGACGGATCGACAACTACCCTGAACCTCAAAGACTTCAGTGAAACAAGAACAAGTTCGGACTGGTATTACAAGAAAGAGGTCGTCGGAGATACAGGAGGAACGTATAATGCCACACTCAATAACGCAGAAAGTACAAGCGGTAGAAGCTCCAGTGGGGACACAGACAACGTCACGATAGATATCTATCCTCCTTCAATAACTAACTACAAAGTTTCAAATCCCCAGAGCCAGGATGTAAAAGTTAAGTTTGATACTAATGAGTCGCTTTCGAATATTTCAGTATCGATTTCAGGTGCTGAAACTGACACTTTGACCGAAAGCGACTTTAATTCGACGAATGGTACTGTATCAGCCAATTACACGGGTAGCAGTGATGGTACGTATACGGCTAAGCTGTTAAATGCTAGTGACAGCGCCGGAAACAACGGATCGAGCGGTGAAAGCGGGTCGGTCGATGTTAGTACCCCAGTGCCTTCGATAACTGATTACAGTGTTTCGAATCCTTCGGGTCAGGATGTGAAGGTTCAGTTCGATTCCGATGAAATTTTGTCTACGATTAATGTAACAATTACTAACGCGGAGTATGCTACGTTAAACTCCAATGACTTCACAGAAAACAGCGGCACATACACCGCAACTTATTCAGGTAGCAGTGATGGCGTATACAACGCGACCCTGTTCAACGCAAGTGACAGCGACGGCAACAACGGCGCAACCAACAACCGTGAGAGAGTCTACATCGATACGAGGTCGGATGATCTGTGGTCCAGCTTCAAAAACGGTACGTTGAATACTGGTTTTAATTCTCAACTGTTTGGAGCGAACGGTGGTAGTGTGGTGAAGAACTGGAGTTATGATACGGGTGGAGCTGTTAGTTGGGCGTCTCCTGCTTTAGATGGTGAGGGCACTATCTATGTTGGTAGTAAGAATAACAGTCTTCATGCTGTTTATCCGAATGGTTCGGTGAAGTGGGAGTTTGATGCTGGTAGTAATATCAGGGATACTCCTGCGGTGTCTGCTGGTGGTACTATCTACTTTGGTGATAATCAGGGAGATGTCTATGCTGTCAACTCTGATGGTACGGAGAAATGGAGTTATAGTACTGGAAACACAATCCGGTCGTCACCCGCAATCAACCAGACAGACGGAGTAATCTATGTTGGTAGTGATGATGATAGTCTATATGCGTTGTATCCCAATGGGTCGAAGAAATGGAGTTTCTCTACTGGTGATGACGTCAGGTCATCGCCTGTAATTAATCAAAGTGATGGCACAATCTATGTCGGCAGTAACGACAATAAACTCTATGCTATAAATCCGGACGGTACTGAGGATTGGACTTATGATACGGGCTTTTGGAATGTGTATTCGTCACCTGCTGTCAATCAGTCTAGTGGGAATATTTATGTCGGCACCAACGGTAATAAGTTGATTTCTCTGGATTCGAGTGGTAATAAGAGATGGAGTTTCACCAAACCCACGAATGATGTGTGGTCTTCTCCTGCTATAGGTCCGAACGGAAATGTATACTTCGGGAGTAATGACGATAACTTCTATTCGGTGTTTACGAACGGTACAGAGAGATGGAGTTATTCGACTGGTGGGGATGTTCGTTCGACACCTGCTGTTGGTGCGGATGGTACTGTTTACTTCGGTAGTAATGACAACAAGGTGTATGCGTTGGATCCGCAGGGTAACGAGAAATGGAATTATAGTACATCCGGTAGTGTTCAGTCTTCACCTGCTTTATCCAAAAACCAGGTATATGTCGGAAGTGAAGACGGAAACTTATACGCGTTAGAAAAGCCTGTCACAAATTATCAGGTTACAAATCCGCAGAGCCAAGACGTTAAGGTGGAGTTTTCAACGAGTGAAAATCTTGCAAATATTTCGGTGGATATATCAGGTGCAGAGTCTGATTCGTTGTCCGAAACCGACTTTAATAGTACATCTGGTACAGTTAACGCCACATACAGCGGTTCGAGTGACGGTGTCTACAACGTTACATTATTAAATGCAAGTGATAGTGGTGGACGGAACGGTGCTTCGAATAACCGTGATAGGGTGTATGTTGATACGAGGTCGGATGATCTGTGGTCTAGCTTCAAGAACGGTACGTTGAATACTGGTTTTAATTCTCAACTGTTTGGAGCGAACGGTGGTAGTGTGGTGAAGAACTGGAGTTATGGCTCAGGTGGCTCGATCACTGTTTCGTCTCCTACCCGGGCAAGTGATGGTACGACCTATGTTGGAGGTAAGAGTAACAGTCTTCATGCTGTTTATCCGAATGGCTCTAAAAAATGGAGTTTCAGTGCTGGTAGTCAGATTAAGACGGCTCCTGCTGTAGCTGCGGGAGGTACGGTTTACTTCGGTGACGATGACGGTGATTTGTATGCCGTGGATTCGAAGGGTAATAAGAAATGGAGTTTCAATACCGGCGGCACGATCTGGTCGTCACCCGTGATTAATCAGACGGATGGCGTCATCTATTTCGGTAGTGATGATAATAGCCTTTATGCATTATATCCGAATGGAACCAAGAAATGGAGTTTCTCTACTAGTGCTAACGTCAGGTCATCGCCTGTAATTAATCAGAGTGATGGCACGATATATGTTGGTAGTAACGACGATAACCTCTATGCTGTACACCCCAACGGTACCGAAGATTGGAGTTATGGTGCGGGTAGTAATGTGTTTTCGTCGCCTGCAGTGAATCAGTCTAGTGGGAATATATATGTGGGCGCCAACGGTAATAAGTTGATTTCTCTGGATTCGAGTGGTAATCATAGATGGAGTTTCACTAAACCCTCGAATGATGTGTGGTCTTCTCCCGCTATAAGTCCGAATGGTACTGTGTATGTTGGTAGTAATGACGGTAATTTCTATTCGGTGTTTACGAATGGTACTGAGAGTTGGAGTTATTCGACTGGTGGGGATGTTCGTTCGACACCTGCTGTTGGTGCGGATGGTACTGTTTACTTCGGTAGTAATGACGACAAGGTGTATGCGTTTGATTCGGAGGGTAATAAGAAATGGAGTTATAGTACTGGGGGGAATGTTAGGTCGTCACCTGCGTTGACTAAAGACCAGGTGCTTGTCGGAAGTAGTGACAATAACTTATATGCGTTAGAAAAGCCTGGAGATCTTAATGCTCCGAATATTACTGGTTACAGTGTTTCGAATCCGCAGAGTCAGGATGTTCAGGTGAAGTTTACTACTAATGAGTCGTTGTCGAATATCTCAGTAGATATATCGGGTGCGGAGACCGGTTCGTTGTCTGAAACTAACTTTAACAGCACTTCAGGAACTGTAAAAGGTACGTATAGTGGATCGACTGATGGTAGTTATACGGCAACGTTGGTGAATGCTAGTGATAGTGCTGGTAATAATGGTTCGTCTGGTGAGAGTGGTTCTGTTACAGTTGATACGTCGGCGCCTTCGATAACTAGTTACAGTGTAACTAATCCAACGAGTCAGGATGTAAAAGTCAAGTTTTCAACGAGTGAAAATCTTGCAAATATTTCGGTGGATATATCAGGTGCAGAGTCTGATTCGTTGTCCGAAACCGACTTTAATAGTACATCTGGTACAGTTAACGCCACATACAGCGGTTCGAGTGACGGTGTCTACAACGTTACATTATTAAATGCAAGTGATAGTGGTGGACGGAACGGTGCTTCGAATAACCGTGATAGGGTGTATGTTGATACGAGGTCGGATGATCTGTGGTCTAGCTTCAAGAACGGTACGTTGAATACTGGTTTTAATTCTCAACTGTTTGGAGCGAACGGTGGTAGTGTGGTGAAGAACTGGAGTTATG
>JBDGRN010000114.1:2580-6063 GCA_042218125.1 Halobacteria archaeon | reverse complement strand
CTATACCCTCAATTAATTCGACCAAAGTGTGTGAACCTTTCTATGACACCCTCTTGTTATATGTTAAATAAGAATGAGTGATAAAAAGAATAAAAGAGAACTCACAAAAAACTCGAAAAGTGGGGGTAAGAACGCTAAAGAAATGAGAGCGTCTTTACCTGAAGGCGAAAAACCCCCAGCTAGCGAATCTAATAAGTCTGAAGATTAAGCTAAATCTTGGTTTCTACAAAAACTATAGCTCAACTTCTTCAAAATATTGAAGCACTGTTTTCTGCATTTACCATATTTATACCTGGAATAATAGCGTATTTTATATATGTAGGTCTTCGTAGCCAGGATTTTGATAAGATTAAAACAAGTCATTGGGTATTAATCGTCCTATTCACTCTATTCTTTCAAATTTTATCAGATATATCAGGTAGGTTAATGAATAATATAGGGTATCTAGTAGGTTTCTATTTTATATTCCCTATAATCATAGGCTTCATATCTGATATAGCTCATCGGGTTTTTGTTAGTGTATGTAATAGATGGTATCAAGAGAATATCATAGAAGGCAGGGATTATTTAGATAGGATAGATGTAGGTAATATTTCCCGTTGGCAAAACACGTTACCTAATTTTGCATTTGAAGAGGAATACAAAGAATATTATGTTGAATTAAAAGTGGAAGATGGAGAAGGGTCTATGAAAATTAAAGGTTTTTTAAATGGGTATAGTGACGACGATATTGAATTAATTAGATACGATAAAAGTTCCGAGAAAGATTACACAGGCATAGGAACTCTTGATGAGGAAAGCCTCGAAAATGAACTTACTCAAAGACACATACTAATACCCAGAGATAAAATCTGTTCCTTATCCATATACAGAATAAGAATGAGTGACTTCTTCCTCAAATAAATTGGAACAACAACCTATTGTTAGTCGTTTAACTTACAGAAATAAGGTTATATAGAAACACGAGTAACAACTTCGCTTAATGTAAACAGACAACCCAATTTTAATTGCAGATATATCTACTATCCTTCCCAACTGAGTTAGCTCAGAGTCTTTGTTGAAGCCGGCTTGGGTAGATCAAGAAATGATTCTAGCGTAACGTCCAAGTCGAAGACTGATTCGTACAGCTAGAGAAACGGTATGCTACATCCTCGAAAACTCGGACTACCTCTCCACTCTCTTTCCTCTATCGTCGTCCTGATATGACACGGAGACTACGAGCAGGGAACTGGAGTTCCCGCTCGCTGTCTTTGTACATCCGATAAGTCGTCATGTATGAACAGTGTGTCTAGCTTTTCGTTCATCTGTCTACCTTTCTTTTTCACAGGAAGAACGGTTGCAGAAGATATTTTCTCGACATCGTCGGATCAGTTACGTTCGTTGTAGAAGCCACGGTCAGCTAGGAGGGCTTTTATGGTCGAAGGGATAAGAGTCGACGCGGTCGAGAATGCTCGCTCGACCGCGTCTGCTTCCTTTTTTCATCACTACGAACATAGGTTCGCTAGCGTAATTGGTTTACCTGTTAGAAACGACGTGAGCAGATGCAGTACGATGGCGTAGTCGTGCTATCTTTATGGTTTCATGCGACAGAGTTCTCCTTGTTGTTGGTGATGAGAGTCGTGGTAAGGGTTATCGACGAAGTGTATAGAGACGATCCTGGACCATGTCAGGAATTGAGGGGATCGTCGTGGCGAGTTGCATGAATAGAGAGGTTAGAGCTAAATTCAAGTGAATCTCGGTTGAGAGTATTGTAGCCATTTTAGGATAGTATCGTCACAAGCAGGTAGAGTTTATTTGTTGTTACATACCTTCCCAGACAGAGGTTTGATTGACTGAAGCGAGAGTGACAATAGACCAGATATCGTCGGAATCGAGGGGAGATCCCTCGATTCCTGGAAGAGGTAGTTCCCCAATTAACGTCTTCCGCTACTTCTTTCACGTCTGCCGCCGAAAGAACACTGTCTGGTTGGGTGATAGTGAACACATCTTCTCAACCAGACATCTTCCTCAATTAGATCAACGCTTTAGCTCTGCTGCTCACACCGATTGGGAAGTACCGATATTACCTTAGTAGATATATCGACCATGATTATCCAGGTTTTTCCCCTATGCTTATATGATAGATTTTCAAATGAAGATTCTTGATTAAAAGTAAATTAAAATAACAGATGGTTTCTTGAAATTATTAACATAACTGAGACAAGTATTGCAATAAGTACGTACTCGATTAGAACAGTTTTGGTTTTGGAAAGGAAATTAATTTTTTCAGAATTGAATAAACCTATATCTTTAATGTATACAAGGTACCCTGACATAATGTAAGCAGTCCCTATATATAGATAGTCAATGTATATGTAACTTTGAGTTCCTAAGTCTGAGGTTGATCCAGATATTTGTACAAATACTGGTACCGAAAATAAAATTATAAAATCCAGTATAATTATCAATAGATAGCTTAGTACAACAAAATTAGGTAGCTTTTCTATAGGTTTTTTAGCCTTCGTATATATCATGGTAATTATGAAAGCAGCTAAAAAAATGGCAACTATCCAGTAAATTATTGAATTTAAATTAAAGACTCTTAAAGTTATATCTACAGGATACATTGATAATAAAATAAATCCTATATAAGAATAAATAACGTTTTTATCCGCCATTTTATTACCCAACATTTAAATTCAGTAGTGAAAAAAGTATTTGTTCCTCATCCACTATCACATCTTTGACTTACAACATTTGCATTCCCGTCCCCCTTTACTTCAACTATAGAAATTGCGTACTCCGTTGTACATGGTTGCACGCAGCCTCCACATCTATTAAAGGCACCTTTCACATTGTTTAGAGCTGTACTCGATCCAACCCCCGTCCATTGATCTCTTTGTAGGCTTTTCCAGTTCCAACCAACAACTGGAGAGTAACAGTTACTAGTACCCTCAACTTTACTATTTGTTCTTACTACGTCTTGTCCATTATAATCCCACTGACAAGCGTGGTTAAGAGCGAATGCTGTGTACTTTGTTCCCTTGACATTTACATGACATATGTGCTGTGTACATTTAACTCCATCAAACGTACCTGAACCACAAAATCCGGGCGGATACTTGATATTTTCATCGCTGGTGTCTAAGTTGTCTGTTTCATGAGTATGGAAATGAGGTTCAGATTCTTTTGAAGTATATACCATCTTTTCAACATCTTTAGTTCCCTTTTTGTAATCCATATTGGTTTGAATATTCTCATGTACCAACTCGGCTTGCATAGCATGTGACTGAAGTGCGTGCTTTTGATTTTCCTTTAATTTTCTCCAATATTTTTTCCTTTTTTCATAGGGCATTTCAAGTAAAGTAACCAAAACATCTGCCCTCTCATCTTTATCTCTATAATCAAATGAAGTATCAACAGGTTTTACTAAGTCTTGTTGATTTGCTTCAGCACTTCCTTTTTGTCTACTTATACATCCAGATATTGATGTTATACCAACAG
>JBDGRN010000114.1:0-2570 GCA_042218125.1 Halobacteria archaeon | reverse complement strand
CGGCTCCAATTAAAGATAGGGTCCGTCGACGAGTTAGTTTACTACTTTTCTGTTCCTTACTTAGTTTTCCTGCTGTGTTGTTTTTTGTTTCATTTTAGGTTTCAACCTCTTTTCTGGTGTCGGTAGCAACCGCTTAACCGCTTCCTTTAAAATCTTATATATCATTTCTATTTAAAGATTTCTATTTAGAACCTGTATTTGAAACAATGGAGAGAAACCCGTTGATACTACAGTACATTGGAATTTTTATGGCTGCTGCTTTAGAAATGAAATCCGAAAAGAATATTCTTGATGCTTTTTACTAAAAATAATCTTCCCAAAGAAGACTTAGATGGCGAAGATATTACCCCAAGGAATACTATCCCAATATATACAGGAAGAACTCTAAGCGAATGACTCCCTATATACTATTTAGATCTCTCAGTGTTCCATCGGGGGTAAACACACAAAATTAGCGAGAAAACGATTTTGTACATCTTCTAGAGTACGTCGACATCGAAACACCACTGAACTATGTACATTTTCAGTTGGTTTCTATCTCTTGTTCTCGTTATGGCGCCATAAAATCCTGTCAAACACCCCTCTATAGCTTGTTGAGTTGCTGGTTTAGAATGGCTTTTACTATCCCGATGTACAATTTAGTATTTAAAATATGTCCGTTAATATAAGTGGAGATAATTAATCTGCTTCAAACACCCCTCCCCACCTTTCTTTATACATGATAATAAACAACGGGACCTGAGCTTTCAACGTCATTTTACGCAAAAACTCTGTGTTTAAAAAATGTCCCTTTATTCCAGAGATTCCAGAACCTTTTCCGCAGTCCTGGCTCCTAATATGGTTTCCAACCGAGATTTCGGAGAATCCAATAAATCCTGTTTATCCCTGATTCCACGCCGGTAAAGACTACGAGCTCTCACTCGGCCGACTTCATCCACCTCCACCAGATCCAACAACTCACCATCCACACCATAGACAACCCTGTCATGCGTTTCACTTATACTGTCTATAATATCTTGATCTGTAGTTACGAAGCCAGCAATCGCTTTCGCCCCATACAGAATCCATCTAGCCCGCTCAGTTCTATTACGGATATCCCCAGGAAACAAATCATATTTCTCGGTTAACTCCTCTACATCCGTGCCAGAAATCCAGTCCGAGAGAACCCTCATTGTTTTATAAACATCAAGGTGGTTCTCCACCGAACTATCTAACGTATCAATCACTTCACCCTCGAGCTCCTCAACTGCATACCGGAGATACCTTTCTTCATCATCAGAATACCCCAGCCAGAAGTTATAGATGTCGGGTGATTCGCCGACTGTTTGAAGCCAGGTTCGGGAAGTAGCGGTAATTTCGTTTCCCTCGACCGCCTCTACTGTCTCGATGAACCGATCCGCCGTCACCGGATCCAAATAAAGCTTCGACACAAGATCACCTAAACCAGTACTTTCTATCACAACAGGCTCCCCTAACTCCAAGGAAAGCATATCGAATGAAACCAAACTACCTACCACTTCCTTAAGCTGACTCTCGATCGTTTCCTCGCTTTCCTGATGAGCGTAGAAGGTATTTGAAATGAAATCAAGTAGTTCTTCGTAGGTTCCGGCAAACCGGTTACTGACCGTAGCGAGAACATGTTTCCTAAGCATTTCCTCACTCGCAAGCTTACTCAAAACCCGTTCCGGCTCCCCATCAATATATCTATCCCGAAGCTCATCCACCGAGTTTTTCCTACCCGACACCAACACCGCCTCCCCATAAGGATCCAGACCCGGCCGTCCCGCCCGACCAAACATCTGCTGAACCTGAAGAACAGGAATATCTACGTAGCCATCACCCTCATATCGAGAAACATCGCGAACAACCACACGCCGAGCCGGAACATTAACCCCAGCCGCCAAACTAGGAGTCGCAGCAATAGCCTTTATTTCTCGCTCCCTGAACCCTTTCTCCACCAGTTTTTTCTGCCCCCTATCCAGACCAGCATGATGGAACGCCACCCCATCCCGAATACAGCTCGCCAGAATTTCACCGACTTCGGCTTCGGCGTTCTCCATCACCGTGTCGGCTATCTCTTCACATCCGCCGAGGGACAGCTGTTTGAGGTTTTTCGCCAACTCCATCGTATCCTTCCTGTGAGCAACAAAAACCAAGACCTGACCCTCAGCCCCCACGGAGTCATCCACCAAGGAAACAGTGGGATCCGTCACCAGATCCTTCTCAATATCTTTATTTTCATGGTTTTCGAACTCGATCTCCTGTTTTTTATTGTTATATACCCCTCTCCTGAGGTCGACGGGTCTCCAGCTCGATTCCAACAGATAGGCGTCGAGCCAATCAGCTACAACATCAGCGTTACTTACCGTTGCACTCAAACCAATAACCTGAACCCGAGGATTCAACTCCCTTATCTTCGAAAGAGTAACTTCCAGAGTGGGGCCGCGTTCTCCATCATCCAGGAGATGTATTTCGTCGGCGACAACGGTTGTTAAATCCTTGATCCAGGAGACATTGTTTCTGATGAGGCTGTCAACTTTCTCCGACGTCGCTACAATAATATCGTTCTC
>JBDGRN010000035.1:0-6092 GCA_042218125.1 Halobacteria archaeon | reverse complement strand
CTATACCCTCAATTAATTCGACCAAAGTGTGTGAACCTTTCTATGACACCCTCTTTGGGCATTGTTAAATGCGGGGTTTTTGAGTTGTTCTGGACATCAATAATCCGGACCTGGTATATATTACGGCCATCTAGAAATCTGAAAGATAGTGCGTTTAAAAATGGCCAAAACTTTGGGTTAAATTTTCTAGCCTTCAGAGAAACTACCCCTTATACAGCCCTTAACCAGTACTTACTCCAAAAAAACGTAGACCGTGGAATGCAGTGCACCGGGGAAGCCGTTAAGCTGTAGTATCCCCACGTCGATCCAGGTTCTTTATATCGAAATACAGTTTATCCAGGTATTCCACCGGGTATTCTACGGTAAAAACAAATACCTCAGTTCCGGACGTATCCTCAGTTCTGGACGCTTGGTCGGCCACACAGGAATCCTCCACCGTAAAACCGTAACCGCGTTATGTCCTCGTCAGTTACTGGTTTATAATGAATGACGAGAAGATATCTATCGGGCTACGAGGATGGCGTTTCAACCCGGACGACGTATTCGACGCCGACGGAAACCTGAAGAGCCCCGAGGAGATCCCGGAGGACCAGCGGGAGAGAATCGCCCGTCTCCCCGACATCATAGGGAACGCCTGCCACGTATGTATGCTCCTGAACCCCGATGAAGGATGGGACGAATGGACTAAGGCAACCGTCGTGTACGGCGAACCCAGGCATGAGGTACTGACCTGTGACGACCACGAACCGGTATTCGAAACCTGGTTCTTCGACGAGGGCGGCGAAGCACTCAAGGGATCCGACAACCTCGCCGATACCTTCCACGCCTGGATAAAGGAAAACATCAACGAGATACAGCCCTGAGTAGACTAACTAACAAAACAAGTTAAGTTACAGTAGTTAAATTACAGTTTCAGCACCAGAAACGGCTCCTTTCTCGCTGGTCCAGGGTTCATGATTTACTACAGCTTTATTTATTTTTTACTATAGCTATTTATCTTTACTACAGCTATCTGGTTCCCCTATAGCTATCTGAATCCCCTACAGATATCTGGTCCCCCTATAGCTATCCCGTTTCACTAAATTCGTCTTTCAATATTAGCTTGGAAGGCAGGCATACAGACCCCCTCTATCCGTCGTCTAAGCTAACTTTATCGGTAGTTCAAACCTCTATCTTCTTCTCCTTCTGCTCGAGTACGAAGTAAAGCAGGAACCTATGGTTACCCGCGACCTCGATGTTTGATGTGCCCAGGAAGACGCCCTCGTCGACCTTCTTGAGGTCGTCACGTATCCTGCGGATCCCGGGTGGGTTTTCCGGCACGTCGTAGTCGAAGACCAGGACGGATCCCCAACCTCGTAGAGATTCAGTTATCCTGGTGTCGAACTCGAAGCCCTGCTGGCTGAGGGGACCGTATCCAAACCTGTTGGTACCCTCGCCACCCTCTATCGACTTGCCCTGCCACGGAAGCGTGGGGAGGTTGGCGATTTCCCGGCCTATCTCTGTTCTTAACCCTCCGCGGCCTGCGAGGACTGTTCCGTCGGTGTCGCCCTCGATTTCCTCCAGTGTAGGGGTTTCTCCCTCGGCGAACAGTTCGTCTAGCTCGGCTTTATCCATCTCGAGAAGTTCACTCGAATTTACCATAATTCGGTTGTGTATCTCCACAAACAAACCTTTTACTTTAAATCTCATACACTCACCATGGCCAGATCGGTTCTTATAACGGGATGTAGCAGTGGTATAGGTCGGAAAACCGCCGTACTGTTCGCAGACAAAGGATGGAACGTCTACGCCTCCTCCCGGAACCCCGAAGACATCGAAGACCTCGAAGGTATCGCGGAGGAGACGCTCGAGTTGGACGTAACCGACCAGGATGAGGTAGACCGTGCGGTCGAAACTGTAAGGGAGAACGAAGGAGGGGTCGACAGTCTCGTCAACAACGCCGGCATCGGCATTATGGGTGCGGTCGAGGATGTCACGACCGAAGAACTCGAGAAACAGATGGAGGTCAACCTTTACGGACCGCACAGAATGATACGCGCAGTCCTGCCGGGAATGAGGGAACGCGGAAAAGGACGTATAATCAACATGTCGAGCATTTCGGGGAGGGTGTCGACGCCCGGAATGGGCGCATACGTCGCGTCGAAACACGCTTTAGAGGGGTTGACCGACGCACTCAGGACGGAGGTCCAGGAGTTCGGTATCGACGCAGTCCTGATAGAGCCGGGACCCGTAAAAACCAAGTTCACCGACAACGCCGACATGGAGTTCGACCTCGACGGTCCGTACGGAAAGCTCTACAGATCGATGGAGGACACCACGGAGGAGATGTTCGAGAACAAGTTCTCGGTAACCCCCGACAAGATAGCAAAAACGGTTGTAAAAGCCGCGGAAGCAAGGAATCCGAAGGCACGTTATACCGGCGCGGTCCAGTTCCGGGCGTTGAGATCCGCGGAGCATCTTCCCGCTAAGGTGCAGGACTGGATGTACGGAAAGATGATGGACTGACTCCTCCACGTCGACTGATTCCTAGATATCGACAGATCCCTCGACGTTGACAGACGGCGTTGACAGACGGCGTTGACTGATTCCTGGACGGAAAATCACGTTACGGAAGCCTTCCAGCCTTTTTCACGGCCCTGAAGCTCTAACATCGGAATACCGGTTAAGCCTACTACTGCAACCCGGGTTTCCACCCCTGAAAACGCCAAACATTCTGTATAAACCCTATAATGGTTTATGAAACCTGCGTAAAATCGGGGAAACATAAATGACGCTGCATCTTTCCACAGATGGGGTAAACCAGTTTGTTCGGTAAGCCACATCCACCCTCTACCCAACAACACTCTACCCAACAACACTCTACCCAACAACACTCTACTGCATATTTACGGTTACCTCGAACGTTTAAGCAGGTAGAGACTCAGCTAACCGTTAACTTCGTTAAAAACACCAACTGATGTCATCCCTACTTGTTTTAGTTGCAGTGGCGCTCTTCGCCTCATTCTTCATGTCCTTTACAATCGGCGCTAACAGCAACTCCGCCCCCATCGCTCCGGCGGTTGGCGCGAACGCCCTGTCGACGTTGAGAGGTGCACTTTTGGTCGGTGTTGTTGCGGGAGTCGGTGCCATCTCCCAGGGAGGCAACATCTCCGAGACGATCGGCCACGGCCTCGTCACCGGTGTCACTATCACGCCGGTCGCTGCTACTGCGACGTTGCTGACCGCGGCGACTTTGATCACGGTAGGTAACTCCCGCGGCTACCCGATTCCGTCGGCGTTCACCGTGACGGGTGCAGCGATAGGGGCGGGAGTCGCGCTCGGTGGCGGACTAGCGGTACAGGAGTACGCCAAAATACTGGGATTCTGGGCCGCTATACCGATCGTGGAGAGTGTGATAGCTTACGGACTCGCACTCATGCTCTTCAAGGACAGGTTCCCGGACACCGTCACAATACCGTTTCTGGGAGCCGCGGTGGGATACGCTCTCGCGAACATACATCTTACTTTTCTTCCGGATGGGAAGGGTGGTTCGGCGTCAGTAGCCAGCTACATCACCCACTGGTTATTAGGTGCACCAGGAGCACCGGGCTCCGAAGGCGGTTTAGGTGTGGTGGTTAGCGTCATTATCGCTCTAGCTGCTCTTGGTATAACGTACTGGCAACTGCGTAAGGACCTGACCACCGGAATTAACAGAATGCTGGTTTTCCTGGCTCTTGTGGTCGTATTCACGAGCGGCGGCTCCCAGGTGGGGCTGGCGACAGGGCCCCTCGAACCGATATTCGAGTCGAGTCTCGGGCTCGCATCGATCTACCTGTTGATCTTCGGGGGATTCGGCATGCTCCTGGGCGGATGGATCCGAGCACCCCGGTTGATTCAGGCCGTGTCGCGGGAGTACGCCTCCCTCAACCCCAAGAAGTCGATAGCTGCTTTCATCCCCGCCTTCCTCGTCGCACAGGTCGCTATAGCGTTCGGGATCCCGATATCCTTCAACAAAGTCATGATTTCGAGTATCGTAGGTGCCGGAATGGCGGGTGGGTCGTCCGCAACTGGAGGCGTGTCGATGTCGAAGACCGGCTACACGGTGGGTGCGTGGGTGGCTTCGATTTTCGGGGGCGCCGTCGGAAGCTTTCTACTCTACCACGTGCTCGCATCTATAATATAAACCTCATATACCCCTCCCCCCACCTCACTCCAATCCTCTTCTACCTCAGTCCAATCCTCTTCTACCTCAGTTCAATCCTCCTCTATCTCAGCCTATAACCCTATCCTATCTCAGTATAACCCTCCCCTATCTCGGGGTGAACTCGGTGGGTTTATTGAGTTGCTCGGGCATAACCTTCGTTATGTCAGACGATCTTCCTTCTAAGGACGACTTCAGCGACTGGTACAACGAACTGTTGTTCCAGGCGGAGATCATGGACGTCAGGTATCCCGCAAAGGGCGTCTACGTATGGTTTCCGTTCGGACAGAGCCTCAGGAACCAGGTCTTCGACCACCTCAAGGAACTCCACGACGAGACGGGCCACGACGAGGCGGGATTCCCCGTCCTGATCCCCGAAGGTATACTTGCAAAGGAGGCGGAGCATATCGAGGGTTTCGAGGACGAGGTGTTCTGGGTGACGCACGGCGGCAGGAAGGAACTGGACGAGAAACTTGCTCTCCGACCGACGAGCGAGACCCCGATGTATACGATGTTCGACCTCTGGATACGGAGCCACGACGACCTGCCGCTCAAGATTTATCAGGTCGCCAATATCTGGAGAAGCGAAACCGAACACACGCGGCCGCTTATACGTCTGCGGGAGATAACCAGTTTTAAGGAAGCCCATACCGCACACGAGAGTTACGAAAAAGCCGACGACCAGGTCCGTACCGCCCTATCGATCTACGACGACTTCTACGAACACCTAAGTATACCCTACGTCATCACAAAACGTCCCGAGTGGGACAAGTTCCCCGGTGCCGAGTACACCGTCGCCGTCGACACCTTGATGCCGGACGGCAAAGCTTTGCAGATAGGTACGGCACACAACCTGGGTCAGAACTTCAGCGAAACCTTCGACGTAGAGTTCGAGACACGGGACGGTAGCCAAGAGTACGTCTACCAGACCTCCTACGGAATCAGCGAACGCAGCATAGCCGCCGTTATGTCGGTACACGGTGACGACACGGGACTCGTGCTCCCGAGCGAAATCGCACCCACACAGGTGACGGTAATTCCGATCCTGTTCGGGGACGACGACGAGAACCAGGAGATCATGGAGCGTTGCCGGGAAGTCGAGGGGGAGCTAGAAGACGCCGGCTACAGGGTCGAGGTAGACGACAGCGACGACAACCCCGGAGCAAAGTACTACGACCTGGAGTTGCACGGCACGCCGCTCCGCGTCGAGATAGGTCCCCGGGATTTAGAAAGCGAGTCAGCGGTTCTATGCAACAGGGAGGGCGATAAGAGTGATGCGGATTTCGACGAAATCGTGGATAGGGTAGAGGAGGAGTTAGAGAGCTTCGATGACGAACTCAAGGAGGAGGCGCAGTCGGGTTTTGACGATCACGTAAAGGACGTCGACTCCGTCGAGGAGGCCGCCGATGTGGTGGGGGACGGATTCGCAAAGATGGGATGGTGCGGTGTCGAGGAATGTGGCAAAGAGATGGAGGACGAGGTCGGGGGAGATATGATGGGTACGCCGTACAGCCCCGACCTTGAGCCGCTGGTGGACGCCGAGGGACGTGAATGTGGGTGCGGTTGCGGCAGGGAGGCAGAAACCGTGGTGCTGTTTGCGAAGACGTATTAAAATCTGAATCCATACGGTATTTCCTCTAATACGTTATTCCTCGCTAGATTCACCGTGGCGTTCTTCGTCATTGTCTCTCCCGTGATACTGATTCGGTCCAAATCTCTCACCCACCATCTGTCCATCGCCCGCCCAACAGGTTTGAAAACAACGTTATATCCTTTTGCGAATTCGGTTTGGTAAATCATCACAAGGTTATTATCATATATCAATAAAATAACATATTTTATTAAATTATTTTAAATATTGTACTATACGCAAAAGATTTCGTCAGGAATTTCTCGGTTCTGACGAAGCAAA
>JBDGRN010000133.1:4327-6106 GCA_042218125.1 Halobacteria archaeon | reverse complement strand
TACGAAAATCTTCGATTTTCGACAACCCGTGGAACTCTCGCTGACTTTCTTTAGAAGGTTAACTGTTCCCTACGATGAAGTCGTTGTAGAAGTTGATGACAAGGTTGAGCGCAAGCGCTACAGGTAGAATATACTTGACTATGTAGAATACGGCGTTCTTCTTTATGATATCTTTCTTCATGTACCAGGTAAACCCAACTGCAGTTAATAGGCTCGAGAATGTGAGTCCATAGGTTCCGGTATCTACGTCCATCATGTCGAGCCATGGCATCCCGAAGGGGTTGAATCCGATGCTGCTGTAACTTAGGGCTGATGGGAACCCGAGAACCAGTAGAAGAACAGTCATAAACGTCGCGGACCTCTTCTGGCTTACTCCTTTTCCTACCCAGACGGCGTTTCCGACGTTGAAGAGAGCTATCGCGGAGGATATTGCGGCCACGAAGAGGAAGATAAAGAATATTACTCCAAACACCGTTCCAAACGGAATAGTTTCGAATATCTTCGGAAGTATCCTGAAGGCAAGAGATCTTCCACCCTCTACTTTTGCCGGACCTCCATGGAAGGTATATATTAGTGGGAATATGATGAACCCAACCATGAATGCTATTACGAAGTTAGCTATAGTTATCACTATAGACATCTTGGGGATGCTGGAGTCCTCCCCCAGGTAGCTACCGTACGTTAGGAGTTCACCGTCACCCACTGAAAGTGAGAAGAAAGCCTGTCCGAAAGCCGCCGCCCACAGTGCCGGATGTTTAAGTGCGGAGAAGTCGGGTTCAAGGAAGTAGCTGACGCCCTCCGTGAACTTTTCGAGCTGTGTGGAGAAGGCGACCATGACGATGAGAGATATGAACAGGAAGGGTATTGAGAACTGTACTAACTTTTCGATACCGTCCTCAACACCCCTCGAAACAATGTATCCAGTAAGGACTGTTGCTCCAATGAAGAATGCGATTGGAATCAATGTATTAGTGAAGTCGTCGAACGTTATTACGAAATCCGAAGCGGCTATGAATATATATCCGAAGGTCCATCCCACGATGACGAGGTAGTAGCTGAGTTCTAGAGTAACGACGATAGCTATAATCCAACCGATCCATCCTTTCTTCAAACCCCGAAATGTGGTAACTACGTCAGAACCCCACTCACGGCCACCCGAGACTTCAACTATCATTAGAGTAACTCCGAAGAAGAATGTGCAGAAAAGATACGGTAAAAGAAACGCTCCTCCCCCGTTGTTTTCGACTACTACGGGAAATCTCCAAATATTACCAAGTCCCACTGCTGCTCCAATAGCGGCGAAAATAAAGCCGAACTTGGAGGACCACTGTGACATAAGTTACCCAATAACTTCATAGTAAATAAACTTCACGCAGAATTAGATAAATGGAATAACGTTGGCGTTATTTTTAATTATCATTACGTAAAGGTTGAAACATGAAGTTGTTTTCACATGGAGATTACACGGTTTTGGATGGCGACAGGGACGAGCTAAACCGTTTGACTGACCTTGCGGCAAATGCGGACGGAGACGGAGTGTCCGCGGCAGTCGGAAGAATATCCCGTGGACTCGGTTCCGATTCCACCAGGATCGCGGTAGAAGATGGTAACTTCAGGGAGATGCAGAAATACCTGGAAGAGCTGGAGCCTGAACCGTCGGGATCTAGTGACACGGAGACCAGAAACCTCGTGGATCAGGTCGTTAACTACGAACCTGATTAATCCTTTGGATTGAGTTATTCTTTGGATTGAGTTATTCTTTGGATTGAGTTATTCTTT
>JBDGRN010000133.1:0-4227 GCA_042218125.1 Halobacteria archaeon | reverse complement strand
CTTTGGATTGAGTTATTCTTTGGATTGAGTTATTCTTTGGATTGAGTTATTCTTTGGATTGAGTTATTCTTTAGAATAGGTTATCCTTTAATATGAGATTCTTATTTTGAAAATTTCTGTTTCAGGGACGTTCACCGCCAACGTATGCGGCGATGTCGGCGTCCGTGATTATGCCACGGACCTTACCTTTCTCGGTTACGAGGACCGCGTTACCGTGATCCAGGAGTCTCTCTACGGTGTTTAGGCCGGTTTCGGGGCTTACCGTGGGGAAAGAATCACCCATAACGTCCTCCATCTTCGTATCCGGTAGGTCCTTAACCTCGCTATGGTGGTGGGCTATCTGGGCGTCGCTCGCGGAACCCACGGGTATCCCGTTATCGATGACGGGTAGCTGTGAGTACTGGCTTTCATGCATCTGTTCTACCGCCTCGTGGACCGTGTCGTCGGGGGATATGCTTTTCACTTTGGTACTCATAAGCTGTTCCGCGTAAACTTCCTCGCTCTCTAACTTGTCGAAAACCTCGACTATGCTCTTGACTGTCGAAAGACGGGGATCTACGTCACCGCTCTCAATCCGGGCAACCAGGGGTTGTGAGACTCCGGCTCCATCCGCGAGCTTACTCTGGGTCAGACCCAGATCCTTCCTCTTTTCCCTGATATCCCCGGGTGTCGGAATCTCCATATATAACTACTGGTAATCTTTACACTTAACTTTATTTCTGTAGACTCCGATCTGACACGGTACCAAGTAGTTTTTAAATCCGCGTTTCGAAACACAGAATATGTTCGGAGGAGGCGGCGGGGGTATGGACTCCCGCAGAATGAAGAAGATGATGAACCAGATGGGTATAGACGTCGAGGAGATGGACGACGTCGAAGAAGTTGTAATTAAAACTAAGGATAAAAAACTCGTAATAGAACAGCCCGACGTTACGGCGATGGATGCACAGGGACAGACCACGTATCAGGTGGTCGGTGAACCCAAGGAAGAGGACCACGTCGACCCAGAGGACGTAAAGATCGTTGCACAGAAAGCAGATGTTGACGAGGAAACTGCCGAGGCAAAACTCATAGAAACAGACGGTGACCTGGCAGCAGCAATTTCCGAACTCAAGTAAAACAGGCTGATATCGCCGTGTCTTGACAGTAAGGATCTTATTTTCAGGTATATCTTTTGTAGAAACGGTGGTTTACTTTCTTTTCTTGTTGGTTTACTTTCTTTTCTTGTAATCGTTCGATGGCTCTATCTCGAACTCTCCACCCTGGAAATTGAACTCTAGCTCACTGCCCTCGTAGAACTCGTGGAGGAACACAGCCAATGCCGCCACTTCGCTGTGAGGCTGGTTGGTAACGCCGACGTTGTAGTCCGCAAGTCCGTAGAAATCTCCGGATACCTTCTGTGAACCTACGACAACCAATATATCTTCTCCACGTATTTCCTCGACTGCATCCTGGACGGGAAGCCCGTACATAGTAAGATGCGTCACCACGCCGTCCCAGTCTCTGACGAGTTTCTTGGGTGAACGCGTCAGTTTGACGGAGACGTCACCGCCGAACCTCTCTGTCACCGACTCCACGGTTTCGATCGGTTTACTGTCTCCCCCCTCGACGTGGATGACGTCCGCACCGAAGGCACGTGCAGTTAGACAGACGTGTGAGGTCAGTCTCTCGTCACGGGCGGGTCTGTGTCCCAGACGGAGTACCTCGACGTCAGGCATACAGATCCTCGCTGGACAGATCCAGGCAATACAGATCCCCGTACATTTCCCACTGCTTTTCAGTTAAACAGGTATTTTTCGTATACACGAACTTATTCGATCTTAAATACGGGTCTACCTATGTCCATGGATTTACATTCAGGACACCGGGAAGGCATGTTTATTACGTCGTCGAAGCCGTCGAATCCACAGTCACGGCATTCCGGAGGCGAAGCCAGAAGTACCTCATCGGTATCTCTCAACGACTTCCTGACGTGTTCCAGATTGCTGTAGACGGCTTCCTCCACCCCATCTATCTTTTCGGCTAACTGTCTCGCGGTCATGGAGTCCCGTCTCAGAATATCCGCGATCTCCTCGCGGGTCGTTTTCTCGTCCATCTTCAGAATATATCAAGTACGACGTTCTTCACTCCTTCCCAGTAGACACCGTTATCGGTATCCACGACACGGTAGTCGTTGATGTCAACTAATAACTGTCCTCCGGCTCTCTTCTCAACCTCTACGTTCTTGAACCTCTCCCGTACTCCCTTCAGCATAGTATCCAGAACCGTCTTTCTGTCGGGGTACCGGTAATCGATCTTCATCGAGGGCATGGTTTAGGAAAGGATATGGATAAGAAAAAACGTATCGCCCTGAAGTAGGTTTCCAACCGCTATTCTTTTAAGTTGTCCGTTATCCGATTCAATCAAACAAACATATATTACTCTTCGGAAATAAAGGACCCCATGAACCGGGAAAACGCCGAACCTCAGGTCGATGAATTTCCAGGTACAAAAGCTAGAAAATGGGTTGAAAAACACGGCGAGTTCGCGGCAGAAACGACCTACGTCTACGACTTTGTTTGGGACGCTACACAGCCCGCGGAAGGTCCTTTCTGCACTGACGTCGACGGAAACGTTTTACTCGACTTTACCAGTCACGTAGCTAGCGCTCCACTCGGGTACAACCATCCTGAAATAAAATCCCGGCTGCATGAACACGGTATACCCGAACCAAACAAGATAGCGGGACAGGACTTCTACGTCGGAATGGGGAGCGACGTCGACGATCCGGAACTACCGACATCTACCCAGCTAATGGAGAAGCTGGTCGAAGTTACGCCCGACGGCCTCGATACTGTTTTTCTTTCTAACTCGGGTGCCGAGGCGGTAGAGAACGCCATTAAGATATCATACGACTCCAACCCCGCCGGGAAACACGCTTTCACGTTCCAGGGAGCCTTCCATGGTCGGACTCTTGGTGCTCTCTCACTCAACCGTTCCAAGAGCCAGCACCGTAGGAGGTATCCGGAAGTTTCGGGGATCGCTGAACTACCTTACTGTACCTGCAGTTCACGGGATGACTGTAGCTGTGGCTTCTTTCGGGGTGAAACCAACGCTTTGAGACAGGCGATTGACGAGGATAGGGGGAATCTTGACCCCGAGGATGTGGCTTACCTCATTATCGAACCTATTCAGGGTGAAGGAGGGTATAACATACCCAACGAGGAGTTCATGCAGGAGATACAGGACGTAACCGATGAGTACGACATTACGTTGATATGTGACGAGATACAGTCTGGTGTGGGACGTACGGGGAAGTGGTGGGCGAGCCAGCATTTCCCGGTTGAGCCAGACGTAATCACCTCCGCGAAGTCGCTCAGAGTAGGCGCAACCATAGCCGCCGAGGATACTTTTCCCGACGAGAGAGGAAGACTGTCATCAACCTGGGGTGCAGGCGACATTATATCCAGTGTTCAGGGAGCATTGACTCTACAGGTTATCGAGGAAAACGGGCTGATGGAGAGTGCCGTCGAACGGGGGGGACAGTTCAAGAAACGTCTAAGGGATCTTGAGGAGGAAAAGATCACTGACGTGCGTGGACGTGGACTCATGCTTGCGGTGGAGTTCGAGACCCAGGAACAGAGAAACCAGGTAAAGGACGGCTGTCTCGAACATGGCCTCCTGACGTTACAGTGTGGATACAAAACTCTTCGTCTCCTGCCGCCCTTGGATGTCCGTGAAAGAGAGATAGACATGGCGGCAGATATACTTCGTAAGGTGGTTCGTGACGTTGTATAAAATCCGTGATCTGTTCCGTACTGGGGTCCGGAACCCCGTCATACCTCCGGAGTAACCCGAAACCTATTTTTCACCTGATATCCACTATTATCCTAAAAATGGTGTTAAATAAGTTCCTCGGCGGATGTATTATAACTGTCATCCTGGGTTTCCTCGTCGTAGACTTCGCTAAAAACCTCGTCTGGTACTCTGCAGGAATGACGCTGGCTATCTGTTCGTTAATCGCCTTTGTTGTGGTGTACTGGGAAGGGTTCCATAAGGAACCGGCGCAGAAGTAACGCAAGTCAGTTTGGTTAGTATACCGTCTATACTGGTTTTCGTAATACTGTTTTCCGATACCTTACGTATTTACAACCTCGAAGTATTATTAACCAAATAACTGTAAATATAGGTCCGTTGTTGTTTTGTGGTTGGTTTTTGTTTGGTGTGTTAGTGGTTTCCATGGTGTTT
>JBDGRN010000056.1:0-6249 GCA_042218125.1 Halobacteria archaeon | reverse complement strand
AAAATTCTTCCCAGAAAACACAAACATAGGGAGTTTAGTTTCCCTTGACAACGAATATCCTTACAAAGCTGTAGCTAAAAAAATGGATATTACGGAACAGGTTGCTAGGAATTATGTCTCAAGGCACCAATTACAAACAACACTAAAAAAAATGGAAAGCAGACAAACTGAAATAGATCCGGAAGCATTGGAAGAGTATATAGAGAATACTGAGTCGATGATTGAGTCTTCTCCCCAGTTGGATGAAGCTAATACTAAGCATACTATACTTTCGGATTTTCTTGATCTTTTAGGGTGGGAGGCACCCGAAAACACGGAGTTGGAGTACACAATAGAGGGGTATAATAAATACAACAAAGTAGATTATGCCTTTGTATCTGAGGGTGAACCTAAAGCATTCATAGAAGCAAAAGGACTGGATACGACTCTTACAGATCAAGATCAGATACGGGAGTATTTGAAGACCGAAGATGTTGACTTGGGTATTCTTACTAACGGTAGACGATATGAATTTTTCCACCGACGCATAGACGACTCAAAAGTAGTTATAAATAAACTAATGCAGATAGATGTGGAGGATCTATCGAATCATATCTCTATCTTGAATCTTTATACAAAAAACGAAGTAGGTAAGGACAGCACTGATGGTATTATTGATGAAATTCATAATTTAAAGAAAACCGTGGATATTCTTAGAGATGGAAAAGATGGTTTGGCTGGTGAAATGACTGAACTTATCGAAGAATCCGTTCCATCTAAAAAAATAAGTCAAGCAACTGAAACTGAAGCAAAGGAGATGATCGATAGGTTGGTAAAAGATATAGAGAACGATATAATCCCAAAACTAGGAGGGGAGGTTGGAGGAAATGATGGGTCCGGTGAAAAGGATGGTTTATATATAGTTGAATTCGAGTTTGAAGGAGATGTTAAAGCAGTGGATGGAGAGTCACAAGCGGAGGTTATGAAGGAAGCTACGGATTTTCTCATACGGAACAAGGATCTAGCCGAGAAAATTGATGTGCCTTGGATTCCGGGTAACAAAAAAGCTGTAATTAATGATGAACCTGAGTGGGGTAAGAGTAGTGACTATACATATAGAGAAGTTAGTGATGGATATTATGTTGATACTCACGCTCCAAAACGTCAGAAAAAGCAGGTAATAGGTAGAATGGCTGATAGATGTGATGTAATAGCGAAGTTTAAGGGTGAATGGTAGTTGAGATTTTTTGATACGAGGAACCAAGGAGTCCTAAGCAGGATCCACAGATACTATTTTTTGTTTAGTATAGTTATTATAGTTACTATGAAGATAAAGAAACGTGTTCATGTTGCACCCGTCGGGTTTGAGTATGATAGAATAATGGAACCGGCATTAAAACTGAGGGCTGACAAAATCTATCTTCTTCATTACAATCAATCTGATGCCATAGAGACAGAGTTTCATCAGGAGCTCTGGAAAAATCTGGAAGATAACCGAGTTGAGTTAGAGAAAGTTGGCTGCGATATCTTTGATCTTTATGACTCTATTGGGTCGATTGCCGAAATAACCTCAAAACACAGTAGAGATGATGTTTATGTGAATGTTTCTGCGGGGTCGAAGATAACGGCGATTGGGGGTATGATTGCCTGCATGACGACTGACGCAACCGCATATTATGTTAAGCCGGATAGATATAATGTCCAGGAACAAACCCGGGATGGTATAGATGATATTCAACCGGTTAGTGTAGGTGTTGAGGAGATTGAGGAGTTGCCTGTCTATCCTATTGATTCTCCTGAACGTCAGGAAATCATGGTGCTCGACTATATAATGAGGGAGGGTGAAGTCACTAAAATGGATATTATCGAGTACTGTGAAAATATGGAGTTGTCGTTTATCTCTGATAGTGAGGCTGATAGCGATAAAGCGAAATATCGATTACTGGAAACCCATATTACGGAGCCGTTGAAGACGGAGGGATATATATGTGAGGAGAAAGTTGGTAGGCAGCGCCGTATTTCGTTAACTAATGCGGGTGAGAATGCATTGAGAGCGTTCGGTTTCAAAATGAATTAAAGATATACATATTCATGATTGTATAGATAGTTTATTTAGTAACTGGATAATTTTTAATCTGGTGGGGTTTGTAGTTTTACTTGAATTATGAGGCCCAGCGAAATACCTCTCTCCAACAAAACTAACGGCAGGGATCCCGAATTCGAAAAAATAAATGAAATCCGTGTAAAGCTACGGGACGAACCGGAAGAAGCCATAGACTATATCCCCTGGCTAGCTACCCAGATAGATGCTGAAAACCCAGAAAAAAGAAAATGTGTAATCAAGCTGTTTTACGAAGTTTCTGAAGAATACCCCGTACACGTACTTCCAGTAACTATTAAGTTATTCACCCATCTTGAAACAGAAGATAATGAAAGGGTAGTGAACTATATCTTCAAAACACTCAACAACCTTGTCGAAATAAAACCCTCGATAGCCCAAAACCACGTGGAATCTCTAAAACCGTATATCTTGGATAAAAACAGTGATCACAGAAACTACGCCACCTATCTTTTGAACAAACTATCAAAAGAAAACCAGGACGCTCCATTACCGATTGTAGAGAGGATAGCGAAAGAACAAGATCCGGAGTTACTAGATATCAATACATTGGCTGTCATCGGTCGAACCACAAAAAATCACCCCGAAATAGGGAATAAATTCACAGATACATTGATCAATTTAGTGGAGTCTAGTGAGGGTAAAAAGAGGGCTAACGCGTTAGGGGTTCTTGCCGATATATCTAACTACTATACGGAAAAACTCGGGAAACATAGCGACCGCTGGATTGATTACCTGGATGACAGGGATAGTCATACCAGGTTCAACAGTGTCTACATCTTAAGACAGATTTCCATAGAAGATAGCGAGAAAGCTGTGTCTGGGGAGGATAAGTTTCAGGAGTTGTTGAGTGATGAGTTTAAGTTCACGCGGTTGAATGCCTGTATTGCGTTAGCCGAAATAGGTTCAACGGATTCGCTCGACAAAATCCGGGAGTTAGAGGAAAACGATGAATCAAAGAAAGTTCGAGACGTCGCCAAAAAAGCAGTTAAGAAACTCGAGGGCGGAAATGCATACAAGCTATAACGTAGGAATAAAAAAGGATATCAATCAGAATTTTAGAGGCAATACCCCCCGGACCAAATTTATAAAACTGAAACAGGTTAATTAACCCTCAATGCCGCTCTATCAAGCTAAATCTCCCGACGAACTCTACAACCAAGTCTCAGACTATGACTTGGTATTAACGCCAGATCCTTCACTATCGAGTGCATTAAACCGTAGAATCAACCAACCACATTTCGGAACCTATGCAACAACACCAAGACGACACGCCGCAGGAAGAAAAGAAACGAGCGAAGACCGGACACTGTTTCTAAAACTCTTAAATCGGGGATATAGCTGGAAAGAACTGGGGTACACAGTCGGAAACATATTGCAGTGCTGGGAACACCAAGGTAACCCCGAAGCAATCCTAGAATACCAAAGCTACGTCGATGAAAACACACCAGAGATACTCAAAGCAATAAAAAATCTGGACACCACTTCAAGTCAACTCCAGTCACACCAGATTCCAGAACATATATCTCTGGCTGTTGTTGGTGAAAACCAGTTTACAGAACTTGAAAAAACTATTCTACCTAGCAATCCAGACGGCTATGATAGCTATAGTTTATTCACTAATGAATCTCGAGATACACCGTTTTTCCATGTTTTTAACTCGAAAACCGAGATAATCGACGCAGTACTCGATACAGTAACTCAGGAGAACAGCGAAAACGTGGCGGTAGTTTTAGACAGTGGTAGCGAGTACTCCGCTCTCATCGAGTCTGCGTTTGAAACGGAGGGTATACCTTTCTATGGTGGTCCGGGATTCAAAGATAAACCACATAACCGCGGCTACCTCAATTTCTTAAAATCTAGTCTGCAACCCAGTATTAAGGTGAAACATCTTCAGCCATTAACGAGCCACCTACACATCGATATAGATATAGTTCACAACGAAAAACATCTCGGGTCCTTGGAACTATCCGAGCTGGAGGGGTTAAAATCGCTTTTATCTTCTGTAGGGAGTTTGACGTTTGGTGAGGCGGTTACTGAGTATGAGGGTTTGGCGGAAACTAGTATGGAGAGATTTAGAACCGAGCTAGACAACCTAAAGCTACACGACCTAAACGTAACAGAGAGTCGTGTAAACGATTTGGAGTTTTATCTGGATAAATATAATGTCCCAGTCGATAGGGAGAATGAGGGGGTTTTGCTTGCTGACGCTAAATCCTCTGGGTTTGTGGACCGTCCCGTTGTGTTCCATCTGGGATTGAGTGAAAGTTGGACACATAAGCCACCGAAACGCCCCTGGATAGATACAGAGGAACTTTACGAACGTTATCTGGACCAGTTTCAGCTATTACTGCAGAGTGGCAACCAACAGTACTACCTTGTCCAGGATACCAGTGGCGGCCAACAAATCACTCCCTGTCTATACTTTAATGAGTTAATCGAGAGTGAGCTTGAGGGTTTCAGCGATTTACCCTCAACTAAACATAGCCGGGTTTTCGAGAAAGAAAGTCAGGGTTTTGCGAAACAGGAGACAGATGTGGAGCCATGTGAACTCGATGCAGTTAGTAAATCTAGCTTGAATAACTATGTGAACTCCCCCAGAGACTATTTCTTTGACAGAGTCCTGGATACTCCTGACAAGGTTTATTTTACCGAAGGGAACCTATATCACGACTTCGCCGAACTCTACGCCAACCACCCGGAGTTTGTCGACGACCAAGTAATCGAGGAAGCTGTAGAGTTGATGCTCGATAACACCCGGATGTTTTACCACGAGACTGAGAAGCCTCTGAAGAAACGGAGATACAGGATTGGTTTGGAGAATATAGTTGAGTTTTTAGATGAAAACACGCCGACCGACCTCGATTTTATATCGAAGGGATCTAGTTGGGGAGACAACTTTTTCGCTAACCACTATGACTTAGAGATCGATTCTGGTTATACCGAGAAATGGTTTGATGATACCGGTCTTTCGGTTAAGGGTAAAATCGATTTAATACATTCTGCAAACCATATCTTGGATTACAAAAGCGGCAGAAAAAAGACGGCTAGACAGCGTGTTAAGGCTAGCCAGATTGATCCCATTGCTGATAAGCCGGAGTTTCAAGCAGTACTCTATCTAACTTACTACAGATCGGTTCGGCCTGGGGAGCCGTTAAAATTCACGTATTTCCATTTCCTCGACAACATAGACGACATAATACATCCAGACAGCACACCAGATATCGACGACACGTTAACCACCATCCAGTATTATCCATATAGCTTCGATGAATACATTTCGTCGAGAGACGCGTATGAAACACTGCTAGATGGATACAATGACTGTGTCGAGACATTCGAAGATCTCGGGTTTAGTCGGTATAGCGAGATTATGGAGGCTTTGGTGTTTCCTGAAACCAGGGATAGAGAGGAGTTGCGTGATTCTGATTTTATATCTGAGTTTATATCAAAGGTTGAGGAAAACACCGGGTCCGATATAGATGTTGAAAAAGGGTGCGACCAAGCTATGCGGAAACTGAACGGAGTGCGTAAAAAGACTTATTTCAAGGAGGACGTCGATGCATTCGAGGAGTTTCTGGATATTTGTATTGAGGAGCTGAATGAATATCGTCGGGGGGAAGAGAGGTTTCCGGTTGAGGGAAAATCGGGGGAACCAGAGTATAGAAGGATCGAATACCGAGACCTACTTCTCAAAAACATGAATGGAGGTGAGATGTAGATGCCTGATCCGAATCGGGAACAGAGATACCTCATAAACAACACCGAGGGAGTATATCTTGTGGATGCTGGCCCCGGCACCGGTAAAACCTTCACTATCACCAGAAGATATGCTGAGATTATAGATAAAGAAACTGTAGAGCCACGGGATGTCCTTCTGGTTACGTTTACTAAGAGTGCGGCGACTGAGATGAAGGAACGGATCGTCCAACACAGTGACTACAGTATAAATGAGTTGGCGGATGCACCGATACAGACATTCCATTCACGCTGCCATGACCTACTACAACAACATGGATATAAGGCTCCCTGCTACCTCGGTATCGACGACAGAATCACGAACGCCACCACTGTAGTTGAGGATGAGTTGGTTGAAGAGGAGTTGTTCAGAGAGTTCTATCGAGAATTCCAGGACAGACATCCAGAGTATA
>JBDGRN010000037.1:5061-6594 GCA_042218125.1 Halobacteria archaeon | reverse complement strand
GTAGGTGCGGGATTTGCCCTTGCTACCTTTGGTGCATACAGTGTAATAGATGGATTGAAATTATAGAAGTTATCTACGGCTTTCCAGAGTTGTGTTTTACCAGGTGGGGAAAAGTCTTATTGAACATGTTCGGAATTAGTTATTCGTTTAGTGCACTTCAAGCTACATATGGTGATTTAGCTTGATAGTGGTGTCTAACCGTGTTCAAATACCCGAGGAAAGAGTCGAGACTTTTGTAGACCGGCTGAGTACCAGCCATGGTATTGAGGAGCAGCCGGGTTTTCGTGGAATTAGGGTTATGTCGCCGGTCGATGCGGAGGGACATGTAACTATGAGTTTCTGGGATTCGTTTGATGACTACGAAAACTGGCGAGATAGCGACGCATTTGAGGAAGCACATGAAGGTCGGTCTGCCGAAGAGGCTTTCGAGGCGGGAAACGAGATTGAAATACACCGGGTGGTAGTAGAAAGGGGTCCAAAGAATGGAGAAAATAACTGTCTCTAAAATTACCTGCCATCATTTTAAACCCGAAAATCTTGATGCCGAAATAAAGGATACATGAATCTTTACAGGTTGAATGAAATAGGTTAAAATTTTAAGAAAAACATGCCTGCGATAGACCGATGGAGCCGGAGATACGTAGCCACTGCATGTTTCTTTCTGGTGGTTTGGCAGTTCGTGGCTACACCCTGGATTAATTTTTCCCGACAGACCTGGGTGGTGCTGGGGCTATACGGATTCGTTTTCATGGTTATATTTGCGAAAACCTACACCCTAGTTCCCAGCTATTTCAGCAGCGGAACGGAGTCATCGATACCACCTGCTGTACAGTATTTCCTATCGTCATTCGGGGTTTTGTTGATGGCGTTCGGACACGGGATATCCCGACGGATCGGGATATGGTTCTGGAGCCTCGGGATCGCGGTACTTGTCGTTACATTAACGGGGACTATATGGCGGGAAGCGGTTTCGGGTAAGACCGGTACCAGCGACGTGAACGCCGATAGAAGGGATGTGGATAAAGCCAGTAACCTGTTTATAGTAATAACTTACCTGTATCTTATAACTGCGACTGTTTCTCTAAATATAGCGGGAATTACGCCAGCAACGACACATCTCTTCGCCGCCGGGACTGCGGCTCTACTTATTTATTCGGTGGGTTTCAGGCTTCTACCCAGGTTTAATGCTGTAGATTCGCCGCCTTCTTTAGCCGCCTATGTTGTCTTGACTTCGGCTGCAGCTGCACCGTTGTTGCTTACGTACAGTATGTACCATGGGAGCTACCAGCTCTTGTTTCAACTGGGGGGATTTCTTCAGGGACTTGCTGCAGTGGGTTTCTTTCTGGTATATCTGTGGATGTGGCTGAAGTCGGACAGAAGCAAGGTGGGTTTGAACACCGTACTCGTTGCACTCGTTTTCTCTGTTGCCGGTACGTTGATCGGTGTTAAGTTCGCATTCAAGGGGATTGACGGAAACCTGGTTGAGGCACATATGTATCTGAACCTGCTGGGGTTTCTGGGGCTTACTGTTAT
>JBDGRN010000037.1:0-4961 GCA_042218125.1 Halobacteria archaeon | reverse complement strand
AATTCAGGTAGGTTATTTGCGGAATTCAAATTTTCCTTGTGCCGGAGTTCAGTTAGTTGAACTCCATACTTTCCTTTATTATTTTGCTTTCGGCTCTATGTAGGATCTCGCTACAAGTGGACTTCGCCATACCGAGAGAATCGGCGACCTCCGTGAGTGAGGCATCCCTCGGTGTTTCGTAGTATCCTTCTGCAATGGCTTTTTCGACGAGTTTGCGTTGCCGTTCGGTAAGTAAACTCTCTATCTGAGTTTCTTTGACGTACTCCACCTCGTACTCGATACCGAAGTTATCTAGTTGGTCGGTTAAATCCGAGAGTTTTCTGCGCGGTAGATTTAGCTGCCAGAGCGCCTCTCCATCCTTAATACTGAGGGGTGTTTCGAGAGGGACGCCTGATTCCTGTGCTGCGAACAACAGTAGTGGATTAGTTGTTTCGAACTGGAGTAGACAGTGTTCGCTGCGGCTTTCGAGTATTTCTACTGTTTCTATCTCTCTATGTGACTGGATTTCTTTATTTATTTCGTCTATCTCGTCGCTCTGTATTTCGAGTAGACCTGCTCCCTTACTGTCTTTGGCGAGTGCTGCGAGGACTCGGAAGTCTCCGGTGGAGTGTCCACGTGATATCTGGCTTATCCAGGTGTCTTCCGGGAGTTTGAGACGGAGTTCGGCTCCCGGATGGATCTTTTTACTTGGCATTTGCTGAATATATCCTTTAAAACGTTGAGTAAGAACTTTTGTTTCCCGGTATTTTCAATGTCGGGGGGTGGTGAGTGCTTTTGGTTTATATTTTTTCGTCGGGTTCTATTTCTATCTCCCCTGATTTTAACGAGAACTCGATTGATTCGTACTTTCTCTTGTAGATCTGTGTGTGTCGGCCGTCGGCCCTGAGTTTGACGCCTTCCTCGACCAGACCTGCTTCGTTGAGTTTTTCGAGTTTACGGTATAACGTGCTACGGGGTATGTCCAGTTCACTCATTATTTCGTTGACTGAACTGTACTCCCCGGCTACCTGAAGAATCTTGCGACAGTCATCGCATGCGAGATGCTGGAGTGTATCTTCTTTATTATTTCTGGGGTTCGTTTCGGTCTTCGGGATCTGTTCCATGCTAGGTAGTTTGTATGGATACGGAGATGTGAGTTTATCCGAACATGTTCAGTTACCGAAACATGTTCGGGGATACCTACTCGCAGTTCGGAGACAAATCCCTATTCATGGGGTTTTTCAACAGGAACGGAACGGAGAAAGACCAAAATTTCGTTCCGAAGGAGAGGTATGAACCAGAATACCTGCCTGAACCGAGTGATGTTCTCGAGGGGTACCAGGTTCTTACCGGTGAAGAACATACAGGGCTACACAGCGTTATACGTGGAATATTCGAGGAAAGGAAGGTGTACGACATGACATTCAACTATAATCTCGCACGACTGAACCTCGATACTCGACACCCCCGCGCTGGCTTGAGGTACGCGGAGAAGGATGAAAATACAGTGTTGATCGAATTCACACCCACGACAGAGTTCTGTCCACAGGCCGAGACGTTGGCTAAGGCGGTATTCGTTTCGACTAACGACCTGTCAGAAAAACACGGATACGAACTCGTAGAAGTTAGAGTTCGGAACCACGAGAAATCGGTTGCAATTAACCGTTTATTAACTGAAAAGCTAGACCGTTACCGGAAAGAAGGGTCTATAAAGGAGTTAGAAACTTTGGATTGAATGTCTGGAAAATTTATAGCTTCAACTCCAAACAAGAAAAAACGGTCCCGGATATACTTGGACGGTGCCAGATATTCGTGGAGAACTGGTGTGGGCTAGGGGAGGTTTCGGGTTTATTTCTGTTCTGACTGGAGTTCCTGTGCGACCTCTTTGAACTCCGCGTAGATTTCGTCGTCTTCCTTTATCTCTGCCCCGCAGACGCATTTTTTCTCTTCCAGCATCTTTTCTACAATTATCTTGGCTTTTTCTTCCCCGTCGACGTCCGACAGTATCCTGGGTGAAGGGTTTTTGTCTCCGTCCATATAGCTTTATTTGTACCTCTGCTCCCTATCTGTTTGTCCGTACATGTTCGGCGGTAACTGAGTTCGCAGCTGTTCTTATTTAATTTTTTAGCTGCTTCCCTGGTATTCTTCCTATTTGCTGTTTCTTGGTTACTTTTTCCAGATTACTGTTACAACTCTCTCGTCTTCGTAGGTCTGGTGGCTGTATCCTCTTTCCTCGAGTTTCGGAAACAGGTATTTGGGTTTCCTGTCGTTGTACTGAACCACTGCGACGTCGTCGTCGAGCTCCGTTAGTTTCTCGAGCGTGTTTTTTAACGGCTCGGGTGGGGGTAGGTCGCCTACGTCCAGTTCTACGTGTTCACGTGACAGATCTGTTTTCTCGAGGTATTTCTCGGTGTTTTCGAGCATAGCTGTAATTTTACTTTCGGGTTGTTGTGGAGTTCATGTTTCCCCGAATATGTTCATCCGAAGAACAGAACTCCCGCTGATCTCTCCAGTGCTTTTAGAGATATCTCTTTTCCGCCGTCGAACTTGGTAACATCGCCTCCCTTTAGAGTGAGTCGTTCGTCGTCTAATCCTAACTCGATCTCACCTTCACAGAGATGTAAAACTATCTCGGTACCGGGATGGCTGTGTGGAGGAATTTCATCGTCCCGTTCGAGGTTTAACCCTACCGTAGTTGGGTTCTGGAACAGTTTTTCGGTCGGACCGGTCGCTATTTCACCGAGATTAATAACCTGGTTTTCGGTATCCTCCGTCATTTTTTCGGGAGTTCCGCCACGAACTTGTTCGACTCCTTCTCTTCGACGGTGTATTCTTCCTGATTGAAGCTCGGTACCTCTTCCTTCATCTCGTAGTAGAGGGGTCGGGGGTCGTGGTCGTTCACGAGTTCTAAAACTTCACCGGACTCGAGTTTCTCGAATTCTTCGTGTATCTTCGCGTGTCTGTCTACCGCTGGTATCTCTCTTACGTCGAGTCTTTTCGACATACTGGTAGAGAGGTCGAGATGATTTATCTTGGTTTACCCGAAGATGTTCGTGTAACAGCTAAAATTTATTTAAAAAGTAAGTAAACTCTACAGCTGGGGAGAGGGGAAAAGTTGGTGGTGTCGCGGAGAATGACGGTCTTGTTCTGGATTTAGCAGTGGATTATTCTTATTTATTGGTCTATATCTGGCTCGAACTTGCCTTCACGGATACCTCTTTCCACCATTCGGTGTCCTTCTTCTCCGGGTGGTGGTGAAACGACCATGATGGTTTCTAGCTTAGAATCGTCGGACTTTATTCCTCTCGGTTCGCCTGCTTCGACGACTTCTACGTCGCCTTCCGAAATTTCCTGATCTCCGTTCTCGGTTCTCAGTATGCCTTCACCTCGCCATACCGTCATTGTGAGTTTGCTGTTGGGAGAATGTACAGGTATAAACTGGTTTTTCTCGAAGAACGCGAAGACTACCTTATCTTCACCGTCGTTTTGCACCGTTACTGGATTGAAGCTATCATTACTGTATTCTCTGTAGTTATCGATGTTGGCCATATATTTATGTTATTCACTGGTGTACCTACAGTTTCTTGCTAACATGTTCGGGATAACAGTCTACCTGTCCTTCGTACTATTTCATATTGATCTGTATGTCTGGTCTTATGGGTGAGATTGACGTAGAGCGGCAGCCTCCTAACAGGGTTCCACTGGTACATTTCTTGGTGGGTTTGGTTTTCCTGGTTTTTGGCTCTGTTACGGCTGTTTTCGTGGGTTTTTCCGGTAGAGGGATGGAGCTTGTTCACGTGCATTCGTTGCTGGTTGGATGGATCTGTATAACTATTATGGGGGCGGTGAGCCAGTTTGTGCCGGTATGGAGTGGTCGGAAACTCTATTCCGTGAATCTGGCGAAAACTCAGCTTTATCTCGTGGCGGGAGCATTACCGGGTTTCCTGGCGTCGTTGTATCTGGGTTTCTATACCGGCCTCCCGGTTTTTGGTGGGTTGATGGTACTGGGTTTCTGGGTGTTCGTTTACAATATAGCGAGAACGTTGGGGTTTCCGGGTGATGTAACGGAGTTGCATTTTGTCTTTACCCTGTTCTTCTTGGTTGTGGCGACTTCCCTGGGTTTCTATCTCGCGTTTCGGTACGTCAGTGGGGGTTTCGTGGTGGGTTTGAACCGCGTTAACCTTTTCTATGGGCATGCGACGTTCGGTGTTTTTGGTGTGGTGTTTTCGGTGATTATCGGTGCGGTTTATCAGCTTGTGGAGATGTTTACCCAGACCGATATAGGGGTTGCCTGGAGAAAGGTTCGTGTTCTGGAGGCAGTACTGTTTTTCGTGTCGGTGGTTTTACTCGGTGGGGGTAGAATGTTTGGCTGGGTTATCATGGTGAAGGTTGGGGTAGTTCTGGTTTTAATTTCTCTCTTTCTGGTTTCTTTGGTGGTGTTGCGTCATATTTTTCTATCGGGGCAGGGGTGGAATCCGTTGTTGCGTAGGTATTGTTCCGCTGCTGTACTTCTTGTTGTCTGGTGTGTTTTATCGTTTTTCGGGATTTTTGAACATTCCTTGTTTACTCATCCCCTGTTTACGGTGGTTGGGGACGTGGGGATTGCTCATATTTTATACATTGGTGTGGTTTCTTTGGTGGTGATGGGTTCGCTTTATCATATAGTTCCGTTTTTGGTTTGGGTGGATAGGTATAGTTCCCTGTTGGGTCTGGAGGAGGTGCCCATGGTAGATGACCTGTATATTTCGAAGCTATCTCATGTAGATTTTGTACTGATTTTGGGGTCCTGTTTTCTGGTATATATAGGTGGAGTGGTTGATGTAGAGTGGGTTTTGCTTGTAGGAGGAGTGGCTTTTCTGGTAGGAAGCCTCGTCTTTTCTCTGAATATGTTTCAGGTGGTTTTCTATCATTCAGGTATTTGTGAGGGATTCCGGGAAATGATGGATGAACTACACCTCAGTTCCAGGTAGAGCCATACGTCG
>JBDGRN010000015.1:0-6615 GCA_042218125.1 Halobacteria archaeon | reverse complement strand
AAACCGTTGGCTAAGGCAAACCGGTTGGTAGTGGGAACGGTACAGCAGTAAACCTTGGGGGCGACGTGGCTAAACGCGACGCTTTTAACGGTTAAGTTTCGGGTAGCCCGGATTACTGCTGAGCCTAGCTTGAAAGGCCCTTGTTCCGACCAGCCCCAGGTATGCGTTTCTAGTTTATCGCCCGGTTCTAGGTCCAAGGTCGTTTTCAAAGACCCGCCGGAGATAACGTGGTTGTGGTAGGCGGTAGCGTAAAAGGCGTCGCCGTTGGAAAGCTCTATCCGAAAGACCTTCTCGTCGCGTCCGGTTTGGCGGAAACTGTTAACGGTTACCCAGCTACTGCCGTCCCATATCTCAACAGTTCTTCCTACCAGGTCCTTGATCTGCTCCGGGCCTTGCCGAGTTAACACTTGCGTTTCGCCGGTTAGGCAAGGGTTCGCCGAGTAACGGCTTAGGCGATGGTTTAGCTCACGTTGGTTGATATGCTCCTTATACCGGGAGATAAAAGCTTGTTGGATCTCTTGGGATCCTTTACCGTTTTCGTAGGCTTGAATAAACTGCCGTTTGGTAGCGCGATCGGGAAAGATATCGGCGTTGGCCCGCGCGATCGCCTCCGGCGCGTAAAAGATCGCGCCTTCTCCGGAAGCGTGCTGTTTCTCAACAGCATCGCGGATGGTTTCGTAATCAGGTTTGCTGTGCCAGACCCGGCTATGGTTGGCCATTCGTAGTGGCGAGCGTTTGGGGTCGATCTGCCACCCGTTTTCGGTCTGTTGCCAGAGGCTCATCTTCAAAAGTGGCGCGTCGGCGTCGAACTGCCTCAAACCCGCTGTGCGCCTTAGGTTTCCTGCCACGATAGCCTCAGCCATAACATCGATCAGCAGACAACACTCTTCAGCGTTGAGCTTGCGACCGACTGCCCCGTTTAGAATTTCAGCAACTCTGGGGAAAACTTCGTGCAAGCTGTTGGGGTTGGCAACGCCACCAAAGCCTTTCAGTTTTTCCCCTTTGGGCCGAACGTTTTCCAAGCGTACCTCGATCTCATAAACGCCGGAAGGTTCGGAATCGTCGTAAGCAGCGTCGATCAACGCCTGGTAGGTGTCGCGCCAGCCTTCTTTGCTGTCGCCGACGATTACCTTTAAGAACCGGCCCTGCCGAAACAGCTCAGTTTTTTCTTTACGCTCCCCAGCGGGAACCTCACCGGGAGACCTGATAACTTCAACTTTTAGTCGATTAGCAACAATAGGTAATTTTTGAATAGAACTTTCTTCGAGAACCGCTCCGGTGCCGGTTCCTTGCATGGCCATATAAGCAAGGTGCCCAAAGAGATAAGGATCATCTATATGATTTGCCGCGCAGTTATAGCAACCGAGATAATTTCGTTGCTGTTTTGCCCAATCCGTTCCGCCGACCCAAAGCCAACGGCCGGAGGGTAGGGAAATTTGGTTTTTGATATAAATTCCGATCTGTTCGGATTCTGCTTCGGTTAAGTTGCCTAGTTCTTTAAGGCCTTTTAACGCGCGATCGGCTGTTTCCGACCAACGTTCCCGCTGACCGCCGGTTTTGCGCGAATACGTCCGCAAAAAGACTGGAGGCCCGGCATAGGCCTCAGGTGCAAATTCTTCGTTTGTCATATTTTTAATTCACCTTCGCAACAACAACTCTATCGGGTTGGTTTTGGTATTTCCCGGTTCGTTCCGGGTAAGTTTGTTCAGGACGGCCGTATTCTGATTCAAGAAAAACAAGCTGACAAATCCCCTCGTTGGCGTAAACCTTGGTATCAGAAGGGGAGCTGTTGCTAAGCTCCAAGGTTAGGTACCCCTGCCACCCCGGCTCGGCCGGGGAAAGGTTAACCTCAACCCCGCAACGGGCGTAAGAGGATTTGCCGACGGCTAAGACCATAACCCGGTCGGGGATGTTTAGTTTCTCCACCGCTACCCCCAACCCGTAGCTGTGGGCAGGCAACCAAAAGAACCGGCCGTTGCCGTCTTGGTTAAGCTGAGTCGGTTCTAGGTGGTCTAGGTCAAACGCTTTGGGGTCTACCACCTTACCGGGAATATGTTGAAAGATCTTGAACTCTTTCGGGGAAAGAGAGATATCGTACCCGAAGCAAGACAACCCCGTTCCCAAACGGCCAGGTGTTATCTGGTCCTCGCAGAACGGCGTTATCATACCTTCGGATAGCGCGTACTCTCTGATTTTGAAATCAGGAAGGATCGACATAGCTTTCTAAGAATAACGTTAACTCGGGGGTCTCTCCCGACCAGTATATCGGTTGCGTTTGCTGGAGGCTACGCTCCCGTTGGGTTAGCAACCAATACACCGAACTCAACCGGTTCAAAACGCTGGTTACGCGTTCAATAAACGGTTCCTGTTCTCGGCTCAACCGTTCTAAGGTCCGTTCATCTTCTAGAGAGTTAAAAAAGTAAAGCTCCAAGTTCCGGGTCTCTGTTCGGATCTTGTTGAGCAGATGCAACGGCCGGTTTTGGCAGAACAGTTGGAAGTCCGCCGACCCGCCATAGATCGGTTGCCAGCTTTCTACCAACTGGTCTAACTTTTGTTGGGTTGATTCCGAAAAACAGAACCGCGACAACGCGCCCAGCTTTCCTTTGACCATATGGTAGTGGAACGCGTTAAGCCCAAACACCGCTTTCTGGAGCCAGTCCGTCAGCGCGATCGCTTCTTCCTGTTCAAAACGATCTTCCAAAAGCGCTTCCGAACAAGCCACCTGTACCCGTTCGGCGGTGCCGTAGAACAGGTTGTAGGGGTCGGACTTTCGAGTCGGGTTGGTTTTGAGGTTGGTTACCCCTTTATCCCCGGTGCCGGGTTGGGCGTTGGCCTTAATCCGCATAGGTTTCTCAGAACACGGTAACTCCTAGTATAGGCAACAGCGTTTAAGCAAAGTACTCAAACTCTTAAAGTTCGTTGAGGGCAGGCTCGATATAAACCATCTTGCCAAAGGGTGGAACGAACTGCTCGTTGTCCACCACAGCCCAGATAAATGGCGTTTTCTGAGGTTTACGTTCCGGCATCGGCGCGTAGGTGTCGGTAAGCATCACCGCCACATCAACATCCCCTTCTTTCTGCTTTAGCCAGTTCATGGGCGGGTCGAAGCTGGTACCGCCTCCACCCCGAACTTCGAGGTCGCCGGCTTCTAGCATATCGGTAATCGTCCGACCGGTGTAAGGCACCTGCATAGGTTCGGCGATATCCGCGTCAAAGGGGATATAGGTGAGGTTGGCTTTCATCTTTTGCTGGATATCCTGGATGTTTCCTAGAAACTCCCGAACCGTTTTCTCGTCCCAACAAGATCCGGAAGCGTCGTGAAACACCACGATGTTTTTGACGCCCCGTTTGCGGTCTCGTGCCGGGAAAAACGGGTTGCCTGTCGGCGTCCGACGGGACGGCCGGCGCCAGTTTTTCACGTAAACCGGCTGAAGCTTGGTGGCTACCATGTCCCGTAAGACCTTTCGCCAGTCGGTGTTCGGTTTGGGCAGATCTCCCAACAACTGCTTGAGCGCGCCGGAGGGATCGTTGCCCGCGGCCTGACGAACCCGTTGCTCCCAGACCATATCGCCGACGCGACCGCTGTCTACCTGCGGGAGGTCTTCTTCCGGGTCGGCGCCACCGTCGCCGAGCTCTTCCTCAGCGAGGTCGCCTAAGGTAGACGGCATACTTTCACCGCCCGAAGCTTGACCGCGTAGTTGCTGATCCATCTGCCCCAGCTTTTGTTCGATCTCCTCCTTTTTGTCGGAGTTGTCGATCAGCCGTTTGACGTGCTTGAAAAGCTCTTCCGCCGACCAGTCCCGGCGGGTATCCCCGCACTCCTGATAGGGCGGAACTTCCTCCTCTAAGAGCTTAGAGAGGCTGGTAAAATTAAAGATCTCTTCTTGAGGCGGTTCCAGCTTTTTCAGGTCGTTGGTAACATGCGGGTTTTCCGAGCCTAACGCATAGTTGATGATGCAGTCGGTTACGCAGTTCCAAAGCATGCGGTCTTTAGGCTCGATAAACTGCTTGGCTCGGGTGGGATGGCGCAGAACCACATGCAGTACCTCGTGGAGGATAATAAACGCTTGTTGGCCTGGGCTAAAGCGGAAGAACTCGTTGCCGAAGTGAATGCTTTTGCCGTCGGTGTAGCCGACGTGGTCGCTATCCTCTACTACCTCTCTCGGGATGTAGTGCAAAAGCTGACCGAACGCCAAGTATTCGTAGAGACAGATCTGGATGAGTTTTTTGAAGTAGGTCTGCTTTTCTTGGAGGGAGCTTTCTTTGGTTGCAGGTTGGATATCAGACATAAGTTTCCTTGCACGAACTGTTTCTATGATGGGGTACCGTTCTGGGAACCGGCTACTCTGGGCGGTTGCTCGGCGTGAAGATAAAGATCCCAAAGCGTTGTGTCGTTTACGATATCGTGGGCGATCTGTTGCTTGAACGTTTCGTTTCCCATCAGTTTGTTTCCGTCGAGACAAACCGCATAGGTACCCAAAACCGCTTGCGCAGTTTCGTAAGCTCTTTCTCGGAATCGACCGCCTAACTGAGCAAACCGTTTAAACAAGAGCATGCTGTCAACCAATTCCTCAACGGTCTGGGCATAATGCCCCAGCCGGAAGATCAAACCGTTGTTTTGCTCGCTGGTTTCCGGCGCTAGGTCGGACTCCTCGCCCCGATATAACGAATCAAGGTACTCTTGGCCTTCTCTTAAACCCTGGTAAGTTAGATGCTGGCGCAGGAACTCGGTTTGATCGCCGAAGGTTTTAAGCAAAGATTCGCTTATAGAGTTAGCAGTTCCTCGACGAAACCCAGATCGTTCTATATCGGTTACCATCTCATTGCAGTCGTCGCAATTAAGGCTGGAAGACTCCGCCAAGCAAAACGGTTCTTCAAACACCTCAGAGAACCCAAAATCTTCTTGAAGTTCCGCTTTAACGTCTTCGCTGTCTCGGATTTGATAGTTTTTGTTAGGTTTGGCTACTTGTTTTTCTAAAGTTTCCCGATCGCAGTAAATGATGTATCTTTCCATAGTTTTGCAGGGTCCGCGTTAAGTGTTTTAGCTTTTTGTTTCAGTTTTTTAGTTCTAGGAACCGGCTACTCCGGTATAATCTCGCTCTCCGTTATTTCTAGCAGGAAAAGGCCTTGCTTTTAAGTATACATCCCAAAAAGAACTGTCCTCTTTCTCTTTGAGATCTTTTGCGATTTGCTGAGTGAAAATTTGGTTGTTGAATAGTCCGTAGGCTAGCTCAAAACCATCGTCTACTGCATATCGAGTAATGTAGTCAGCGATAGCTTCTATCGCTAAACTATAATTCCGTTCCCGAAACCGTTCTCCTGTTTCAGCGAACCGTTTGAACAACATCATACTATCTATTCCTTCTTTAAGAGTTCGGATGTAATGTCCCATCCGAAAGACTAAACCCATCCCTTGCGCCTCTGTTTCCGGCGCCAATTCGAGCTCGTTTCCTTGATAGAGTGCATCTAAATAGGTTTGAGCGTCTTCTAACCCTTCATAAGTTAAGCGTCGGCGAAGGAATTCGTTCTGATCGCCGAACACCTCTAGCAAGCGGTTTGCAATGTGACCGTTACTTCGAAACCCGAAACTAACTTCTTTACCCTTATTATCTTTCGGATCTTCTAAGAAACAAAACGGCTCTTCGAACACCTCAGGAAATCCGAAATCTTCTTGAAGTTCAGTCTTGATTTCATCGCTATCCCGAATACGGTAATCGATTCGTTTAAACTTAGCTATTCTTTCTTCTAGAGTCTTCCGATCACAGTAAACGATGTACCTTTCCATAATTTCCTCCTTAAGGGGCGGGGTCGCCCCGCCCCGATTCCGTTAAGCGGCTTTAGCTTTCTGTTCCAGTTCTTTTAGCTCTGGAATAGCAGTAACATCAGGGGATAGCTCGTTGGCGAACTTGTCGTTTTGAACGACTTCCCAGAACGAGGATTGTTTCATCAACCGGCCGGAGAGGATGCTGACCGCGCTTCGATACATATCCTCCCGGTTAACGTTGTCTTGGCACTTAGTAAACCGTTTGAACACCAGCATAGCATCGATCAATGCATCCACCGGGTTGTCCTGTTTAGCGCAATACTCGCTTAGGCTAAAGATCAACCCGAAGTTCGGCGTCATCTCGATAGGTGCCATCTCCAGCAACCGTTGAGGGTTCTTGGAATCGTTCAACGCTTTGAGGTATTCCTCCGGCGGATAGAGCTTGCCGTATTGCTCGATGCTTGCGATGAAATCAGCGGTGTTTTTCTGCCCGATACGGCCTTCTAGGAGGATCTGAAGGTCGCTAGGCTGGTTGCCCTGGCGTTGGGTGCTTAATCCTTGCTCTTGAGCTTTGTATAAGTAGTCGGACACAACTGCCCACGATCTCGGAGTTGCTTTAATTGTGCTCTCAAACACATTTTCTTCGATAAGTTTCTCAGGTTTTTGTTTGATATAGGCCTGAACGTAAGGATGGATGTTTTTTTGTTCAGCCCATTCCAACCAGCGTTCGGCGTCGACGGTGATCTGGAAGTGGGTTAGGCGGTCGGCGGCTGCAGTTCCCATGTCGGAGCTGATGGCTCCGTCACTTCACGTTACCCTCGACTTTCGTCAAGGCGCGGAGTACATCATCA
>JBDGRN010000092.1:0-6668 GCA_042218125.1 Halobacteria archaeon | reverse complement strand
AGGCGGAGAAAGGTGGTGGAGTAACTAGTTGGAGTGTATCTAGTTGGGCTAGAGGGGAACTACTGAAGTATACTGAGTATAAAGCAGGTTTAATGGATATAAATGTTGAGAAAGTTAATCCATGGGGAACTAGTAGATACTGTCCCAGATGCGGATGTAAAAGTACTACAGTTAAAGCGTCGAATAATCTGAAAAAATGTAGAGATGGCGGTTACTTAAAATGCGATAACGACGAATGTAAAGTCGATGGTGAGAAATTTAGTGGTTGTGACAGGGATGTTGCAGGAGCAATAAATGTGGGGAGAAAGTATCTATCTAGCTCTAGAATGGAGACGGCGAAACCCTGCGACTACAAGTCGCATGGTGATTACGCTGGTTTTCCAACGCTAGAGCAAGATTCTAGCGACCGTTCTTCCGGCGTTAGTCCCTCGGCTATAAAGGAACCAAACAAGTCGAAAAACACATATCTCCCACTAGATAGCACACCTCTCACTGTGAAGTGTGGTGGTGATAGTGAAGGGACTCAAATAGATGGTAGAGTTAAGAAGTGGTCTAGCTTCAACGAAAACAGTATAACTGGCTTTATTGTTGGTTGTACTGAAAACTACTGAATCAAAGAACGGTGGTGGGTTGTGGGGATCCGGTTACTATATTGTCTGAATACAGTTAAGCATCATTTTAAATATTACAGTAACGTGGGTTTAAGTACACTTACCACGTATCACGTAGTATGTCACGTGTCACGTGTGATGGTGGGGGTGTTGAAGTTTCAATACCAATTCCACTCAAAAAACCTGGGTTGTTCAAACATAAAGCAACCCAACCAGTCCTAGCTTTCCTAACTGAAAACCCATTTAGCCAGTATAGCCAAGCAGAATTAGCACGAAACCTCTCTCTATCAGAACGCTCTGTAAGGCTCGCATCCCCTGTCCTAATAGAAAATGACTTAGTCAAGGTAGAGAAAAAAGCGGGAAAAAAACTCTTGTCGATCAACCGAGAAGTGATCCAGAGACCAGAGAACCCATACCTACGGATACCACAAAATGAGTTTCAGGACCCCGTGAAGTTCGCGACAGATGCACTCCTCATGGAGCTAGAACAAGTACATCTAATCGTGTTATACGGCAGTGTAGCGAAAGGACAAGCCGACAGAAAAAGTGATATAGACCTATGGATCTTGGTGGAGGGAGATCAGGCAGAAAACCAGAGGCAAGCAAATAAAGTAAGGAAAAAACTCGAAGAAATGAGGTTCAACGGCGAACGGTATGGCTTCGACATATCGGTTGAATCACTACAATATATAAAAGGCTACCTAGATGAAATACGACAAATCTGGAGTGAAGGAATAAAGCTATATGAATCAGATAAACAGCTCGACATAAATAATGATCTACAAGGGAGGTTAATTTCAAATTGAGTGATCCAAATGATTTACTGGATAACCTTGAGGACGCGGAGAGAGCGTTCGAAAAAGGACCTCTCGATACCGAATATGAAGAGGGATTAGAGAGTGGAGAAAGCTGGAAAACTCAGTTAACCAAGGCCTGCCGATACCTGGAGAGTATAAGAAAACTAAGATCTATAGATGGCTATAACGGTAGTGTCGCCGAACTTAGTTTCTCCAGTATAGAAAGATCGATCGAAGCATTCCTCATATGTATGGCTGGTGGGGAGATTAAAGACTTTGGGCATTTTTAAACGCGGGTTATCTGAGTCGATTTGGACCCCGAATACCAGACCTCATTATATATCCTGACTATCAAGAATCACGAAGATCTGTGCGTTTAAAAACGGCGGAACATTTTTTATTCGTGGTAAGTACAATTATTTCTCTATGGACGAACTCATAGACGAAGTCCGCGAACACAGAGAGATGGAGTACGAAGTCGACCCCCTCTTCCTGAACAGATGGTCGCCACGGGGAATGACGGGCGAACTGCTCGACGAGGACGAGTACATGCCGCTTTTCGAGGCCGCGCGGTGGGCGCCGTCGAGCTACAACAACCAGGGCTGGCGTTTCTTCATCGCGACAAGGGAGAGCGACGACTGGAACGAATACCTCGACCTACTCGTCGAGGGCAACCGTGCCTGGGCGAAGGACGCCGCTGTCCTCGTCGTGATTGCATCGAAAACCACCTTCGACCACAACGGGAACCCGGCCCGCACACACTCGTTCGACGCCGGTGCGGCCTGGGAGAACTTGGCGCTCGAAGGCGCCCGCCGGGGACTCGTGGTGCACGGAATGCAGGGGTTCGACTACGACGCCGCCCGCGAAACCGTCGAACTTCCCGAGGAGTTCGAGGTGGAGGCGATGTGCGCTATAGGAAGGCGGGCCCCACGGGAGTCTCTATCCGAGGAGTTGAGGGAGAGGGAGGTTCCGAGCGGCAGGAAGCCGCTTGACGAGATAGTAATCGAGGGTAGTTACTAGACGGTTCAAGGTGACGATTAAAATGATCTGATTTCTTTGCTTCGGCCGTTTTTAAACGCGTTATATATGACGTTTGTCTGACTTAATTTTATCAAGGAAAGAAGTGGACTTTTTAAGGCTATGCAAAGCTACTTAGCCCACTTCGCTAGAACGTGCGTATCGCTAGCTAAAAAGGTCTGTGATGGTGAAAAACCCGCCGTAAAGAAGGGTGACGGCGGATACAGTGACTGGGTAATGGTGTCTCTTCACGCAATCAAACACTTCAGAGACCATACTTACTGGGAACTAGTCGACGACCTCATCGAAATGCCGCGGATCAGATCGATTCTAGAGCTAGATTTCGAAGATATACCCCATATTTCGACGATTAGCAATCGGAAACAAAGTCTTCCTACCGAGCTCTGGAGAAAACTCTTAAAATACAGCAGTTACCTCCACGAACTAGGAAATATTCAAGCAATAGATTCGACGGGTTTTGACAGAAACAAAAAATCCCGTAAATACAAGAGGAGAACGGGTTACGGCTTCAAAGCCCTAAAAACAACGATACTCGTAGACTGCAAAAACAACGTGGTTCTAGACGTAGCTTTAAGTACAAATAAACCCCATGACACTAAAGTTGCGTGGAAACTTCTCTCTAAAAATCTAGACAAGCTAGATATCATTACTGGAGATAAAGGATTCGACAGCGACGAATTGCGTAGCTTTCTCCGGGAAAATGGTGTACGGCCGGTGATCAAACACCGAGAATTCACTAGCTTAGATAAAGCACATAACAAAAGAATCGATGATGATGTTTATCATCAACGGTCGAACTCGGAGTCAGTGTTCTTCAGTTTAAGAAAACGTTACGACGACTACCTAGCCGGAAAATGGTGGTACAACCACTACAAAGAAGTCGTACTAAAATGTGCCGTGAAAAACATAGAAGACCACATCAGAAACAAACTAAAGCGCGTTTAAAAATGCCCAAGACTTTCAAAACCATGAGGATGCATACGACAATTCAAAAGGACAGCTATTAGAAAAGGAAACGGCTGAAAGACTAAAGAAGTTGTATTCAGAAAACCGTGTAGACCATTACTATGGAGGAAGGATACCGACCCAAGATATTGAAGACAGTATGTACCATCTAGCGGAATCAGTCCATACCCATGCAGTAAACCAGGTTGAAAACAGTAGTGTTTGCATATGTTCTGACAGCTAACCACTCAGTTTTTAGCTAAACACATTAAATCCACCCCCCGGGTGTCACTTAAAAGAACAGAACACATAAAACACATTAACCTGTAGTATATAGATGAATTAAGAGATTTCTTGATTAAGTTGAACGCTTTGGATTTTATCTTTAATTTGTGTCATATATATCGGCTACAGAAAATGTGTTAACTGTTATGTCGGCTGCTCTTTTCTGAAAACACATTAAATCCACCCCCCGGGTGTCACTTAAAAGAACAGAACACATAAAACACATTAACCTGTAGTATATAGATGAATTAAGAGATTTCTTGATTAAGTTGAACGCTTTGGATTTTATCTTTAATTTGTGTCATATATATCGGCTACAGAAAATGTGTTAACTGTTATGTCGGCTGCTCTTTTCTGAAAACACATTAAATCCACCCCCTGGTGTTACTTAAAAGTACAGAACACATAAAACACATAAATCACATTAAGGATTGGTTTCTGGTTGTTTTTGTTATTCCCTTGAATAAGGCTAAACACTTTGGATCTACCCCCCGTGGGGTTTATAAATAACTGGAACAGATAAAACACATTAACCTACAAAACACACTCAAAGATAACTCGAGTCTTCGTTTTTGGTGAGAACACATTAAATCCACCCCCCGAGGGTTACTTAAAGCAACAGAACACATAAAACAAATAGGGGGTTACTATAGCCGAAGCGTCACACAAAGAATTAAATATCTACTAACTGAAGCATACACCCAAACCCAAACAAGAAACGATACAGAATGAGTGAAGTAGAATCCCAGGAACTAATCAACCAAACAAAAGAATTCCTAACCAGGTACTACCGCGACGAAATACGGAAACTCGACATAAAAGACACCAACATAGTATCCATCAGCTTCCAAGACCTCTACTCCTGGGACATCGAAATAGCAGACAGCTTCATCGAAGACCCCGACTACGGATTCAATCTCCTCAAAAAAGCACTCAAAAAATCACTCAAAAACTGGGGTGTCGAAACAGAACCAAGCCAGATAGAAATAACCGTAACCAACCTACCCAACACCCACTCTATAAGCAGCCTCCGAAGCAACGACATAAACCACTACGTAGCAATAGACGGAATCCTCAAAAACCGAACCAGCATCAGACCCCGAATCAAAAACTCCACCTTCGAATGCCAAAGATGCGGATCCCTAACCCAGATAAAACAAACCAAAGACGAATTCACCGAACCCCACGAATGCAGCGGCTGCGAACGTAAAGGCCCATTCGAAATACTATACAGCCAAAGCGAATTCACCGACAGACAAGAAATAAAGATACAAGAACCACCAGAACACGCCGACCACGGAACCGAAACAAGAAACATAAAAGCAATAGCAGAAGGACAACTAGCCGACGACATCGCAAAACCAGGCGACAGAGTCACCCTAACCGGAATACTCCGCGCAAAACCCGGAAAACAAAACAGCGCCACATTCACCCGATACCTCGAAATAAAAGACATCGCAGTCCAAGACACCGAGTTCGAACAAATCGAAATCACCCAACAAGACCTCGAACAAATCGAGATACTCTCCAACACAGATATACACCAAAAACTCCAGAAAAGCATCGCCCCCTCCATACACGGAATGAAAGACGAAAAACTCGCGGTCGCACTCCAGATGTTCAGCGGCGTCAGCGGAGAACTACCAGACGGCGAAAGAAAACGCGGCGAATTCCACGTCGCATTCGTCGGAGACCCCGGCACCGGCAAATCCAAACTCCTCCAGTACGCCAAAAACCTCGCACCCCGATCAATATTCACCGACGGAAAAGGCTCCTCAAACGCCGGACTAACCGCAACCGCCGTACAAAGCGACATGGGAGAAGAAGAATGGACAATAAAAGCCGGCGCACTCGTACTCGCCGACAAAGGACTAGCATGCGTCGACGAACTCGACAAAATGGAGGAAGAAGAACAAAGCGCACTAAACGAAGCCCTCAGCAACGGAACCGTATCCGTCGCCAAAGCAGGAAAAAACCCAACATTGAATGCAAGATGTAGTCTCCTTACTGCTTTGAATCCGAAACACGACCGTTTCGACGACTACGAACCAATAGTGGATCAAGTCGACCTACCCGACTACCTCATGAGTAGATTCGACCTCATCTTCCTAGAAATGGATGAACTTTCGGAGGAAAAGGACAGACGGATCTCCCGCCACATCAACAAAGTAAACCGCGCCGTACAGAAATCACAGAAAGGCGGTGAGATAACGGACTCCGAAATGGATCCCGAGATAGATCCAGAGCTATTCAGAAAATACGTCTCGTATGCTCGGAGAAATATTTATCCTGAGTTAACTGACGAAACCGACGAGATGGTGAAGGATTTCTATCTTGAACTTCGTCACTCCGGTGACCCTAACAACGATGACGTCGTTCCGGTTACTGCCAGGAAGCAGGAGGCGATAATACGTCTCGCCGAAGCAAGCGCCCGCGCCAGACTCTCCCCCAAAATAGAACCAAAAGACATAGAGCTGGTGAAAGACCTGGTTTTGGAGAGCCTCGACCAGGTCGGCCGCGATCCCGAGACTGGGGAGTTCGACGCCGACATAATCGAGTCAGGTACCAGCCAGTCACAGAAAGAACGCCACGTCAAAATCAAAAACTTCGCAGAAGAAATTGGTGACAAACTCGGGAAGTTTCATGTCGACGATCTCAGGGAGATATGTCGGGAGGAAGGTATCGATGAAGACAAGTTCGAAAGTACGGTGCAGTCCATGATTCGGTCCGGTACGTTGCTGGACAAACAGGAAGAAGGAGTTATGCAGTTCATAGATTAGCTAACTGGTGTTAGTTTTTGCATGCTTCTCGTTCGAACCTGTTCTGGGGGGATACCGCCATTGATGGTTTGAGGCAACGGATACCTCCCTTTATCAAATTAAATATATAATTGCTGTTACAGGATTTGTTCTCTTCACTTTAATTTTAGGTCCTGTGGTAGGTGCGGGATTTGCCCTTGCTACCTTTGGTGCATACAGTGTAATAGATGGAT
>JBDGRN010000113.1:0-6893 GCA_042218125.1 Halobacteria archaeon | reverse complement strand
GTCCGTTACACCGACAGCGAGAAGGGAAATGAAGTTCTCGATAACTGGAGTGAGTTCAGGGATAATTTCGTTAAGGTTATGCCTGATGCGTTTGCCGAGGTCGTGGAGGAACGTATGGAGGAAGGTGTCGATATACGTCTCGATCCGCCTCCCAAGCCAGGAGAAGCGGGGTCGCGGAAGGTCGCGGACGGAGGTACAGTAAACATGGATTTGGGATACGAGGACAGTATGGATTCCGGAGAAAAGGATGGTGGTTTAGATGGGTGAGAACCATCCCGATGGTTACCAGAAACACGACAGGAAACCTATAGGAAAGAGGGATAGCGACGAGAGGAAGGAGGACTTCGACGAGATCTGGGAACCCGACTGGAGCGAGGACGAACTGGGTGACCAGGGTGAACGTTGCATGGACTGCGGCGTACCGGTCTGTATGGCGGGATGTCCTATCGGGAACATCATTCCGGAGTGGAACCATTTCGTGTACGAGGAGGACTGGAAGGCTGCCTTGGAAGAGCTCCATGCGACGAACAACTTTCCGGAGTTCACTGGATACACCTGTCCCGCACCCTGTGAGGACGGATGTACTCTTGCTTACAACGAGGACTCGGTGGCGATAAAAAGCATCGAACGTGCCATAGTAGACAAGGGGTGGGAGAAGGGGTGGATACATCCCGAACCTCCCGAGGAGAGAACCGATTACGAGGTTGCGGTGGTGGGTAGCGGTCCTGCCGGTCTTGCCTGCGCCCAGCAACTCAACCGTGCCGGACACAACGTCACGATCTACGAGAGGGACGACGAACCCGGGGGACTGATGACGTACGGAATCCCCGAGTTCAAGTTCGCGAAAGACAAGGTCGACAGACGTATCCGTCAGCTAAAACGTGAGGGTATCGGTTTCGAAACCAACACCGAGGTGGGGGAGGACGTTGCACCTGAAACTTTAACCGAGGAGTTCGACGCCACCTGTCTCGCTGTGGGTGCTCAGAAACCCCGTCAACTGACTCTCCGGGGGCACGATCTTGACGGCATCCATTACGCGATGAACTACCTCGTCCAGCAGAACCGACTAAACAACGACAAGGATATCCTTGGCGAACGGGTCGAGGCTGAAGGCAAGAACGTCGTTGTTCTAGGCGGTGGAGACACGGGTGCGGACTGCGTCGCCACTGCTCACAGACAGGGTGCAAGCCAGGTCGTCCAGGTAGGGATCAACAAACGTCCACCCGACGAACGTCCCGAGGACAATCCCTGGCCTGAGGTTCCACAGACCTACAAGAAAACCTATGCGCAGGAGGAGGCTGGTGTGGAGGAGTTCTCGATCAATACACGTGAGTTCGTCGACAGCGACGACGACGGACACGTCGACCATCTCCGAGCCGAAAGGGTGGAGTGGGACTACGACGATGACGGCAACAGGATAGATAAGGAGGTTATCGCCAGCGACCTCAAGATACCCGCCGATCTCGTACTTATAGCGATAGGATACAGTGGTGCCGAAGCAGGGCCGTTCAGGAAACTTGGGATCGAGTTACGTGACGACGGCACCATACTTACCGACGACGACATGATGACTTCCGAGGACGGCATTTTCGCGGCGGGTGACGCCAACAGGGGGGCATCCCTCGTCGTCTGGGCTATAGGTGAGGGACGTGACGCAGCCAGGAAGATGGATGAGTATCTGACGGGCGACACCGACCTACCGCCGAGCATACAGACGAGTAATCCGCCTCTGCCGGAGATAGAGTAGAACGCTCCCGAACGATAGATTACGTTATCTGAGTTGGTGATAGGATAACGTCGAAATAGTAGCTGTCTTGGATCTAGTTTCTGGTCATCCAGACGTAACTGATATCCTTATTACCAGAGCTACCTTTATCCCTTTCGCCCTTACCGCTTCGTTCCTTTTCTTCTTCTGTTCTGTCACCTGGTTCCTTTTCTTCTTCCGTGTCGTTAACTTCATCGAATCCTACCTTCTCGAAAAACCCTGCCGAGACTTCCGGCGCCTCCACCACTAAGTCGTCTACGTCCGTTCTTTCATCCAGTTTCTCTATTAACTTCGTGCCGGCACCCTTTCCTTGATGGTTTGGTGCCACGTAAACTGAGGTTATCTCTCCATCGTCTCCGTCGAAAATCAGGAATCCCACCGTCGTCACGTTCGTCTCTGCGACTAAGACCTCGTGGTCGGGGTCCTGTATCCGTTCACGTAGCCCGTGGTCCTGGGCCGCGACTTCGTCGGCGTACTCCGACCTGTCGACGCGTCCGCTGAAGACGTCCTCGACTGCCTGCTGTTTAACTATCCTGAGGCTGGGAACGTCCCTGGACTCGGCGTCCCTGACTTCGAGAGCCATCCTAAAAAATTTGTGTCCATGGTATAAATACTTGTTGTCATAATTTGCAATTACCCGTTAGTCTTTTATATCTATATGAGATATGGTAACATACGTCATACGCAAGACATGATGAATGGTACGAGATGCAATTCGTGTGGGAACTTCGTTTACGCGAGAAGAATACCGGGCGCCATCGATCCAGACGACTTCAACTGTGTCGACTGCGAGGAGTCCGGAGTAGGAGAACCAAGCCACCAGGTAGAGAGTTACAAACTTTACAACAAGTTCGAACTGACGAGGTAGTTGCACCGAAACCCCCCAGTACAGTAAGCAAAATACCGGACCAGTCCCAGGAGGAACCCTCCCCTCACAGGTCACTCCGTTAATTAGTCGATCTGAAAGCGACATATAACTCTTTTTAAAATCTGCTGTCAACCTTTCTTTAAAGTAACAGTTTATGGTGGTACTAAAATTGAATTTTTAAGATAATTGACGTGTAAATAATAACGTTTAAATAACCAAATCTAATACTAAAACTTGGATGATTGAAGCCGACCGAAAATCTATTTTGAGGTGAAATTTTCTTGGACCGCAAAGACAATCAGAAAGGGGGACTGGCGCCGGACCGGCAACGTTCGAACTGCGGAGTCGGGGTCCTCATGAATCTCGACGGTGAGAAGTCCCACGGTATAATCGAGGACGGATTCGAGGTACTGGAGAGTCTCGACCACCGGGGTGCACGTGGGTCTGAGGAGGATACAGGGGACGGTGCCGGGGTATTGATACAGAAACCACATGCCTTCTTCGAAAAACACGTCTCCGGTCTACCGGAGTTCGATGGATACGGTGTAGGGCAACTTTACCTCCCCAGGGATCCGGAAGCAAGGAGGGAGGTAAAATCCATATTAGAGAAAAAAGCCGAATCCGAGGGATTCGATGTACTGGGTTGGCGTGACGTCCCCACAGACAACTCCAGTCTCGGTCCAACTGCGGTCGAAACCGAACCCGACGTAAGACAGTTCTTCGTAGAACCACGGCAGGACCTCGAACCCAAAGAGATCGACAGACAGCTTTACGTATTAAGACGAGTGATAGAGAAAACGGTCGAGAACTCGGATGTCAGGGACACCGACAGGTTCTACATCTGTAGCCTCGACCGCAGAAAGATCGTCTACAAAGGACTTCTCACCAACCACCAGGTACGAAAGTACTACCCCGACCTGTCGGAACCGGAGGTAAAGTCGAGTCTGGTGCTCGTACATTCACGGTTCAGCACCAACACGCTGGGTGCGTGGGAGTTAGCCCATCCCTACAGGAACATTATACACAACGGCGAGATAAACACGTTGCGCGGCAACCTGAACTGGATGAAGGCACGGGAGAACGATCTTTCGGATTCACGGTTCGGGGAGAAAATAGAGAAGATAAAACCCGTAACCGATGAGGATCAGAGCGACACCGCGGTTATCGACAACGTACTTGAACTACTGGTCGAGGGCGGAAGGGATCCGGAGCACGCTCTACGGATGTTGATTCCCGAGGCGTGGAGCAAGGACGACTTAATGAGCGAGGAAAGGAGGGAGTGGTACGACTACCACTCAAGTATCGTCGAACCGTGGGACGGTCCTGCCCTCGTCGCCTTCACCGACGGGTACAGTGTGGGTGCGGTGCTAGACAGGAACGGTCTCCGTCCATGCAGGTACTACGTCACAGAGGACGATCGTCTCGTGATGGCTAGCGAGGCAGGCGTCCTCGATATCCCCGATAGCGAGGTCGTCAAGAAAGACAGGCTGAAGCCCGGGGAGATGTTCCTGGCCGACGCCGAGGAGGGACGTATCGTGCCGGACGAAGAGGTTTTCGCCGACCTGACGGACGACAAGTACGGACGTTGGCTCGACGAGAACCGTCTTGAACTCGGGGATCTGGAGGTTGATGAGGTTCCGGACGTCGAGAACGATGATCTGGAGCATCTACATAGAGCCTTCGGATACACGCGGGACCATATAGATGAGTTCCTGCAGCCTATGTCCGAGAAGTCGAAGGATCCCGTCGGATCGATGGGTGACGACACCCCTCCATCCGCTCTTTCCGACAGGAACAAGACACTTTTCACGTACTTCAAACAGCTATTCGCACAGGTATCGAATCCACCGATAGATCATATAAGGGAGGAACTAGTAACCTCCCTGGAAAGCCACATAGGCGGCCAGAAAAACCTCCTGGACGAGTCACCTGAACACTGCCGCCAGCTTAAACTCGGTTCCCCATTACTCGACGACGGAGAAATGTCGAGAGTCAGGGACGTCGACGCAAACGGCATGAGTTCAGCCGAGATAGACGTCACCTACCGTAAAAACGAGAAGACGTTACGTGAGGCAGTGGAAGAAATACGCGGGAAGGCACGGCGAGCTGTCGAGGATGGTAAGGACGTCTTAATTCTCTCTGACCGGGACGTAGATGAGGGAAGAGTACCTATCCCCTCTCTCTTGGCTGTAGCCGCGGTACACCACCACCTCATAAGAGAGGGGCTACGTACCAGGACGGGTATCGTGCTCGAGTCCGGTCAGCCGAACTCGGTCCACCATTTCTGCACCCTGATCGGTTACGGGGCCGACGCCGTCAATCCCTACCTGGCACTCGAAACAGTCAGGAGACACGCCAGGGAAGACAGGATCGACGCTGGTGTCGAGGAGGGAGTAACATCCTATCTGGACGCTGCCGAGGGTGGACTGAAGAAAGTTATGTCGAAGATGGGTATCTCGACCCTGGAGAGTTACAAGGGTGCCCAGGTTTTCGAGGCAGTAGGTTTGAACAGCGACTTCGTCGAGGAGTACTTCTACGGCACGACCGCGAGAACCGAAGGTGTAGGTATCGATGAGATCGAGGACGACCTTCTGGATAGACACGAGGCCGGTTTCGGCGACACCGAAGGCCTGGATCCCGGTGGAGAGATAAAGTGGAAACGGGAGGGAGAGTACCACAGCTGGAACTCGAAGACGGTGAGGTCGCTACAGATCGCGGTAAGACAGGGGGACTACCAAAAATACCAGGAGTTCAGCCGGATGGTAGATCACCAGAACGAACAGCTACACAACCTCAGGGGTCTTTTAGATATAGATAACGCCCGTGACCCCATACCCGTCGAGGAGGTTGAGTCGGTCGAAAAACTGGTCAAGAGGTTCTTCACAGCCTCGATGTCTTTCGGTTCGCTGAGCGAGGAGGCCCACGAGACGCTCGCCCAAGCCATGAACCAGGTGGGTGCCAAGTCCGGGAGCGGCGAGGGCGGCGAACCGGTATACAGGTTCGATTCGAGCAAACGCAGCAAACTCAAACAGGTGGCGAGCGGACGTTTCGGTGTCACCGCACGGTACCTCAACGACGCTGACGAAATCGAGATCAAGATGGCGCAGGGCAGCAAACCCGGGGAAGGCGGACATCTACCCGGAAGCAAAGTCAACGAAACCATAGCCGAAACCCGCCACACCACTCCGGGTGTTTCCCTTATCTCGCCGCCGCCGCACCACGACATTTACTCGATAGAGGATCTCGCACAGCTGATACACGACCTCAAATGTAGCAGCCCGGACAGCGATGTCCACGTTAAACTCGTGAGCGAAGCCGGTGTAGGGATAATCACGGCGGGAGTGGCGAAGGCGAAGGCGGACGCAGTACTCATTAGCGGTGCCTCCGGCGGTACGGGTGCGTCGCCGAAGACGTCGATAAAGTCTACTGGTTTGCCTTGGGAACTCGGTATCGCTGAGGCGAACCAGGTTCTTCTTGAGAACGACCTCCGTTCACGTATAAAGATGCGTGTCGATGGCGGCTTGAAGACCGGAAGGGACGTCGCAGTCGCAGCACTCTTGGGAGCGGAGGAGTACGGATTCGGAACTGCGGCACTCGTCAGCGAGGGATGTGTAATGGTACGTAAGTGCCACGAGAACAACTGCCCCACCGGTATAGCGACCCAGGACCCCGAGAGGAGGAAACAGTTCAACGGCGAACCGGAACACGTCGTCAACTACGTCAAGTTCGTTGCACGTGAACTCAGGGAAACGATGGCGGAGCTTGGATACAGGAAACTGGACGAAATGATCGGAGACGTCGACAGCCTAAAACACCAGGAGATGGACGACGACAGGGCGGATTCACTCGATCTCTCTGGTCTACTTTACAGACCCGAAACAGATCAGCCGGGAATAAAGGTGGAGGAACAGAGCCACGACATATACGATAAACTTGACGAAGAGATAATAGAGAGAATTGAGGACGAAGCTGAAACCGGTAACGCCCCCTCACCAGCGGAGGACGTGGAACTCTCGACACCGATATCCAACGAGGACAGATCGATAGGTGCAGTTCTTAGCTCATGGATCGTCGAGAACTACGGCGATTCCCTCGAAGGAGGTTCGGTCAAGGTCAACTTCACGGGTTCGGCGGGCCAGAGTTTCGGAGCCTTCCTCGAATCCGGGGTGACGTTCAAACTAACAGGAGACGCCAACGACTACGTCGGTAAAGGACTTTCTGGTGGTAAGATTATAGCTTCGACTCCGGGGGAGGCGAAGT
>JBDGRN010000009.1:0-7063 GCA_042218125.1 Halobacteria archaeon | reverse complement strand
CCGTTGCCCCGTTACGCTCCATTCGGTGGAGAGGGAAGATACGGAAGCCACGGGTCACCTGACCCGTGGTACTTCACATACCTCCTAAATAGAATTAATCTGTTTTCAATTAAATACGTTCTGGCATAAGTAGGTGCATGAGAAAGCTTAATATTGGGAAACTCTATGTCTACGTCTTCATCTGGATAACGTCTGTACTCATCCGTGTCTGCGAAATACTGATCCATATGTAAACCATCTTTCTCAGGGCGAACGTCGTGACCCTTACGAAATAATTTATGATCGAAACGGGCTACCTGTTTAAAATCGGCGTTATCAAGAAAATAGTGGTTTAGACCATTTTGGTTATACTCCAACTGAAAAACAAACTCCTTAACTACACCACAAGACGTGGTGACGTAGTAAAAAAGATACAGATGAGGATCTTTTTGTAGAATCTTATCGTTAAAATCTTCTTTCGGCGGATTTCTCAAACTATAACCCTCCTGTTCTGATTATAATTAAAACTAATAGGTCTGAAAATTTAATCTATTAAGGGTTTTATATTATTTATTTGGATAATTTACAGAAATCTTTTTGGGACTCCTTCATTCTGATCTATTAGTCTGAAAATAGATTGATTCTTAATGCCTTCATCTTCAATAACTGGCTCCTCACACCGGATATCGTTCTTATTTACAATCCAACGGAGATGTCGAGAAGACATGTTAGTTAACCTGACTGAATTTAGGGATTTTGGCTTACTTAAACTAATATAAACTTCAAGTGTACTATGTTTCAGGTATACTACGTTGAGGACTCTCGGGGATCCCTTTTTGAACTTTATTTCAACTATCTCTATTCAGTTATTTATACGTGTATAGGATAAGGGTAAAGAAGTCACATAAACACAAGAAACCGGGGTTCGGCCAATATAGTTTTAGACAAAACTTATAGTGGAATATCCGGTTTATTACAATAGTTATTGATGTCGGATAGAGAACTGATGGTGGATAACGCCGGAAGGGAGATAACCGACGTACGTATATCGTTAACCGACCGCTGCAACTTCGACTGTTTCTACTGCCACAACGAGGGTCTCGGTGACACACGTGGACCGACTGAACCCCAGGACAACGAGATGAGTACCGCTGAGGTGGAGGAGATAGCCTCGGTTGCACACGACCTGGGTATCAGGAACTACAAGTTCACTGGCGGGGAGCCGATGCTTCGGCAGGACCTCGAGGATATCGTTGGATACGTGGCTGGACTTGAAGGGACCGAGGTCAGCATGACGACCAATGGGGTATTTCTCGATGGAAGGGCTGAGGAGCTAAAACACAGGGGTCTCGAACGGGTCAACGTATCGATGGACAGTCCCGACCCCGAGAAGTTCCGTGACGTGACAAAGGGGGGTATAAACAGGGTCTACGATGGAATAGACGCCGCGGTGGAGGCGGATCTGACGCCGGTAAAGCTCAACATGGTGATGGCGGCGCCGATGCGTGAACATCTAGACGAGATGCTGAACTACGTCACGTCCAGGGACGGCGTTTCCCTCCAGATAATTGAGTACATGCCCGAAATCGTGGGCGGCAGCGACATGCACGTCGACATCGAGGAGGTCAAGGACAAACTAAGGGGTAGTGCCGAAGAGGTCAAGACACGTAGGATGCATCACCGGAACCGGTACGTAATCGACTCTACGACTGTAGAGGTGGTGGATCCGGTCGAGAACCCCGAGTTCTGTGCTAACTGCCACCGTCTCCGGGTGACACACGACGGCAAGCTAAAGGGATGTCTGAACCGCGGCGACAATCTGGTACCGACAGACGATGTCGATACACGGGAAGGTCTGAAGAGGAAGTTCGAGAAAGTCGTCGACGAGAGGGTGCCTTACTACGGAGAATACATGATAAGGGACGAGGACGGCAACTGGAAGAAAAACCCAGAGTACGGGGAGAAGGACCTGGAACTCACGATGGTGAGATAGATGTCTAGAGACCAAAAGAGTTCAGGGAAGATGGATCCATCATCTAAAAACGGGTCTTCGGAGACCGTGGAGCCATCAACTGATCAGGAGGTTGAGGCTTCGGGGGGTAGGGTTTCGGAAGGTGAGGCGGTATCGAACTTCGGTTCCGACGGACAAGAGACGCTCGAATCCCTGGTCGAGAGAGTAAAAAGCCATCCTGATTCGGACAGGTCTGGTGCGATTTCGACCTTCACTGGGAGAGTTCGTGTCAAGGACTCGGACGACGACGTCGAAACAACGGAGCTAGAGTTCGACAGATACGAAGGGTTGGCGGAGGAGAAGGCGCGGGAGATAAGCAGGGAGTTAGAGGATAGGGACGGCGTCTTCCGCGTACTGATGCACCACAAGGTAGGGGAGGTTGAAGCCGAGGAGGATATCGTACACGTAGTGGTGCTTGCGGGGCACCGACGGGAGGCATTCGATACTGTCGAAGACGGAATCAACCGTCTAAAAGACCGCGTCCCTATCTTCAAGAAGGAAGTAACCACCCAAGGAGAAGTCTGGGATCACGAGAAGTAGTTGGGTCGTGGTTCCTGGAAAAACGGTCAAGTAAGGAACCGCTTTTGGTTTGAATGTTTGTTAACTTCGGTTATTTTGGTATGGTTTAGGTGGTGTATCTGCCTGGATTAACTTCAGTTACTTAGAAACCGATTCACGTATAACGGATACGGTGACGTCCTTGCCGGTTCTCTCCTTTATTTTTTCTTTTAACCGGTTAGCTAATCCTTCAACAGGTTCCGAGGTGTAGACCGTAACTCTCGACGGATTCCTGTCGAAAAGGGATTCGGTATAGGTGAACTTCGTTTTCTGGACGTTGGTTTCTCCTTCGAGCAGATCATTGACTTCTTTTTCGAACACGTGGTTCTCCCTGTGATTGTAGGTAGTGTATGCTGTGGCGGAACTCAAGACGAGTACCGCGATTATCAAGGTACCCACCCTCTTTACCGTGATCTTCTTGGCGGCCTTCTCCTCGTACCATTTCGCCGGTCGGTATCCCTTGTACCACAGCGTGATGAGTCCGGCGAGGTTGATTGAGAGAAGGTTGAGAACCAGGAGTACAGTCGAACTCACGATAATTACAGGTTCTAGATAAGCTATACCCAGCCCGGCAACGGCGGCGGGTGGAACCAGTGCGGCGGCGATCATGACTCCTACGAGAGCGGTGTCCACCCCGCTGGTGAGTGCGAGTGCTCCTGCTATACCGGCACCTATCGCGACTACGAGTGCGAGTAAGCCGGGATTGACTCTCTCTGCTACCTGCTGTATGAGGATTAGCTTCATCTGCGGACTGGTCACGAACCTCGCGGCAGCGGCGGTGACGGTTGCACTCCCGATCGCGACACCGAGTCCCAGGAACTGTAGCTTGACGCCGTCCCGGAACATCTCGTCGTCCTTGATCACGCTACCGACACTCGAAGCCATAGCTGGACCGATGAGTGGTGCGATAACCATGCTACCCACCACTACCGCGGCGCTGTTCGTCAGTAAACCCGCGGTCGCCACCATGGCACTAAGTACCGTGAAGGCTATGTAGTTGAGTTTGCTTTTGGTGAGTTCCTGTGCCGTCGCCTTTAGTTCGTCCCGGGATATTCTCCCGTCGTTCTTGTCCTCGTCGCCGTTTCCGTCGGCTTCTCCGTTTTCGTCCTCTTTTTCCTTCTCTTCCTCTTTCTTGAGATCCTCGAATCTTTCGGAAATAATGGCCTGTACTTCGTTTACTATTATGTAGCCGTCCTTCTCGAGGCCGATTTTTCTAAGGTCATCTACCAGGCCTTCGACGTCGTCCGACGGCAACGGAACTTCGACTACGTCGCTGTACTTACGGTTCGATGTCTCCTTCATAACCGCGTAGTCGACGTCCCTGTCTTCAAGTATCTCGATGACCTTGTCCCGTCTGTCGGACGGGACTATGGCGTGAATAAGACGCAACGGTTCGTTATAGATGGGAGAGGATAGTTATACCTTTATTTTCGGTGTGGATAAAAAACAGAATCGGATCCATGAGTTCAATGGAGATAAGCATGGGCTTCAGAAAATTTCGACCCGGGGCTGTTTTAGGGGCCGGTAACTATGTTTTAACTAACATCTTATGTCAACCTCTACCGAGTTCCTGCTGTCCGGCAACGGTAAGATAGACGGTATGGAAGCAGGTATGGTGGACGGAACCCGGATTGGGGGAGTGGGGGATGCCTCGTGAGTGAGGATGGCGCTGTAGGGGGTGAAGAAGGTGATGGTAGGAGATTCGGAACGGCGGCTAAAATAGCGGGGATCGGCGGCCGTGAGTCGGTGGAGAGGATGCTGTCTTTCGATCCTAAAACCACTGTAGGTGTCGTGGTTCTGAGTGTCTTTGCCGCGGCGCTCGAAGGCGTGGGTATCGGTTTCATACTCCCGATTGTCCGTGTCGCCGAACAGGGTACTGGTTATGCAGGCGGCAACCGTTTTATGGAGTTCTTCGTTTCGCTCTATGGCGCCGCTGGGATTTCATTCACTCTAAGAAACCTGATCCTCGGACTCGCTATAGTCATTACTCTGAGGTTCATCGCCAGCTACATGGTAGCTTACTTCCGTACGAAACTGAGGGCGGACTACGTCCGGCATCTGCGTAAACTGGCTTTCGAAAACACGTTAGATAGCGACGCCGCTTTCTTCGACGGTAAAGGAAGCGACGAAGTTATGAACACCATCATTACCGAGACCAAGTACGCCGGGAAAGCCGTTCTCCGTACGGTACTGATCTTCGAACTGAGTCTGCTCTGTCTGGTATACCTCGCGGTGGCGTTCTATCTAGCGCCCATAATGACCTCTGCAGCTGTACTGGTGTTCGCGGTATTCACCCACCTTACCCGTGGAACACTGGCTCCCGGGAAGGAGTTAGGGGAACGTCTCACCGGTGCAAACGAGGAGATACAGACCTCGGTGCAGGAGGGGACTCAGGGAATAAGGGACGTCAAGCTGTATGGGGTTGCAGAAGAGATATATCGACGGTTCGTCGCGGGTGTCGACAAGTTCAGGGACTCGATAGTGGCGAAACGCCGGAACAAGGCTGCTCTGAGGAACTTCTACCACCTCGTTACCGCTCTAACGGTCTTCGCGATGGTGTACTACGGACTCAGGATAGGGGGAATGTCGATTGGGGACGTAGCCGTCTTCCTGTTCGCTATGTTCAGGCTTGCTCCAAGGATGAGCGAACTCAACAAGCTGGTCTACGAACTCGAAACCGATCTCCCGCATCTCGTGAAGTCCCAGTCCTTCGTGGAGGAGGTTTCGTCCAGACGGGAACCTAGCTCTGGGGACCACGATCCGCGTCCCGTGGAAAAGATCGAGTTCGACTCTGTTTCGTTCTCGTACGACGACGAATCCGTCCTCGAGGACGTGAGTTTCGAGGTGGAAACCGGTGAAAGCGTGGCTTTCGTCGGTCCTTCCGGCGCAGGAAAGTCCACGGTGGTCTCGCTTCTCGCCCGTCTCTACGAACCTACGGAGGGGGAGATACGTGCCGACGGAACTCCTCTTTCGGAGATAGATCTGGAATGTTGGAGGGACGCGGTAGCGGTGGTACGTCAGCATCCCTACATCTTTAATGACACTCTTCTATACAACCTGACGCTTGGCGTCGATCGACCCGACCGAGAGTCCGTAGAGAGAGCATGCCGGATCGCCCGTGTCGACGACTTCGTCGACGATCTCCCGGATGGATACGAATCCGTACTTGGTGACGATGGAGTACGTCTCTCTGGGGGGCAGAAACAACGGGTCGCACTCGCCCGCGCCCTTCTGAAGGACGCAGACGTTCTGGTTCTCGACGAAGCAACCAGCGATCTTGACTCCGAACTCGAGGACGAGGTTCAGCACGCAGTCGAGACAGCGAGAACCCAGTATATAACGGTAACCGTCGCCCACCGTTTATCCACGGTGATCGAAGACGACAGGATATACACGGTAGAGGACGGCGAGATCACAGAGGTGGGTGGACACCAGGAACTGATCGAGAAGGAGGGCAAGTACAGCGAACTCTACAGGAGACAGACGGATGAGGGGTGGGTCGATTGAGAAAAGCTATCGATCGAAATACCGGTCCGGTTTATTTATAACTTGGTAGACGTGCCACGATGTTGTAGGGTAGATACATCTTTCCGAAACCATTTCTCACGTCCTTCAACCCGGGACGTCTCTTTCCCTTGGTCTCCACCAGTTTCGCTACCTCCCTGCCGTACCGGTAGTTCATCCGGAAGTAGTCGTTCACCAGCTCCCGTGGTATCTCGGAACTGAGAGATTCGTAGACCTTTTTACCGAGTTCCTGGGCCGTATCGCAGTCAGGTTCGGGAAAGAACTCCTTGGAGAAAAACCCGTAAGCCATATCCTCGTCGAGGATTCCGTCACGGATATCTACGCCGTTCTCGGTTTCGTTGACGTAGCTTTCTAGCTGATTGACTGATTTCTTTTCGGGGCTTTCCCGAGTTCTGTCGTGGAAGTACTCTATACAGCAGTCGGGATAGCCATGGAGTCTCCCCTGGTAACGTTCGAAGCTTTCCCTGTCGTTCTCTACTACTGCCTGGATATTCGCCTCCAGTACGTCACTCTCTTCAGTTTCGTCGTCCTTAAGGAAGTATACCCTGGCTCCGTAGTCCAGGTAGCCATCCCCCCGTACGAACTCAGGGACTACGAAGCTACTACCGGGATATAGCTGGGTCAGCCATTTCACCTCGGGTGACTCCCTGTAGGTATCCATGATGTTTAGTGCTGCGTTCCAGAGTTCCGACTCATCGAAGCTACCTACCGATGCCTCAGCGCTGTTTATGAGGTTGTAGCTCTCTCTCAACGCCTCTATCCTGTCGTCTACTCTTCCTTCCCTGTTGATCTTGTCGAGGGCGGACAGACGGACTGAGAAGTACGTACTGTCTAACTGGACGCTGGCGCCTGACTTGACACCCCGTAAGACCGGTAGGGCCTCGAGAGCGACGTAGGCTGGTAGGTCCTCGACTTGACTCTCCGACATATTCTGAATTAAACGGTTATTATAGATAAATAGGGTGGTTGGTGTAGTATTATAGATAAATA
>JBDGRN010000013.1:0-7070 GCA_042218125.1 Halobacteria archaeon | reverse complement strand
TTAAAGGAGTAGCGGAGTTAGCCAAGGAGCAGGTATGATGTCGTTAAGCCAACGTTTGCGGGGAGAACGGGAATTCGGCAGTTTCTACGTTCCCGACGTTCAAGAAGTTCTAAAAGCAATTAAAGACCTAGGCGGACATACGCATATTGCTCACATCGAGAGCGCGATCCCGCCTCCTCGCGAAGGGTTAAGAACTAGCGTCGGGGTATCTTATATGTTGAACTTGCAGAACAAAGGATTGGTTCTGATGGACGGCATATGCGTTAACGTTAGCATAACTTTTAAAGGGCTGGCGGAGCTGGCTAACGAGCAGATGGAAAACGTCCGGGAAAGGATCTTAGACCTCCTAAAACAAAACGGCTATAAACCCATGAAACAAGGCGAGATAATTAAGGAAATAGGAGAGGATTTCCCAGAATATTCACTCATCGATTTGCACATTGCCTATGAACAAATGGAGCGGAACGGAGAAATTCTTAGAGAGGAACCGACCTTTCCTTCACTTTTTGATTTTGAGGTCATCGTTAAACCAACTCTCTAGTATTAAGCAAAGCAAAGCGAGCTAAGTTATGAACGATCAGCTTTCGAAGAATATTCTTAACCAGTTTAAAGGAGCGCAAAGAAAAAATATGGAAAAAGTCCGAGGAAAAATCTTAGAGCTTTTGGAACAAAACGAGTACAAATCTATGAAGCAAAGCGAGATAAGTGAGAGGTTAAAAGACTTCTCAGACTACTCGTTTTCGTTAGCTAATTTAAACATTACCCTTAAACAAATGGAAAGGGACGGAGAAATCTTAAGAGAAGAACCGGACTTCGAAACGTTTGCAGAGGTTATCGTTAAGCCGTCCTTTAAGTATTTAGCCGAGCAAGTAAATAAGGAGGAAACATGACAGAGGTCGCCGATCAGATCGCCAAAGCGATGCAGAAAAAGCACAAAGAGGGGTATTACCAAGGAACCGCTCCGCCGTTGAAACGGGAGCGTTCCGGTATTCCCGGTCTAGACTACATCATGGGAGGCGGTCTCCCCAAAGGCCGGGTTGTGGAGGTGTATAGCGAAACGTCGATGGGCAAAACTTCTATCGCCTGCGCGATCGCGCAAAGCTTCCTACAACGCGGTCAAAACGTGGTGTTTGAAGACATGGAACGCACCACCGACCAACAGCGGTTGACCGAACTTGAGCTGGAAGGGCAAAACAACTTTCACTACGCCCGCCCCGACGACGGTGCCAATGCCCTAGAAGGGATCGAGGTAGGCGCGGTTAACGGCGCGGCGCTTGGGATCGTCGACAGCGTTCCGTTTTTGCTGACCGAAGACGATATGGAAACCGAACTGGACAAGCATAATATGTCGCCCCAAGCACGGTTGCTTTCTCGGTACCAACCGCGGATTGTCCCGCTTTTAGAGCAGAACGACGCCACGTTGCTCTTTATCAACCAGCTCCGAGCCAGCATCGGTGGGAACCCTTGGCAGAACTACCACAGCTCGGGCGGAAAAGCGTTGGAGTTTTTAACCTCTATCAAAATCTACCTCTCCAGCGCTGGAAAGCTCGACGACGGCTCGGGGGTGACTATCAAGTTCCGCACCGAGAAAAACAAAACCCATCCGCCTAGACAGATTTGCTTGGCCGATCTGAAATACGAAGAAGGCCTAGACCCGATAACCTCGATGCGGTATATCTTAAAGGATCTAGACCTCTTGGAGAACTCAGGATCCAACTACTTTTTCTGCGATGCCCTAGCCGAGCATCTTGGGGTTTCCGAGAAAAAGATCGCCAACGGTAAGGCGAAGGTGGATGCGTTCTTCCGGAACAACCCAGAGCTTTACGAGGCGGTTTACAGCTACTTGCTTTCGCTTTGACGGTGGATCATGCCATCGGCGGTGATACCGTCGTTAGGCCCGAGGTCGTAACGGTTTCTAAGATGCATTTCCCAATGCTCTTGAGCGATCTTAGCTCGTTGCAGGTCTCTGAGGATGGTTTGCTGGTAAGCCACTTCTTCTGGGGTTAATTGTTCTTGCATAACGGTAGTTGTTTCTCAAAGGAGGTGTGTATGTACGCCGATAACTTATATAGCACCCTACAGTTTTTATGTCGGGGGCATAGCCAAAGCAGGCTGGAGCCTAGGGAACACGCCCGAGAAAACCTGGAGTTTTTAGAGGAGGATATCAAAGCTTGTTCTCCCGACCAGGCGATCGCGCTAACCCGAGCGTTGTTAGGCAACGAGGATGTGCTGACGGTATGTGGGAAAGCAGGCGTCGGCAAAACCTACTTTATCAAGCTGTTCAACAAAATCCTCGCCAGTTGTTTTATGGCGAATGTAGTCATCTGTGCTTCCACCGGAATCGCTTCTCACAACTGTGGCGGGGCCGGCACGCTACACTCGGTTTTCTCAGTAGGCCTAGGCAATAAACTGCCCTGGGACTTTCAAGAAGAGCGGGAAGGCTGGAAACGGTCCAACGCCTTAAGCATCGCCTACCGTTTATCCCCCTACTCGCCGTTGGCCAAGATCGACCAAAAGCTCCCGACCTACATCATCATCGACGAGGTGTCCATGCTTTCCTCGGAACTGCTTAACGTTTGTTATCAAATCGCCAATTACCTCCACGGCGGGGAGCATAGCCTCAAAGCAGCAGCCCAAAGCTTAAAGTTCATCGTTTGCGGGGATAGCATGCAGTTGTTGCCTATCCCTCCTTCCAAGAAGAGCCGAGAGTATAGCTCCCTGCCTTGGGAGAAAGCACGTTGGGATCTGGGAGATGCTGGAGAACACGAAGAACCGTCCCTTTTACGAGGCGGGTTCGCCGATTGGTTTGAGTCGGTTAACCTAGCGTTGTTGACCAACCACCGCCAACAGGACGAGCGGGACTTTGCCAACGCCCTAAACTATATCCGGTTGGGCGGAAAGATCACCGAAGGCCCGGCCAAGCTCTTAAAGAAACGGTTGATCGGACGCAACGGGCTGGAAGAACCGCAGGGGTTAGACGTAATCCACGTTTATTTCTCCAACAAAGAGGCTTCTGCTAAGAACCGAGAGATGATCGAGTCTCTAGACCCCAAAAAACGCAAAACCCACTACGCTCAGGTATCGTATGTCGGCCCGAAAAAAGACCGCAACGTTGCCGGGGTAGTGGTTAAAGAAACAGTTCAGGTTAAGCAAAGCAAATACGGTAAAGAGTGGAAAGAGTCCGCGATCATCGTAGAAACCAACCAGGGGCAAGAAACGATCCCCAAAAAGTGGTTGCCGGACTGGGCGAGCCCCGTTCAAGAGCTGGGAATCGGGTTGCCGTTTATGGTACGTCAGAACTTCCCGGAACGGGATATCTATAACGGCACCGTCGGTACCATCGTTGAGTTTTTCGATGACGACTCGATTCTCATCCGGTTAGATGACGGCCGGGAAGAGGTGATCGAGCCTATCGCCTGCCGAGGGATCACCGAGCAAACCAACGACGGGAAAGACGTTGGGGTTTATAAGGGGTTGCCCGGGCATCCGGCTAGTAGCTTAACAGGGTCAAAAGTCCAGGGCTTAACAGTTACCAAACCGTACGTGGTACATTTCAACCGCAAGATGCGCGGGCTGATCCCGCCTCATTGGACGTATGTAGTGCTATCCCGGCCTGTTAAGCCGGAACTGCTCTACATCGACGGGGATATCGCCACGATCAACCAAACGATCAAGATCAACCGGTCGGCGTTGGCTTTCACCCAACAAGCGGAGCTGAACATGCAGGACGAGTGCCGAGGAGAGCTGTTCGCCGACGGCGTAACCCCGGAAGATGTTGCGAACCAACGCCCGGTGCTTCTAGAAGCAAATTCCGAACAGTTCAGCTTTCGGGTTTACGTTGAAGACGAGGAGTTCGACTTTACCGCTGAGCCGGCGGAAGGAGGCATCAAATACACCGACCTCGAAGAAGGGGAGGTTTACTGGAACGACGACTGGTATTACCACCCTCAGGTCAAGGCAGTGATCGAACGCTATATGGAATCTTATAATCATGATAGTTTCGTGGATCAAGCAGCAGCTTAAAGACCGGATCGTTTACGTCACAACCCCTAAAGAGGTCTCGGCGATGATCGAGGCGTTAACGGAACCGGAACTAGCTTTAGACTCCGAGACCTTCTTGGAAAAACAGTGGCAGGGGTTAGGCGGTAAGGAAACTGCTTCCGCCCAGCACCAAGCCACCGATCCTCACACCGCAAGGGTTTCGCTGGTTTCCCTGAAAACTCGGTCCTCCCTGCCTTATGTTGTGGATATCATCGAACTCCGGCGCAACGGTTGGAACCCCCAACCGTTTATAGAGTTTTTACAAAGCAAGGAGAAGATCCTGGCGTTTAACGTCAAGTTCGACCTACAAATGCTCCGGAAAGAGTTCGGGGTGGTGCTGGACAACTTTTGGGACATCCGGGTGTTGGTTAAGATGCTCCACAACGCGTTGGGGTCGAAGTTCGGGAAACGATGCGGCGCGTCTCTAGGAGACGTAGTCAGAGACCTGCTAAGCACTCCCGAAAATCCGATCGAAATCGAGGGAAAAGGGGATATCCAGAAAAGCAACTGGGAAGTTCGTCCAGCGACGATCGAACAGGCTCGGGTGAACTGGTTGCCTAAGGTAGAGTACTCGGCCGAAGATATCCACTACCTGTTCGACCTAAAGGACCTTATCGAACCGGTTCTGCGGAAACCCTTGCCGAAAACCCCCTTAAACCGGGATGGCGAACGGGGGTTAGCCAAAGATGAGATCGGGTTGGGGATGAGTGAAGTTTTAGAGCTGGAGCAACAGGCGCAAACCGCGATCGCCGAGATGGAGTGGAACGGACTGCCCATCGCGCCCCAAGCGACAGAACGGTTTTATAGTTACCTCAACCCGGAAAACTCGGTGGAAGGACGATTAAACGAACTGGCTGCCGAGCTCTATGAGCAGTTGGGGATGGAAGAATACCTGGTAAGCGTGCCTCACGCCAAGCATCGGATCCCAAAAACACACTCCCCTTTGCGGAACCCGCAAACCTTAAAAAACCAGCTCCAGCGTTGCACCGGCCTAAACCTGGACAACGCTCAAAGCGATACTCTGCAACGGGTGCTGGAACTTTATCAAGAGCTTGACCGGGTCCGGAAAGGAGAGAAAGATGATATCGATTGGGCTTCCGAAGAAGAAGAGGAGTACTTTATCGAGCTTTATCAGATCGAGGACGGTCAACTCCGAGAAAACTGCGATCTCCTAGATAAGATCATCCTTTATAAGCAACTTGACAAGGTTATGGGGATGGATCTTCGGCAGTTTATTAACCCAGCGACCGGGCGGGTGCATTCCTCGTATAACTCAGGGGACGCTTCTACCTCGCGCAGTAATAGCTTCAAACCGAACGCTCAGCAAATCAACGGTAAGGTCAAGTTAACCGTTCCCTTAAACAAGAACAACCCCTTAGACCAGCCGGATGAGAGCGGATAGAAAGGACAGGCAAGTTCGTGTTACCTTTGGCGGACTTGCTTTAACAAAAGGCGGTGTTTTACGATGGCTTTAGGGTTTCATACTTTTAATTTTTCCGAGGCGGAGCTTTTGGTCTTGCAGGCATTCGACGAAGAAACGGACGAGTTGATGTTTCCTCAACTGGCCTTGCAGGATCATCTAAGCAAGAAAGAAGTCCGGGAAGCCATCGCTTCCTTGCGGGAACGGCAACTCGTTAAAGGAGAATACTACCTCCAGCTGACCAAGGCGGGGGTACGTTGGAAAGAACTGTGGAGTTAGCTTATGGAATGTCCGATATGCGGCGTTAATATCGAAAACGGAACCGTTTACTTTTCCTGTGGCCCGCCAGGGTCGCAGGAACGGTTATGGGCGAGGGTCTGTCAGTACGCGCGTTACTCTGGGTGTATCAACTATAACCCTGGGAAGCCACAACCCGACGACTTTTACCGCCCGCCCTACAACTTAACGGATCCTGAAGAACTGCGGAAACAACTATGACGCAAACCAAAGAAAGAACCTTTCGAAGTTGGTTAGACCAGCTAAACCGAAAAAAAGGACCGAAACGGAAGATCAAAAACATCGTTTTCTTGGAGAACGTTTCCGGGGAACGGGAACGAGCCTTAGAGGTTCTAGAAGAACTTCGGGGCAAGGACGGCAAGATCTGGGAGTACCGATTGCCGGTTCCGCAGCTAGAGTTGCATTTTTACTCGGAACGGATCGAGAAGGAAAAAGCCGACCGGCTAGCGGAAGAACTCGCCACTGATTTCAGCTGGGAGTTCTTTAACCGGAAACAGCTTTTGGGCTGTGTTGATAGGTTCCAAGGAGGCCTAACATGCTCGATTTCATAGAAAAAGACCGACGGTCGGAACGCCGAAACCAGCCGTTAGATGAGGAATTGGTTCCCTTTCAGATCACCAACCGGCATATCATCACAGCGCCAAAAGGAAAGGTGTTGGTGGCTGTCGATGTGAAGAACGAAGAGCTGTACTTTATTGCGGTTCTTTCTGGAGATAAGGTAATGCAAGATGCTTTCCTTCAACCGGGAAAGCTTCCGTTGCTTAACGACCAGAACGAGCAGGTTACCGACGAGAACGGCGACCCTGTGTACTACAAGAATCCGCATAGCGACCTTCATCTCAAGACCTGTAAAGAATGCTGTTTCCCAGAATTATTTGAAGGCCAACCCGAACATCTTTGGGATCAAATCGCCCGAGATGACAACCAAATCCAGTTTTCAGGCAATCCAAGATTTTGGGGGAAAAAAGATAATTTCGCGATCGCTTATTTGCAAAGCATCCAAGCGATGGCAGACCTCAACAACGTTCCTTATGAGGTGGCCGAGTCTTGGCAAAAGAACCACGCTAAGCTTTACCGCCAAGCCCACGAGTGGATTAACATCCAACGCTACCTCGCTAAAGAGCGAGGATGGGCCAAAAACGCGTTGGGTCGTATTCGCTGGGTTGAAACGGCAGCCCAGGGTAAACCGGGTGAAATCAGGGAAACCCTTTAGGGCAATCCTGAGCCAAGCTGACCGAATAGGCTATACTGGTAAGTCAGAAGGTGCAGAGACTACGGTAGAGGAGCCTTACCGATAATACCGACAAGCGCC
>JBDGRN010000100.1:0-7843 GCA_042218125.1 Halobacteria archaeon | reverse complement strand
AAAAAGTTCCGGTTTAGACCTTCGAAAAGCAAGTCGATTATACGCATCTTTTCAGAACGTTCGAGGGGAAGACCAACCGACCAGCTTATTCCAAGAGGCGGTCCTTTCTGAAGACCCGCAGGAACCGCTTCAAAGGATGCAGGAGCGCATGGACCGGCAAACTGAAGCAGGGCATCGCGCCGATCCATATAAAACGTACATCCACGGCATAACCACAGCTTACAAAACCCTAACCGAAGAGCGCGATCGCTTGACAGCCGAACTAGAGGAAAAAAGACCTACCGAAGAAGCGATCCGGTCAGAGCTGGAGACTGTAGAAGATCCAAGCAAAGCTAAAAAACTGAGAAAGGCTTTATCAGGGATCGAAGGCAAACGAGAAGAACTGAATCGAATCAAGGAACGCATCGCCGAGGTATCGCAGTCCCAGCAGATCGTTTTGCCCAGCATCCGGTTCCAAGAACAGGAGCCGGGACGCTACCAAGCACAGGTTAGCTCGATCTACTCCGAAGACCAACCGACGGTTGGTGTTTTGATGGGCGCCGACCTCCTGCAAAACCTGCCCATGATCTTCGGGAGCCACAAAGACGAGGCGATCATCCAACAGTACGAGTTCATCGAAGCGCTGGAAGAAGCCCAACCAATCCTCCAAAAAATCAGGGACAAGCCTAGATCGGTGCTAAGCGAGTACGAGGTATCGGTTGTCGAGAACCTACAGAACGTCGCCCGCGCTACCAGCCAAACCCTAACTAACCAGATGACCAACGAAAAGATGCGTCAAGCTGCCGGCGAGCACGAGAAATTTACCGGAGCGGTGGGTTACGCTATCAACTCGTTTGCGCTGGCGCCCCACGAAGCGGTGTTGGGCGAACGATTCAGCCGGTTGGCCCAAGACCTGCGGATGGAAGAGGTGATCAAAAACCAGGTTAACCGTACAGTGTTGGCTCGGGGCCAAAGCAATCGTTACGAACAAGAGTTCCGGCGCTTGCAAGAAGTTTTGAACGTCGTGGAACCTGATACCTCGCGCTCCCAGACCTTGGCCAAAGAAACCGTAGAAACCGCGCTTCGGTCTCAGGCCCAGGCCAAGAAGACGGATGTCCTGATGGCGCATATCTACCAGAAACTGCTGGGAGAGCAGGAAGAGGGCGACTCTCAAGAAGTCGCGCAGTACCTACAGGACCTCCAAGCCGACGGCGAGGAGCTGAAACGCCACAACCGGTTCCTGAACCTTTTGGCAGGCGGGGTTATCCGCCGTTCCGGCGCCCCCGCCGGTACCTTCGCCGGGCTCGGTACGCAAGAGGGTGCCGGTGAAGAGCTAGGGAGTAAGATCCTCTCTATGGGGCAATACAGCGAACGTTCTCGGCAAGAAGGCGGTGGGTTGAGACCGGACCCGCAACGAAGCCAAACTGGAATGATTGTTCCGGCCTTGGGCTCGTTGGTTGCTGGGTTAGGCGATTTCGACGGCGACTCTTACCAACTGCTTTTAGCTCAGGCCGGAAAGCTCCAAGAAAAGGTGGTACAACGGCAACAGGAGCTGAAAGCGAAACAGGATGAGATAAGCGAGCTTCGTCGCATTGAGGACGAGAAAGATAGTATAAATTATCAGATTTATAAGGCTAAACAGGATCAAGTTAATCTAAAATTAGAAGAATTCTCTAGAAAAAGTAAGCTAAAACCTGATAAATTAACCGAGCAAGAAAACCGACAGTACCAACGTTTACTCGATTTCGACCGGGAAAAAGAGGGCGAGGTAGATGATTTACTACCTGCCAAAACTCAAGAATATATCGACCAACGCAAACAAGAACTGGAAACGCTTAACCAACAAGCCCGGCATTACAAAGACATCAACACCCTCAAGAAAGAAAAAGAGGAATTAGAAGATCTGTACTCTCAGGAAGTAACCAACCTTTCCGACAAACGCCTGAAGCTGGAAAACGCTCAAACCAAGCAGATGGAAGACCTCAAACGTTGGGTTAAAAACTTTACCTCCCTGCCGGAGTTTACGTTTGAGGGGTTAAGCACGCCTGAAAGCTTAACCTACGTTTCCCAGAAATTTGATATGAGTGGGGTAGAGGATGCCTCTAGCCATCTAGAAACCGCTGAACGCAAGATAACGCTGTTCGGTACGGCCTTAGAACAAGAGGCTCGTTCAAAAGGGTTAGACCCGGAAGACTATAAGATGCAGTTTGTTCAGCAGGCTCGGGACCGGGAGCAAGCAGAAGCTGAACGGCTCGTAAAAGAACGGCTTAGTTTCGACCAGCTTAAAGAGCTGTACGGAAAAGACCAGCCACAAGCTAGAGCAACCGAAGAACTCCGACAAGCCCTGACCCTCGCCCAAGAACGGAGCGAGGAAGGGCTAACCTCGATGCTTTCTCACTATTACGCTAAACAGGGCAGTTTCAAGCAAACCTTTGAAGGCATCCAAGGCTCGCTTAAGAAAGCAGAAGGCGCTATCCTTAACCCTTACGAGTTCGAAACTGTTCAAACCGTCGTTGGAGAAGGCGGATCTAAGCTCATCGGCTCAGCTTACAACACCTTGATTCCACTTTTAGAACGGTCAATGTTCGAGCAAAGCGTGACTCAAGTTGCGCAATCGGCTAAAGAGGCCAAGGAGATCTTCTCGCCGGAGACCTTAGAACAGCTCCAAACCAACCAAGAGCAGATCCAACAACGGTATTACGGAACGCTTTCTACCTTAACCGGATTTCAACAGCTAGTACGCGACGCTTTGAAGGCCAAAGAAGGGTCGGAACTCCACGAAGCTCTAAAAAACGTGGAAAAGGGGCAACCCTACCAACAAGCGCTATCTCGTTTAGAAGAACTTAGAGAACACAAAAAGCAAGGTCAGCTCCCAGAAGGGATAGGCGACATCGACGAGGCGTTGCGCCTCCAGGAGATGGAAGTCCAAGAACACCTAAGAACAGCGCTCTCTAAAACCACCGGCGCGGTGATCAACTTTGGGGAAACCGAGTTCGGTGCCCAGGCAGAACAGCGTACTGCAACCGACGATCTTTTAGCCTCTAAGTTCCAATATGACCAAGGCCTGACCGCGTTCGGGTCGTTGATCGAGTTCGCCGAGTTCACCAAAACCAAAGACGATCGCGAGGTTTACCAGCGGTTTGTCCAGGGTCGCGGGCTTGAAGACGAGTTCAGCCGACAAAGCGAAACCGCCGAACGGTTTATCGCCGGAAAGATGGTTGGGCTGTTGGAGCGCACCGAAGCGGCGTATAAGGCGACGACCCTGCCGGAAGCCGGGGTGGATTTAGCGATCTCAAAAGCCGAGGAATGGAAAAACAAGCAAGCCTACGGCGAGCTGGAAGGAACGTATAAACGGCATTACGAACTGATCCAGGCTTATCAAGACGTTAAAAGCGATCCCGACAAACAACAGCATAGCACCGACCAGCTCAAACAAATGCTTTTGGGCGAGCTGATGTACGAAACCATCCGCAAACGGAACCGGGAGACTAACGCTATCGATGCCGATACCGTGCTTAACCTGCGACAAATGCAATTCGCCGAGCAAAAACTTGCTGCCAACGAGCGGGCCGAAGAGTACGAAACGCGGTTTGCTCGGGCAGGGGGATATCCCTTAAACGTCATCAACCGTGAGATGGCGCGGGGGCATACCGTTGAGATCCAGGAGGCCTTACAGGTAACTTCAGCGAAGGCTCAGGCAGTAGAGAGCGTGTTAACCGATTTAGGATATACCTCGGAAGATATCGACAACCTCCCTGAAGATGAAAAGATGAATATCTACCAGCGGTTGGCTCGGGTTACGCCTAACGACTCTTTCAACGGTATCCTAAGCGACGACCAAGTAAAAGAAATCAACAAAGCTTTCGCTGGTGCTAGCGGAAAAGAGCGCGGGCAAAGGTTCCGGCAAGCAACCGCTGGGCTGTCGACTTGGAGCGCTCTTTCTGAACAAGCCCAAAATCCCCAAAGGGACGAAGCGAGCGTAGAATACCTCAACGAAATGATAAAAAGCGTGACCTCCGAAGAAGGAGTGGATACCGAGGCGGTTAATCAGCTCTACCAACAACAGCAAACCGCCGAACAACAGCAACAGTTGATGCAGGAACTGATGAACTTTGAGGGGCAGCAACAAGCGTTCCAAAACCGAGATATCCAAGAGGAATTCCGGCAACAGCAAACTGAACAAACTAGCTCTAGCCCATTTGTCATGGAGCGCGGGGCGTTGGAAGGCGATCTGTTCGGGGCGTTTTCTTCGGCTTCCCTATTTGCTTTAGCAGCGGGAGGCGATATGCCTCAAGACCAACGGTTAGGGATGTTTGCTTTTGATACCCTTCAGGGGCTGAGCGAAGCCGCTGCCGCCCAAAACCGGCAGAACTGGACTAAGTCTTTGATGAGCGGAGAGATGACTAATAAAGCGCAGAACCAGTTCCAGCTTGCCCGGATCAAGCAAAGCATTCAGTCGGAAGGGATGATCCAAGGTACTATGCAAGGGGTTGCTCAGGAATTAGCGTTTCGAGGGATCTCCCAAGCCAGCGACGCTTTGGTACAACGAGCGATGCCCGTAAAAGGACGGGCCAAAGGAACCCGCGCGATCGCCGGCGTCGCCTCAGAGGTGATGTCTTCGGTGTTCGCCCAAAGCACCGCCCGAGCGATCACCGGAACCAAAACCGCTCAGGGGCAACGCACCCAAGAGTTTATGGGGCGGTTTCTAGGACAATACGTTCAGCAGGTGTGGCAGATGGTCGAACAAGCCCAAGAACGGATGCTGAACTCCTCGGTAGAGGTTTTAGATACCTCCGAAAACCAGGCGATCGCGTTTGACGATACCGGATACATTTCTGAGCTAGAGTGGGATATAGAAACCGGGCTTGTAACCCTTGCTGAGGATGGAACGCCGTTGAACGAGGTATTCGACGACAGCGAGCAACAACAACTGGCGAGTACTGTGGACGCGCAAACCCCGGACGACCAGCAAGAAGGCAATTTTGTCAGCTTAGCATAGATCCCGAACTGTTCGGAATATGGATCCCAAAACAGCACTAACTGAAGTAAAACCGATAGAGTTTCGCGTATGGCGCGGTCAGGAGTGGGCAACCAACCAAACGGTGGCCGAGTATTTCGAGGTATCGCGCCAACACCTAAAAGATGTGATCAAAGCTAACCGTTCTGCCTTGACCGAACACGGGTTAAGGGTTTTCGGCGGAAAGCGCGACCTGAAAGAAGCGTTGGGACTAGACCCTTCGGTTTCTCGGACAACGCTTTGGAAGCCTGAAACGGTTCTGTTCGGCGCATCTTTGGTAAACTCAGCAGTAGCAGAAGAACTTAGTAAAATTTATGTATCAGATTCAGCTTAAAATCAACCCCGTCAAACGCCACAAAAACCTAACTAAAGTCCACCGGATTATGAAGCAGGAAAACGTTCAGCCCAGCGCGATATCCGAAGCTATTTGGGAGAGCCGAAACCCAGTAAATTGCGTTATAGCGTTCCAAGACTTAGCCGAGCAACCTTGGTTTGAAGAAACCGTGGAGGATGCTCGGCTAGTTAGGATAACTGATATCGAAAACCTGATGCCAGCCCGAAAAGAACCGTCAGACGAAGCGAACTATTTGCTCTAGATCTTGTTGTTTTCCTTATCCCGTTTCCGGGCTTTCTTCGCCGCTTCCGGCGCGAACTTAGCGGCTTTGTTGATGACTTTTCGGCGTTGCTGTTTGTTGGTGCCGTGCCCCCTCAGACGGAGGGCATCCATCGCGTCGGATTTGTTGGCGATGGGAAATTTCCCTTTGCCGTTCTCTTTAAAGGTGGCGTGTTTTTGGCGTTTGCTTTTCTTTTCAGCCATAGGCCTCCTTTGATACTTCAATACGAATCTAAGATTTTAAAGACCTATGAAAGCGACCATTTATATCAACCGGCAGATCCTTAAACAAAACAAAAAGCAGAGCAAGGCGTTAGGAGAAATCGTTGATCGGCCTGCGATCGCGGTTAGAACCTACAAAGGTGTCGAATACACAAAAGAAGTTGACTTCGGTAATGCTCGTCTGGTACAAGATGCGCAAAACCCGATTTGTTCAGGCGCGACGATTTGGATCGAAAGCAGGTACGAGGAGCTAGAATTTCTCGATATGAGCGACGATGGAACGGAGGTGGCTTAGCAAAACGCGGAGCTGTTTAACCTGAACCAGGTCGAACCCGCGTTTGCGTTTTTCGCTAAGCCGTTCCAGCAAAAGCGTGATATCATCGAGTTGGTAGAGGTCGCACATTCGATCTAAGAGTTCGCTTTGGGTGATCTCTTCTTCCCGAGCGATTTCTCGGAATCGATTTTGAGCAGGATATACCATGATGAAGTTCGTGAAGTTCCTAAAAGAGCTGTTGGTGCATAACCGTTTGGTGCTTTCCTTTAACGGTTGTAAGATATGTATCGACCAGCAAGGTAACCTTTTTGTGTACCCGAAAAACTATTATCGCTGTACCCGAGAGTTCGACCTCCGAAACGTTTCTCCTGAGATGGCAAGCCGGATTATTTCTTACGCCGATCGTGGAGAGCTGGAGAAAGCCGACGCTTTGGTTCAGCAGAAAGTCCAAGAAGAATTAGACCGTCAGAAGAAAGAAGCCTATGGCCGAGAAACCGTGCGCTAGGTTAACCGATACCGTAGCCTGTACCTGTATGCCCTGTCCGCCTGGGGTGGTAATCACCGCGGCGAAACGAAGCCTATGCGAAGACCTTCCGATCGCGCGTATTACCGACCTTTGTAGCAATTGTTGTCCTTGTCCTTGCCCCAACGCGATCGTTGAGGGCAAACCGAGGACGATTACCGAGGATCTGCCAACAGCGTTTTTAGGATCTCAGGTCGTTTGTGGCGTAATAACATCCGGTGCAAAACGAACTCTGGTAGGTTACTGATGACAACCAAGACTCAAACCGACAGCACCTATATCCCAGAACTGCAAAGCGAGCTGGTTACCGCCGAGCAAACCATAGATACCAACACCGGCGAGCCGATACGACGCGTTTTTTACGATCTAGAGCTGGGAGAAGAAAGTCGAGTAACTTACCGCCCAAAACCCCTGCCCGGTTACCGGAAGACCTATCAGGGGTATTATCGTGTTGCCCGGCCGTTAACGGTCACCGCCAAAGAAGGCCGAAAGGCTTGGATCGATAACCAAGGCAACCTTTTGGATGATCGGTTTCAGCGCTGGCAAGTACAACAAACCCGCTACGAACTGATAAGCTTTTATAGCGACCGTAAAATCGGTGCGGTGTTTTGGGATGATCAACTGGCTGTAACGTTTCAAGAAAAAAGCTGGATCAAAAAGCCTGAGCGCGATCGCGTTCAGATAACCTTGCCTGACGAGGTGTTGGCTGTAAAGGTTATGCAACGGGAACAGGTATCGGTCTTTTTGGACGAAAAAGAACTAACCCAACAAAACATGAACTTAAAGGGGACGCTAACCTTAAAAAAAGCGGTTCCTGAAGGAACCGTGGCGTTAGAGTTGCGAGGCGGGTTAGTTAGTTCTGCCCGGGACTTCTTAGATATCGTTGACCTCGGCTGGGAGTTTTGGGACTCTCCGCCCGAAAGCCCGGTGCCTCCTACAGGAGAGTATACGTTCGAGTTTAACGAAACCGAGTACCAAGGACGCAAAACTGGTTTAAACGAGCCAGTGGTTAATTGATCTGAACCTTGGTTTGGCTTTGGGGGTTACCCTGAAACCGGATCTCCAAGATACCGTTTTCAAGCGTAGCGGTAACGTTTTCCGGGTCATAACGATGTTCTAAGGGAACCCAGCGCTGGAACGAAGCGTAAGAAAATTCGCTGTAGGCCGGGCTGTGATCGACTTTTCGCTCTCCCTGAACGCGGAGGTAATTCCCGT
>JBDGRN010000091.1:0-7850 GCA_042218125.1 Halobacteria archaeon | reverse complement strand
TTTTTTCTCCTTCTTTCAGTTTTTCAACTCCAGCTTTAACTGCTTCTATTGCTCTGCGGATAGCTTTTTGGACTAGATTTGCAGTTAAGTCTGTCTCTTCTTTTAATCTATCATATAGGTGGTCTTCTGCTTTACTTTTACTAGTTATGCAGTAATCATCGTATCTCCATGCCCATTCGCTGGTTTCATTAGCACAGTACAGGAACTGCTGTTTAGTTTCGTGGAGAACATCTTTGTTGTCGCTAGAAACATCTAGCTTAGTTATTACAGTTCGGCGTTGTTCTCCACTCATCCCTATAATTCAAATATATAGTTATAACTACTTAATATTTTATATAGGGTGTTGTCGACTTCCTCCCCACCCTACTCCACATCCGTTCCGTTAAGGATGGGGCTTCCGCCTCGAACTTTAGGTGAATGGGATGCGTTAATTATAGACGAAGCACACTACCTCCGAAACCAGGGAACCAAACGATACGAATTCGTGGACAAAATAGACTACAAATACGCATTCTTCGCAACAGCAACACCCGTCCAAAATGACGTCAAAGATCTATATAACATCATTAACCTCATTCGTCCAGGATTATTCGGAACGGAGTCAGAGTTCGAACGACGATACATCCCTGAAAACAATGATAAAGGAGTAAAGAACTCCAACGAACTCAACAGACAGCTCCGCTCAGTAATGATCCGCCACAAACGTGGAGATACCGCCATCGACTTCACCGACCGCCAAGTCAAAACTAAATCCTTCGAACCAAATGAAGCAGAAAAAAAGCTATACCAAGACGTCACAGACTACGTTAAAAACCATTATTCAAAACATGGCGGGCAACACCTCGTTATGCTGATGTTACAGAAAGAAGTAGTAAGTTCACCATGGGCTGTACTCAGCACCGTCGAAAAATGGCTCGACGACGACCAACGTGATGTATACGGTCGGGAACGGAACACACTATCTTCTATCGCAAAACAAGCCCGATCAATCGATAAAACCACAAAACAAGAAAAACTGCTCGACATAATAGATGGAGTAAACGAACGGATGGATACCGGCCGCACTATAGTATTCACACAGTTCCGAGCTACTCAAGATGCAATCGTAGAAACCCTCACAGAACGTAATAAAGACATAGCTATCCATACAGTAAACGGATCTCTTTCGAGCGGAGAAAAAGACCAGCAACTTCAACACTTCAAAAACCGTGGAGGTGTACTTGTCACCACTGACTCAATCAGTGAAGGAAGAAATATCCAGTTCTGTAACGTAATCGTCAACTACGATCTGCCCTGGAATCCGATGAGTGTCGAACAACGTATCGGCAGAATCGATAGAATAGGACAAGATCGAGACGTCTACATATATAACCTAGCTTTAGAAGGAACCGTAGAAGACTACGTGTTAGAGAAACTGTATGGAAAGATCGATGTTTTCCACCAAACAGTAGGAGGACTCAAAGAAATTCTTTCAGAACGGGAGCAGTCCAGAGGACAGTTTGAGCAAGAGGTCCTCCAACAGATGATCGAAGCGGATTCCGAACGTGAATTAGAAAACAACTTCGAAGATATGGCGGTTAATTTAGAAGAAGATATGGAAGCCGCAAAAAAGGCTCAACAGTTTAACGAAAACGTCTTCGAGGGCTTCGAGACAGCTGAAAAACAAGCATGAATACCCAATTACTCTCCAGATTGTCTGGATCACCGCTTATGAAACATGAGGTGTTGATTTATGGAGTCAGAGATTGATACCTCAATTCTAAACACCGTCAATATTAAGCGGTTCACCAAATCTGTCTTAGAGAACCACGGAGCCAGCATCGATCGTTCAAACAGCGCAAAGTGGCAAGTTGAATTCCCAGACAAGTTATCACGACAACTTGACCGTCAACAAGGTACATTAGTGTTTGATGCTGCAGACAGAGAACGTGGTGCTGGGGATCTCCTGGTGCAGCCAGGCACGACAGTATTCTCAGCGTTACTAGATCTTGTACAGAAACCAGGTAGTATTGGTTCAATTCGGTTGACGGAAAACGAACTTCAAGTTAATCCTCCTACCGTGCTTCAGGAATCGGATCTCTCCGTCGAAGCTATCGATTTCACTGAACAGGCATCCGATTTTGCCTTAGCTTTTCATTTCCGTGTGGAGTTTGAGACACCTGCTGCGTTCCATAGGGAAGAAATGGTTTCAGTGACTATCGATCCCGAAACTCAAGAAAGAATTCCGGAGCTTACTGAACGACTCACCTCACACTTACCGCAGCTCCTCCAACAGAACAACGAACATCCGTCTCGAAGTATTTCCGATACAAAGGTTCACCAGTCATTCCAAGAAGGTCAGCAGGCTGTTATAGACTATTCTCGACCTCTTATGTCTGAGCTTAGGGAAGAAGCTGAAGAAAATGCAGGTGAACGTATCGAAGAAATATCGGAATGGTATGAGCAGCGTCGGAACGAACTCGATCAGCAACTCCAAAAACAGAGGGAAGAAATCCGGAAGTGGAAAAGAAAACGACGGAAGGCACGTAAAAACAGCACTCGAATAAAATATATAGAAAACCGTAAAGAAGCAGAAGAGGAACTAGAACAGCTTAAAACCGAGATACAAGACAAGAAGCAGGAGTTAGATGCTGAGGAAAGTGAAGAAGTCGATGAAGTTATCGACAGAAACAATGTGGAGGTAGACATCTCGCTGTTAGGCGTAACAGAAATCACATATGACCGTGGCAAACTTGTATTAGATCTAACCTCGAACCATACTGATACGAAGGTTGAGGTATCATATCTTCCAGCTACAGACGATTTTCGGGATCTAGACTGTGACGTCTGTTCACGTGATCTTACAGATGGAATTCTTCCAAGGCTTTGCATGAATGGACACCTGACTGGTGATCCTTGTTCAGTAACTTGCCGAAACTGTGGTTTGACATACTGTGACGATTGTGAAGTAGAAACTCAGTTCACCACATGTTTAGTGTGTTGGGAAAGTATTTGCCGAGACTGTTTGAAAACTTGTATGTCGTGCAAATCAGCAATATGCCAGGATCACAACGATGTATGCAACAAATGCAGCTCTATAACCTGTCATCTCTGCGGTGAAAACTGCTCTACATGTAATACTTTCTACTGTGATCAACACCTCATAGAGTGTCCAGATTGCAGTGATTTACATTGTGAAGAGGATATACGAAACTGTTCGGTATGCAGTTCATCTAGGTGTGAAGCATGTATTAACCAATGTTCTGACTGTGGCGACTGGATCTGTTCCGAACATAGTACTTTCTGTGCAACGTGTGGCGATGCTCTTTGTGACAATCATATTGAGTTCTGTGCTTTATGCGGAGAAAAAAAGCAAGGTAAACGAAATGCGTTTTGCCATAAACATGGAGTCGAGTGTCTTGTTGGTGGAGAGGTTGTTTGTTCTAATCACCGTATATCAAGAACTCTAGGTTCCGGATATATATGTCAGGATCACTATGATGTATGCGGTTCCTGTGGAGTTGGTTATAGCACGGATGAGTTGGTGGATGGTAAGTGTACGGCATGTCAATCAATTGGGGAGGTGAACCAACAGGATATTCCATCAGAGGTTACTTCGGAGTTCCGTTCGGTTAAAGCCGGTAGTAATGATGCCTACATGGTGATTCTTGGAAAAAAGCTGTTCGGAAGGAACAAGATAGTTGTTTATGATATCCGGTCAGGAGATGAGGTGGATAGACATAATGCAGGTATGTTGAAACAACTGTTCGGAGGTATATAAATGACGGATGAGGAGGTGGGGGGTTTGGTTGATGATTCAGATTCGTTAGCGGAATTTATTGAGTTAGCCATGGATAACGATGTTTCTGTGGAGCTGCAGGCAAGAGAGCTTGTCCAGCGGGTTTGGGAGAGAGATATTCCCAGGGAAAGGGTAGTCAAGATTCTGCGGGGAGAACGGGAGAGGATGGATGATTATCCGGATATATCTTTTTCTGAATCGTCACGGTCACCAAGGTATATGGATATGAATGACCTTGAGTTACTCTCTGGACATGAGTTCGAGTATGTTCTTTCAGGAATTCTAAACCGAGTTGAGGGGGATGCTACTGTTACCGAGGGGTCAGGTGATCAAGGCGTCGACGTTGTATGGTACCGTGAAAACCAGACTGTAGGAATACAGGCAAAAGCGTATAATATAGATAATTATGTTGGAAATAGTGCTATTCAAGAGATCTATACTGGAACAGCAGTTCGGCAATCAGAGTATTCTATTGATACTCCTGCAGTCGTCACAACATCCAGATATACCGAGAGTGCTAAGGAAGCAGCTGAAAATTCAGAAGTGATTCTGTATAACCGTTCAGATCTAGAACAATGGTTGTCCGAAGCGGAGTTAGATGCTGAAGCTATGGGAGAAATTCTTGATGAAATATAAAATACTGAAGCACCACAATCTTACCAAAAATACCTATAAATTAAATCATCCCAGGATTTGGTAAGAACCGTATAATGATGACAGATAATTCATTACACCACTACTACCCAACTGTGGCTACATTTTTTTCACTTCTCCATCACCCACCTCCAACCTCTCCTTCAACTCACTAAGCTCCTCCAGTCCTTCCTCGTAGATCTGTTTCCCTTCGTGGAGCTCTACCTCTCCTTCGTCGAGCCGCTCTATCTTTTCCTCGATACCATCGACCAGTTCTTTAATTTCACTCATGGTTTACACTAACCTCGTTGTCGTTTCATAGTATCAGATATAGCGTCACTCCAAGCAGCAGTAACGCCAAGATAACCGCTAAAACCTTATACCGTCTAGCAGCCCGACCCTCACTCTCCACTATCCGTTCCTTCTCTTCCTCAACCTCCAACTCCCTATAGCCCCTAGATAAACCATTCTCCAAACTATCTACCTTATTTCCTACAAACTCCCGGTAACTATCCTTCAACGTACGCGTAAACACGTCTACCTGTTCGTCGATATAGGCATTATAACTGGTGTGCAAGCTATACTCAAGACTAGATGTCTCGGCCTCAATGTAGGTCTGGTAACCAGATTCCAAGTTATGTTCCAAATTAGCTGTATTATTATCGATGTGGGTCGTGTAGTTTGAGGTGAGTTCATGTGTTTTATCTTGGAGTTCCTGACTCGTGTAGCTGGAGTAGTTGGAGTAGAGTCTATGTTGTTTTCCCTGCAACCGCGACGAAACCACTCCCCCATATCTATTCTTTAGTCTCGACCGTTTCCGTTTCAACAACCGGTCTTGATTTTGGTTGTATCGTTGTTTTAGCTCTTCCTGTAAACCAGAAACTTTTCTGTCTTTATAGGTGATGTATTTCTTGTTTAGCTGTTGATTGAGGTCCTCGATTTTTTCCTCCATCTTGGCTTTGTTGGGTGTGATTTTCTGTGCAGCATCGGTGGGGGTCTTAGTCTCGAGGTCAGCAACCAGGTCAGCGATGTGTTCGTCGCCTTCGTGTCCGATTCCGGTTACGATGGGGAGGTCAATGTGATATATGAATTTGGCAACAATCTCGGTGTTAAACGGCATTAAGTCATCATCACTACCGCCACCCCTCACCAAAACCACTACATCGTACTCAACTGACGCTTCATTAACTTCATCTAAACTACCAACAATATCAAACCTCGCACCCTCCCCCTGAACCCGAGTATCCCACACATCAATATCCACATCAGGATGCCTACCGTGTACCGTATCCACAACATCCCTGCAAGCCTCTGAACCGTAGCTAGTAACCACCGCTATCCTACCAGGAAACTCCGGAACACCGAGTTTATGCCGTTCCTCGAAATAACCATCATTTCTGAGTTTCTGTTTCAACTTCTCCACTCTGGTTTTCCGGTCACCTTCACCAACAACCTCGATTTCATGCGGTTTAAGCTGAATCCGACTCCTAGGTTTATAATAACTTAAATCACATTCCACTAAAACTTCCTTACCGTCTTCCAATTCAACATCGAGGTTCTTGTAGCTGGGTTTGTACATACAGCAGTTGATTTTTTCTTCACCAGAATCCAGATTTTCAACAAGGTTGAAAAACACCATTCCACTGCTTTTGTTGAAGTCTGTAACTTCACCCTTCACCTTAAGATCCGAAAGATGGTCTACGGCGTCCTCTATCCTTTGGTTGACTTCACTTACGGAGAGAACTTCGCCCCGTTCATCCTGCACAGACATCTAGAAACTACATAAAATCTATGAGACGTTAAGGCTAGGAGGGTAGTTTCCGGAACACCACTCATTCCACCACCCCCTTATACTCCCACTCGAGCTTCTTCCCCTCCCGTCTAACATGATATAGATAAGGGCCGTGCGGACACCCACTACAGTCTTTTCCGCAAGGAACCTTTTTCACAACTTCCGTATATCTCTCTTTCTTATCTTTCTCAACAATTTCCTCACCCTCACTTTCCTCCTCAACTTCTGGAGCTTGTAGCTGTTCCTCAATTAACTCACGACAGTATTCAATTATAGTTTCCAGTGTTTCAGTGTCTTGACGGTCGAGACCGTCCTGGATGTCGCTGGGTATCTCAGACATGGATATCAAAGTTTCTTACCTAACAATTTTGGTTATAGATGTATAAACTGTTAGGTAAGAAAGGTATAGAAGTTTAATCTAAGTATTCATTTTTCTGTAACTTCCAACCTCTATAGGAGTGAAGGAATTTAATAGAGTGAAGTGACTGCTTTCTGGTGTTTTTCCACTCCTATAGAGGGGGTTAGCTCTCCATCACGAAGTAGTTCCATTCTTCCATTTTCGCTTGGCTTCCCTCTGGATTTTGAGTGAAGTCGTATCCCTCTATCAATCCCAAATAACCGTCTTTCACATATATACTCAGTCTTCCTTTGTCCGACTTTTTCGCTTCCTGTACTGCCCTATCCAGGAGAGCCGATCCAACTCCCTCTCCCCTATGCCCTCTCTTTACCTTGAGATGGCTGATCCTCTTCATATCTTTTCTATTCTCCACATCCCAGAGACAGACAAACCCCACATCACCGTATCGGAACTATCTTCCCCCCATTACGACTTTTCGGATTCATATCCAGATCCCTAGTCCTCCAACCGCGAGAAAACTCCGTCACGTCGTCGAAAGTACATTCCTCAATCATTCTTACCTAACATATCTAGACATAAATACCTAAATATGTTTGGTAAGAAAGTTAAGAAATGTTCTAAAATCTAAAAGCGAATGATGCTAAGTATAGATTTTATCTATTCATTTTCTTTAACTTCCAACCTCTATAGGAATGGAGAATTTAATGGAGTAAAGCTAGCGCTTTCTTGTGGTTTCCACTCCTACAAAGGGGGGTTTAGGATAACCAGGCCTCCCTCACCACTGTCAAGACGTACCCCAAATCTAAAAATCTTACAAAACAACCTAGGGATACCAAGTTAAAACTGTTAGGTAAGAATATCCAAGACCCAGACATAGTTTATAAAACTGTAGTTTCGGACAAAGTTCACAAGCCGTTTCATTACACCACCAATATAGCTATCAACAAACCATGAATGACGACGTCTTAAATTATCTCGAAGACAATTCAAGCTCCGATAAACAGGACATTATGGAACAAGGATTATCCCTCGTCGACGTCCTCGAAGACGAAGAGGATAAAAAACGGGTTCTGAAAAAGATCGAGCGAGATTTCGGAAGAGCCTCAGAGTAGCTGGAGTTCAATTCTGTTTTCCGGAACTTGCTCTCTCTTACTTAACCCCTGTAACGGCTTATCTATTCGGTATGGGTAAAACAAACCCCACCTATCGCGGCCAATTCAAGAGCTACAAAGAACGATGGAGTCCCTATAGACGCGGACTCCGGCACCAGGATAAACAACACTACGACA
>JBDGRN010000127.1:0-7903 GCA_042218125.1 Halobacteria archaeon | reverse complement strand
TTACGTCAGACAATTAGGAAATAATACAACCATATCTAAAGCATGACACCCTCTATGGGTTAGGTGGATTGATGGGTTAGGTGGATTGATGGGTTAGGTGGATTGATGGGTTAGGCGTCCAGTCTTTGAGGTAAAGATCCTTACTTATCACCGAATAACCGAATCCTGCGTTTTTTGATACGGCTGACGAAATCTTTCTGTATTTAAAAACATCTCTGTATTTAACCTCCCTCTACATTTGTCTCACTGTATAAATAAGAATGATAGCGTTAAGAAAACTCTACATAACCCTTTTATTTTACGGGTTTTTATAACTCAATCAGCGCTGGAAACGAGGTTTCGACAGGTCCGGGCCTTACAGTATTTAAATAACGATAGGGTAAAAATGGTTATAGGTGAATATAAGCTATGAGTAAAAACCGAAGGTTGAAGAAAGTCTTTACGGGTATTTTTCTGGTTACAGTCGTTGTAGTGTTTTTAGGAAACCATTTCGCAAGCATCCAGTATATAGATCAGTTTGCACACGTATCTCCCTTCTTTCTAAAACTCGGGATAGTGATAACTATCTCGGTTGGAGCCACATCTGTTTACTATATTATCTCAAGCTCTCCAGAAACCTGAAATGGATGATGATTAGACGTCTTTTTCGGCGTCCTCTACTTCCTCGATCATCCAGTCGTGTTCGAAGTACAGTACTTCGAGAATGAATACGGCCACCAGTAAACAGATCAGTAGCCAGAACGTATGTATCTTGGTCTGGAAGAGATGGTAGAACAACGATACTGCGACTACTACCGCGCCGACGAAACCACCTCCGGTGATTATTCTGTTTGCGTTTATCTTTGAGTGGTTACGGAAAGCCAGCAAACTCAGGCCTCCGCAGAGTATGACGAATGTTACGGAGGAAAACTGTGTTACTGAACCCAGTGATCCAGCCATCGAGAAGGCTGCTGCTGCTAAACCTATCGTTAGTATGGATCTGTTGGGGTTGTCTATGTTGCCGGAGCCAAACTGGTCGGGTAGCTGGTTTTTCTCCACCATTCTTTCCATGAACTGACCGGCACTGAATATTGTGGCGTTGATGGCGCTTCCGGTCGAAAGCAGCGCCGCTATGGACATCAATGCTACACCTAGTCCTGGTAGTACCTTGTGGGCAAGCTGGTTCAGAGCCGTATTGGGGTTCTGTTTAACCAGCGTGGGTACCAGGTTTGTGGTGACTATTACGATTATAAGGTATATTATTACTGAGATTATTATTCCGTAGTATATGCTTTTTGAGAGCGTGGACTGACCTCCCTCCATCTTGTGTTGGTCGTATAGCAGTAACTCCCATCCCTCGAAAGCAACGAACGCAATACCTGCAGCGGTTATCGCTCCGAGGCCCAGGTTGTCGAATCCCGAGACTACGCCCTGGGGTCTTTTCATTGCCATCCAGAGGCCGGCGATTCCGAAGCCGAGGAGGATCGCGACCTTGATTACCACGATTATCTCTTCTGTTTTTCCGCTTGAGTGGGCGCCCGCCAAATTAATCCCTACGAACCCGGCGATTACAGCAAAGGATATCACGGGTCGTGCCAGGCCGCCGAAGGCGTCCTGCCATCCTGCCCACCCTACCAGGTAGGTACCGAACGCAGTCGCGTACATGGCGTTCGTGCCGATATATCCCGCGATGAAGGTCCATCCAGCCATTCCAGCTATGTCGGTGTTTCCGTTGAACTGCTGAATGTAGGTGATTGGACCACCCTCACCTTTACGTGCTTTGTTGAGTGTGAGGCAGGAGTATGCTGCCGCCATTGCCACGGTTGCAGCGAACAGGAAAGAGAGCCAGCCGAGAGTCCCGGCTTCGGTTGCAACTCCACCCATGGCAGCGAATATACCTCCACCAACCATACCACCCACAGCCATAGAAGTAGCCTCGATCAGACCTAACTTGCTATTGCTTCCCATACGAATACAAAAGAATTATACACCGTATAAAATTTGTGTCGGTATCCAGGTACTTCTGTTATACTTGAAAGAGTAGTTGTGAAAAAACACCAGTCATCTACTTACCAACCGGGTCCTGAAGCCACCTGTTCTATAGAGGTGTTGCTCTATGGAGCTTCATGTAGTTCTTCATGTAGCTGTTTATGAACTTCTTGAAGCTAGTATGGAGGGTATCCTCATGGTGGCTTATATGCCTTTCATACTTGACGTTACGTTGATTATTTGATGTTGCCATCTTGACCCAACCTCAAATGACATATACTGATTGTAGATATTAAATGGTTCCAGAGTTTTATTAAAAATACATACTTATTAGTGGCTATAAACTGTGTAATCCTATCCAATCCCTCTTCTATGTTACCGGGTTATAAAGTTCCGGATTATATGTCTCTGGGTAATATTACGTGGTTTATGTGTATATTTTGGTGTTGGTTTGGTTGGTTTATGTGTATATTTTGGTGTTGGTTTGGTTGGTTTCCTTTTATACCTCGGTTGAGAAGTTGAGGTCAAAGGTTGACTATATGATGTTTTGTGTATTCAAGGTTGGCGCCACGGTTGTTGCATTCACATTTATTCTTTTTCTCTAGTTCCATGATTTATTCGAACGTTTCCTCCTGGAGTTCGAGGCCTACGTCTGGGTACTGGGAACAGATCGAGAACTTTAATTACCAAACCAATACGGTAAAACAGCATGGTGTCTTTAATTAATTAGATTTTCAGACAAAAAACTTAACTCCTGAACGTTACATTCAGTTTTTATGGATATCCTATCACGCTTTTTTCGTAAATCTTGGGAATACTGCTGGTATCTCGATAACCGGGCGAGAACTGCTCTCGAAATGCGGCCTACTGCTCTTCTCGATTACTCGGATCTGTCTCCTGAAGAACGAAAACTTGCTAAAGAACTCGTTTCTGACGGCGGACAGGAGGAGCCCAGGGGGGTGTCCGGAGCCGGAGATGGCGATGACGGAGATACCGGATTTGACGTCGACGGCAGTCTGGACCGTAGGCAGATGATAAGTCTGATCCTGGGTCCTCTCCTGTTCGCTGTCATGATGCTTGTACCCAGGCCCCATGGTTTATCTGCGGCGGGACAGGCAGTAGCGGCGACGACTGCCTGGGTAGCGGTATGGTGGGTGGGGGGAAGCTATTCCCTTACCGGTTACGTCGCTTCTCCCCATAGTGTTGTTTCCCCTGACCGGAGCAGTTGGTATCGACGCCACTACAGATCCCTATGCAGACAACCTGATATTCCTGTTTATGGGTGGATTTTTCATTGCAATGGCGTTACAACGCTGGGATCTTCACCGGAGGATCGCATTAATTATTATTCGAGCAATCGGTATGAGTCCGAGACGGATTATTCTCGGATTCATGGTGGCGACGGCTTTCCTCTCAATGTGGGTGTCGAACGTTGCTACCGCGATGATGATGACTCCGATAGGACTCGCCGTCATACTACAGGCTACTGACATTATCGATCGCAAAGGGGTCAGTATACCAACCGAAAAGGGTGAGTTCCAGTTCGGAACGGCTCTTATGCTCTGTATCGGTTACTCGGCGACGGTTGGTGGTGTTGGTACGATTATAGGTACTCCCCCGAACCTGGAGCTGGTTGGTGCGATAAACCAGACGTTCGACAAAACTATAGGCTTCGGTCAGTGGATGCTGTACGGCGTACCGATATCTGTCCTGGGGTTGGTGATTGTCTGGGTGTACGTAACCAGGTTCGTAATGCCACCCCGTATGGAGTCGCTTCCGGGAGGGATAGAGGTCATCGACGAGGAACTTGAGGAACTGGGGGAAATGACTAGGGAGGAGAAACTCGTCCTGGTGGTCTTCGGTCTAACCGCGTTAGCATGGATAACTAAAACATTCACCCTGAAACCATTTCTACCTAACATCAACGACAGCACCATCTCTATCGCCGGTGCCGCATCTCTGTTTCTGATACCTGCTCGGGAGGAGGATGGTTCTTTTACCTTCCTCCTCGACTGGGAAACCGCTGTCAATATTCCGTGGGGTATAATTATACTGATTGGGGGAGGACTCTCTATCGCCGCCGGTTTTCAGAAGTCGGGTCTCGCAGAATGGATAGGTGGCCTTCTCAGCGGCCTGCAGGGTTTTCCTATGGTTGTTGTGATGACTGTCGTGGTCTTACTCACTATATTTATGACTGAGTTAACCTCAAACACCGCAACTACGGCGGTGTTGATGCCGATCATGGCTTCACTCGCGGTCGGACTCGGAGTTCATCCCTACGGACTCATGATCGCCGCGGCAACTGCCGCATCTTTTGCCTTCATGTTACCGGTAGCGACGGGACCAAACGCAGTAATCTTCGGTAGCGGATATATAACGATACCACAGATGGCTAAAACCGGTTTCGGCTTAAATATAATCGGGTCAGTACTCGTGATACTGCTGGCGTTAACTTGGCTTCCTTTCGTCTGGGGTATAGACCTGACGCAACTACCTTCCTGGGCTGGATTAATAGCTCCATTTTGATTTTGTAACACGGTAGTTAAAGTAGTTAAAAACAGTGTTGAAACCCGGACTATATCGGAACAAATGAACCGGAAAAATAGGGTACCTGAAACACATATATTTATAATCGATCGGTTTATTTTAAGCCTGTGTCTCAGTGGAGTTCGAGCATAGGCTTTATATTTGCAGTTATTGGTTCCGCGGTCGGTCTGGGCAATATCTGGCGGTTCCCTATCACGGTACAGGAGAACGGTGGAGGTGCATACCTCCTGCCATACCTAACCATCACTTTCTTGATTGGTTTGCCAATGATGATAGTGGCTGTTTCTGCGGGAAGGAAGTACGGTACAGACGTAATAAACTGTTTCAACTACCTTAAAAAGGGATGGGTAGGATGGATCGCGGTAAGTACAGCGTTACTTATACAGAGTTTCTACGTAGTGATTATGGGCTGGATTCTAGCATTTGCATGGTTCGCCCTGACGGATTTTACCACGAGTTTTGCTTCTTTCACCAACTCCTACTTCCCGGTACTGTTTTTCCTGTTTTCACTGGTTCTGACGGCTTCGATACTCGCATTAGGGGTGGAGGACGGAATAGAACGTTTAACTACGTTTGCTATACCGACGCTTTTCGTTTCCATGATAGCATTAACGGTTTATTCAATGACTCTCTCCGGGTTCTGGAGCGGTTTCGACTACTTCCTCAGCCCGAACTTCTCCGTGCTAGACGATCCTGATAAATGGGATTCGGCTTTCGGACAGTCTTTCTTTAGCCTCACTATAGGCTCCGGTGTATTGGTAACTTACGGCAGTTACCTCGAAAAAGATACAAATATACCAAAGATGAGCGTTATCATTACCTGCGCTAACGTGTTCGTAGCTTTCTTGGCTGGACTCATTATATTCCCGCTCGTATTCACTTATCTCTCGCCGTCAGAGCTTGAAGCAGGAAGACAGTTGGCATTTACTACCTTTCCAAAAGTCTTCGCCAACATGCCTTACGGTGAACTGCTCGGTCTGTTTTTCTTCCTTCTCCTTTACTTGGCTGCATTATCAACCTCTGTCGGGTCGTTCGAGGTCCCTATCTCAGTTGGGATAGGTAAAGGGTTGTCGAGAATAAAATCTACGGTGCTGATATCTAGTTTTATCTTACTGCTGGGTATCCCGTCGGTCCTGAGTTACACGGTACTTGACCTAAGGTACGGAGCCACGAAGATACTCGATTTGGTGAACAGTCTCACCGGAAGTTACTTTTTACCTGTTTCAGCGTTGCTTATGGCTGTTGTCCTGACGTGGATACCTTCGGAACCGGTGACAGAGTCCAGAACTGCCTACCTGATAACCAAGTTCGTCACACCTGTTCTTCTCATAATAGTGATTATAACTTCCTTCCTGGGTTAAATGGACTGTCGGTAACCCGATAAGACATCAGGAGGATAAGCCTTGGAAACCGCTCCGATCGTTATATGGAATTTCGAGGCTCGTATTATGGAATCCCTACGATCATATTACAGAACCTCCGCGTTCACCGAGAAGCCATCCATCAACTATCAGTGCCCTACTTTCCGGTAACTTCATCCGGATCTTTAACCAGGAAATTTCGGTCCACGGACTGTTTGATGCAAATATATCTTCAACGTCATCTAAATCGACAACAGTAGATCTAGAACTAAGGTCAAAACCACGACTCCTTACCGTATCACTGAGTGACCCGGTTTTGTCACCATCTTCGATATGAAGTCTAATAGCCGTACCATAATTATCCAGAATACTGCCAGGGTGTATATAAGGAAACAGTTCTCCGCACTAAGAACCGGAGCTGTTTTCGGCACTTAGAACTGAAGCTGTCCTTACTTTACTGCTTAGCCGGGTACATTTGTCTCAACCTGTTATTACAGGCGGATGTTCTTGGAGGGTGGTGTTTATTTTTAAGGACAGGTTTTCAGCTTCGATGTTAGATGGTCGGATGCTCTGTATCCGCTTTCGACTGCTCCCTCCATCCACATGGGACAGCTGCTTCTTTCGGCGGAAGCAAAAACGGTTCTACCATGGCTGCGGTTCAATGCCGGAGCCAGATCCGTTATCTGGCCAGGTTTGAAATAAACGTAGTTCCCCTGGGTGTATGGGCAGTCACCCCAGTTTTTTATCTCGATATTGAGTAGTCTGGCTTTTCTCACTTCGAGGGCATCCATTAGGTCCCAGGCGAGTTTCTCGTCATCGAGTTCTCCGTTATCGCCGTAAGCGAACCCCGTAGCAACTCTACCGTAGCCTAAGGCGAGAGATACAGGTTCTCCCCCTATGCAGCTGCGTCCCGTCACATCCCGGTCCAATGCAAGATTGATTTTTGTTAGGCTGCCGTAGTTTAGGGATTCGGTCGAACGGCGTACATCACCTTCTAGGGGTGGATCGAACCGGATACCATCTACTACGTTTATTCCGACCGCAGCCACGACATATCGCCCGCAGTAACTTCGTCCCCCATCCGTCCGGACCTCTACGTTGCCGTCGGTCTCCTCGATCTCTGTAACTTTCTCTTCGTATCTCACGGTATCTAAATCAGAAGCGAGGTTACGGCTCAAGGCTCCGGCACCTTCCTTTATCCTGTATCTGACGGAGTCGTAAACCGACGTTAAGGGACCGCCACCGAGTGCGATCCACCACGCTAGCTGTAGCAAGGATATGTCGGCTTCTTCGACGCCCGCGAATCCAGAGATGAGGGATTCGAATATGTATCTAACGCGGGGGTTGGGGTTCAGTTCGTCGAGCCATTCCGCCACCGATTTTCTATCTAGCTCCCTGGCTTTCTCCGAACGCCAGATCTTTTCGGGGTCCAGGTTTCTACCAAGTTTTTCGAGTTCTCTATGTATTCTGTATACCGAGGTTAAACTCCGCGGGTCGAGGAGTCCTAAGGGCCCGATCTGTTTGTTTTTCGAGTTCCGGATTTTTGATCTTCGGACACTGAAGCTGTTTTTCACGGTCGTCAAACCGTATTTATCTATAAGTTCCAGTACTCGGCTGTGGCTTTCCCCCACGAACTCTCCACCCATGTCGAATCTGTAGCCCTGTTTCTCGAGAGTACGGGTTCTGCCTCCCGGACGGCTCCGGTATTCCAGAACCAGGGATTGGTATCCCTGGCTCTCCAGTCTTCTGGCCGGGGAAAGTCCGGCCAAGCCAGCACCGACGACGATTACGTCGGTATCAGGTTCGTTTTTCACAAAACCTATAGAGAACCCAGGACTTAAAATACAGTCACTTTTTGAAATACGTACGTAACCCTTGTCTAAGTTTATCTAAGAACAAGTATTCTTGTAACAAAATGGGGGGGTTAGGAATACACTCTTAATTAGAGTTATTTCCATTAACGGTGAACCTACCGGTTTATGGTTCGGTTCTTTCGCCGAGTTCTTTGCTTAGCATGAGGAGTCCGG
>JBDGRN010000070.1:0-7910 GCA_042218125.1 Halobacteria archaeon | reverse complement strand
TCGTACTAAAATGTGCCGTGAAAAACATAGAAGACCACATCAGAAACAAACTAAACCGCGTTTAAAAATGCCCGATAATTGAAATAAGGGTGTTTTTCAAAGAACACCAATAATTTGTGCAACTTCGTTTGCTATCTCGGTAGTTTTGGAGTTAGTTAGAGACCCTTGGGGACTATCGATTTTTGAATGTTTGATGGTGAAAATATACCATGGAGAAGCATACCCCTTGTCGCCAGGAAAACCGGATAACCAATCGTTTTGAGTAACCTCCACTGCTTTTGAATGGTTAGTAGTAGTCATACCTACAACTGAATATTCATCTCCATGGAAAGGATGGATAGAGTCACTTAAAATTAGGAAAAGCCGCTTTTTAGGAGGATTCTTAAATGGAGCAGGATACCAGACAGCATCCCCTCTTTGATAACTTTTTCCACTCATCTTTTTTCTCGAGGATCAACTCCTGTACCATACCACTCACTTATATCATCGTCGCCAAACCGTTGTTCGAAAGCCTCCATACTATACATTGTTCCAGCTATAGCCATTAATCTGTCATCCTCCTCCGTTATCGACCAATACGGAGATTCATGTTCAACAAGACCTTGTTCCTCCAACCGTGATAATGTAGGATTAAGACTGCCTTTCGCAACATCGACGTTTTCGTAGATTTCGTCTGGTTTATAGCCGAGGCCGGGGTGTTCAGCTAAAAAGACCAAGATTTTGAATGCGTTGGACTCAGGATCTATCGGAAGCTCCGTATCCTCCGGGCGAGATTTTTTATATTCATCGAAGTTTACAGGCATATCCAGTTGTACGAGTTGTATGTATATGTATTTATTGTAGGTATATTTAGATCATTATCTCATATGATCTAGATTCTATACATTATCAGAAACTATCTGGTCTTTGGCATTATTTGCTGACTCTAGTATGTATCCTCCTGGACAGGCTAATGTGTGATAGATGTTTTCTTTGTTAACAGATGGTGAATTTGAAACAACTAGAGTATCTTTATCTTCTAGAGTATCTTTATCTTCTATCAATTCCCCTATTAATTTCTCCTCGGTGAATTCTCTAAATAAAGCTACTCCGCCGTTTTGATGTAGATATAAATCATCTAATTCCGGATAGAACTTCTGGTGAACGATCTGTTTAAATTCAGCTATCGTTAAATTCGGATTGAAAAACCCCAAATTGAGATACATAGGTTACTACCACCCCATATAAATAGGTTATTATCCCTCGCCGTCCCGGTACCCTGTTTCGACCACTGTCTGTCAATGACATTTTGAATATAATAAATCAAACATATACATCGAAAGACAACCGGACCATACTAAATCAAACATATACACCGAAAGACAACCTTGCGGGCCCCTTTACTCCCCACCCCATCTTATCTAAAAACTTCATTAACGTAATATAATACATTCCATAAAGTAAAAATTATATTCTTTATCCAGAGATTTAATTATTGGATTCTATAGATCGCTTCAGCTTAAGCTAAGATTACCTTTCCTGATTCGACAAAATTATTATAATAAAGAAGTTATTACCCCTTGATGACTGAAACACTTCAGGACTGGTGGCCGGATAGATTGGATCTCGAGATCCTCGACCAGAACGCCCAGGATACGGGTCCGCTGGACGAGGACTTCGATTACGCAGAAGAGTTCGAAAAACTTGATCTCGAAGAGGTGAAGGAGGATATTGAAGAAGTAATGACGACGTCACAGGACTGGTGGCCGGCAGACTACGGGCATTACGGGCCCCTCTTCATCCGTATGGCGTGGCACGACGCCGGCACATACCGCGTCGTCGACGGCCGAGGAGGCTCGTCGGGCGGAAACCAGCGGTTCGCACCCATAAACAGCTGGCCCGACAACGCCAACCTCGACAAGGCGCGTCGTCTGCTCTGGCCCGTCAAACAGAAGTACGGCAAGAAGCTATCATGGGCTGACCTCCTCATCCTTACCGGAAACTGCGCCCTCGAATCGATGGGTTTCGAAACCTACGGATTTGCGGGAGGACGCAAGGACGACTGGGGACCCGACATGTCAGCCGACTGGGGACCCGAGGACGAGTGGCTGGGAGACGAACGCCACCAAGGCGAGGATGGAGAGTTGGAGAAACCGTTCGGAGCCGACCATATGGGCCTTATCTACGTCAATCCCGAGGGTCCCGAAGGAGAACCGGATCCCGAGGAAGCGGCTGACTACATCCGGAAAACTTTCGAAAGAATGGCGATGAACGACGAGGAAACCGTCGCATTGATCGCCGGCGGACACACGTTCGGTAAAACCCACGGAGCCGCACCCGACGATCACCTCGGTCCGGAACCAGAAGCAGCCCCGATGGAAGAGCAGGACCTTGGATGGGATAGCGACTACGGTAGCGGAAAAGCCGACGACACAATAACAAGTGGGCTCGAGGGTCCATGGACCGACGCCCCGACAGTGTGGGACAGCGGCTTCCTGGACAACCTGTTCAACTACGAATGGGAGGTCGAAAAAGGTCCCGGAGACAGCTGGCAGTGGACACCGGTGGACGAAGAAGCACAGGACAGCGCCCCGGACGCCCACAACCCCGACGAGAACGTCACACCCATGATGCTGACGACCGACCTCTCACTAAAACGTGACCCCGAATACCGCGAGATAGCGAAGAGGTTCCACGAGGACCCCAAGGAGTTCCAGGAAGCCTTCGCGAAGGCGTGGTACAAGTTAACCCACAGGGACATGGGTCCGCCATCCAGGTTCCACGGACCCGAAGTGCCCGACGAGGAGCTTATCTGGCAGGATCCCGTCCCGGATGTCGACCACGAACTCGTAGGCGAAAAAGAGGCCGAGGAACTCAAGGAAGAGGTCCTGGGTTCGGACCTCACTGTCTCCGAACTCGTCAAGACCGCATGGGCGTCGGCTTCGACCTACAGAGAAAGCGACAAACGTGGCGGAGCCAACGGCGCAAGGATACGGCTCGAACCACAGAAGGACTGGGAGGTTAACGAACCCGAACAGCTCTCCGAAGTTCTGGACAGGCTCCAGGAGATCCAGCAGGAGTTCAACAGCTCAAGGGACGACGACGTCAAGATATCCCTCGCAGACCTCATAGTTCTCGCCGGCAACGCAGCGGTCGAGAAGGCAGCCCAGGAGTCCGGATACGACATCGAGGTTCCCTTCGAGCCCGGACGTACTGATGCGACGCAGGAGCAGACGGACCCGGACTCCTACAGATGGCTGAAACCCAAGGCAGACGGATTCCGTAACTACATGAGCGACGACGTAGACCGGAAACCGGAGGAACTCCTGGTGGACAAGGCAGAACTCCTGACGCTCACACCGTCCGAGATGACGGTCCTCGTCGGTGGTATGCGTGCCCTGGGCGCCAACTACGATGGCTCCGACCTGGGTGTCTTCACTGACGAGCCCGAGACCTTAACGAACGACTTCTTCGAAAACCTTCTGGACATGGAGATCGAGTGGGAGGAAGAAGATGAGGGTGTCTACGTTGGCGTCGACCGCGAAACCGGCGAGGAACTCTACAGGGGTAGCCGCGTCGACCTGGTATTCGGATCCAACTCCAGGCTCCGAGCCATCGCCCAGACATACGGTGCCGAAGACGGCGAGGAAGAGTTCGTCAACGACTTCGTCGACGCCTGGACCAAGGTGATGACCCTCGACAGGTTCGACCTCGACTGATACCTTTAGAACGTCAGTTGGAAACCTCCAAGCAATAAGGGTTAGGGAATAGAGAGAATGTAGAAACCTAGGAAGAACGTAGAAACCTCGGATATAGATCTATCCAATATCAGTAGCATAGCAATATTCTTTATCAGGTATTCTTCATCATGTAACGTTTATCAGGTAAAGTTTCATCAAACTGATTTTTATTAATAAAAACTAAGTTTAGATTTTCTAATATTCTGTTGGTGAAAAATAAACAAAAAACTGCCGTACCCGACTTTTGCGAAATCTTCAGGGTAACCCGATGATTCAGAGCCATGTTAACCCAGGGAAACCTACTTGACTCTCTCCTGCAAGACCGAGGGATGTACCGCTTCGACACCCTCAATCTCGGAAATTTCCTCGGATATTATGGAATGAAGGGCGCTGTTGTCCTCGGTGAATACCTCCGCCATCAGGTCGTGGTCGCCGCTCGATATGTAGAGACGCTGGACCTCCGGCATCTTCTTTACCTCGTCGACGACCCTGAGAAACTTGTCGCTCTCCGCGTTGACGCCTACCAGCGAAACGGTACGTCCACCTAGCTTCTTCGGATCAACCTCGGCGCTGTATCCGAGTATCGTGCCCTCATCCTCCAGCTTCTCGATGTACTTTCTAACCGTGGGTTTGCTCACCCCCACAGCATCCGCTATCTCGCCGTAGCTGGCTTTCGCGTCCTTCTCCAGCTGCTCCAGTATCTTTTGTTCCGTCGAAAGACTGCTCACGGATTAAATAAGAAAGCCGGTATTAAAATAATTGCCTAACTTTTTGACAACCACGGATTTAAAACTCAGTGTCAACTGGTCCCCGGCTTCAACAGGTTTCTGTAAACAGATCTCAGCAATAAAACAACCGGAACTGCAACAAAAACATCAGAAACAGCAACACAAACATCGGGAACACCAACTACATACATCGAAAACGGCAACAGAAACATCAGGAACGCCAACAGAAACATCGGGAACACAAACACAAAAATCGAAAACAGCAACACAAAAATTAGAAACTACAACTTAAACATCAGGAAAGTTAACAGAAAACCGAGAATAAAAACACAAACACCTAGAACACAACACAAACACCTGGAATATTCAGATCCGGCTTCCTGTCGACTACTTTCCAAATGAACCGAGGGTTAACTGCCGCCATTTACCGTTGCTATGCTCCGGAGCAATATCGGCTACGATGGATGAAGACAGATCGGCGTTTTCCTTCTCGTCACCCTCCATATCTTTACCGCTTTTCCTCGGTTCCTCTCCACCCCATCTACTTAGCTTTCCCTGCTGCCTCTCCGAGAACTCCAGGTTCGACACCCGTACCCCGATCTTACGCACCGGAGCCTCGTCGAACTCCTCCAGCAGTTCGAGAGCCACGGATTCGACTATTTCGGGATCGTCGACGGGACCCGACAGCGACTGCGACCTGGTGTTGACATCGAAAGGCGGAGTCACAACCTTGATACCAATGGTGCGGTAGAACGCACCTTTTTCCTTCGCCCTTTCGGCGACCGATCCGGAAAGCCTCTCGATCGTGGATTCCTTGGTTTCCATCCCGTTGACCGGGTCGCCAAATGATGTTTCACGCGACAGGCTCTTGGGATCGTCGGGCGGCGACACCTTTCGCGGGTCGTGTCCGTGGACCCGCCGGTATAGCTCTCGACCACGGGAACCCAGCACCGCCTCCAGGTCCGATGGATCGCTTGAAGCGAGATCACCCGCAGTCTCGACTCCCCTTTCGCGGAGTTTCTCCGCCGTCACGGGACCGATGCCGTGGACCTGCTCTATCCCGAGGGGTTCGAAGAACTCACGCACCTCTCCGGGCTCCACAACAACGAGGCCGTCGGGTTTGTCGCGGTCCGACGCCACCTTAGCGGCGCTCTTGGTCGCCGCCACACCTACGCTTGCAGTGACGCCTGCCGCCTCCTCTATCTCGGTTTTCAGTTTCCTTCCGAACTCGCTGGCGTTGCTCCAGCCGATCCTTTCGGTCACGTCGAGGTAGGCCTCGTCCACGCTCACGGGTTCGAGTACCTCCGCCCGCTCGTTAAGAACCTCACGCACGTGTCCGCTCACCGTCTTGTAGTACTCCATGTCTACCGGGACGTAGTACCCTGACTCATCTGGATCCGGGTCTTCGCCGCAGTCCTTATCTGCGTTTGCTTTCCGGGGGAGCCGGTCGAGAGATTCTCCTATAGGCATCGCCGACTCCACACCGTACTCCCGTGCCTCGTAGCTTGCGGTCGCGACGACGCCGTTCTTCTCCTCAACGTCGAAACCCATCCCTACCACCACGGGTTCGTCTCTCAACTCGGGGCGGCGTAGACGTTCACAGGCGGCGTAGAAACAGTCCACGTCGACGTGGAGAATAACCGATGGTTGATCCTCCCCATCCTCGGCGCCAGGTAACTTCGCCACCCCGGATTCGTCCATGATTCAAATTCGAACGCGTACGGTTTTAGGCTTCCTCCAGATCGATACCTAACTGTTCCGCGAGCCCGAGCTGATCGATCAGGTTCACGTCTCTCTCAGTTTGCCGTCCTCCAAACGGTTGATCTCGATCCCGACGAATTCGACCTCCCGACCGGTCGGTTCCACACCGAACATCTCGCCCTGGTGTGTCCCCGTCATCGTCCACCGGACGGCCACCCTGTCCCCGGATCCGAAAACGTCTTCGACGGTGATCTCCATGTCCGGAAAGATACCGCGGGTACCCTCCGCCAACGCCCTGTAGAGTACTGGACCCTCTAACTCCTCGGGAGTTCCCGGTCGTGGATTGTGTAATCGTCGTGTACCAGTTCGTCAGCAGTACCGGGATCTTCACCGTTCCAGACGTCCCGGAAAAGACGAGTAACTGTTTCCTGATTGTCCATACAACAAAATCAACCTTCCCACTAAATATTCAGCTTTTCCCTCATTATTCCGGTTTTCCGCATTCCTCTCCTTTTCCCGATTACTCCGATTTTCCCAATTACTCTGGTTTCCCACCATCCCTCTGGTTCTCCCTCATTACTCCAACTTTCCCAGATCACTCCTGTTTTCCCTCGACAGAGATTCTCCCTCGAAAGAGGTTCAGCCGGATTATCGGGTTCCGAAACACAACCTGTAAAGCACGAGACCTTTTATGGAGATACAAGATGGAGTGCAGCAGATGCAGCGAGCCCGCGGTTTTGAGGCAGGCGTACAGCGGAAACCACCTCTGTACCAGCCACCTCTACCAGTCGGTAGAGAAACGCGTCAAGTCCCGGATACGTAAGGACGGCATCATGGATCGTGGCGACAGATGGGTGGTCGGTCTCAGCGGCGGTAAGGACAGTTCCGTTCTTCTACACGTTCTCCAGCGGGTTTTCGGCGACAACCCGACGGTCGAGATAGTCGCCGCGACGCTCGACGAGGGCATCGAGGGATACCGGAACGAGGCCGTCGAGGCCTCCCGTGAACTCGCCTCCCAGCTCGGCGTCGAACACCACGTCTTCAGCTTCGACGACCTGTACGATGTCACCGTCGACGAGATCACGGCGGGAGACAATCCAGGTAAGCCCTGCAGTTACTGCGGCGTCTTCCGACGTTCCGCCCTGAACCACGCCTCCGAAAAGCTCGACGCCACCAAGTTAGTAATGGGACACAACCTCGACGACGTCGCCCAGACCGCTCTGATGAACTTTCTTGACGGCGACGTGGAACGTATCTCCCGGCACTACGAAGCCTCTCTTTCGCCCGAACACGACGGGGAGAACTTCGTCCGTCGCGTCAAGCCGCTCCGGGATATACCCGAGAAGGAGGTGGCTGTATATGCACAGCTGAAGGACCTGCCGGTATATCTGGATGAATGTCCCAATGCCGAAGGTGCGACACGTGGTGAGGTGAGGGATATGTTACTCGAGTACGAGAGACGTCATCCCGGGACCAGGCACTCGATAATGAACGCCTACGAGAAGATAGCTACAAACCTAGACCACGACTCGATCGACAAGGACGTGTCTTCATGTGAGAAATGTGGTGAACCGACTACCGGAGCGGTCTGTCGTAAATGTAGCCTGCTGGAAGAAGTAAAGGCTTGAAGAAATAAAAAAGCTTGAAGAGAATACAGAGAGCCAACCTCTATTTATAACAAAAAGAGTAGATGGCTGATTTAGTACAGAGAGTGTCATAGAAAGGTTCACACACTTTGGTCGAATTAATTGAGGGTATAGCG
>JBDGRN010000099.1:0-8233 GCA_042218125.1 Halobacteria archaeon | reverse complement strand
TAAAAATAATATGATTAATTATATATCTATGGGTGTATATGTTCTTTTTAATGAGGAAAAAACTTAAAAAACGACCGCATAACAGTCATCTAGAAAAAACAGTTCAAGAAATTCAACCCATACGACAGAAACTCACTGAACACGATGTCTATAGTCAAATAAACTCCATCCAAGACCTCAGGATCTTTATGCAACATCATATTTATGCAGTCTATGACTTTATGACATTATTGAAAGCATTACAGAGAGAATTAACATGTGTCTCGATACCTTGGACTCCTAAGACAAATGGATTGAACAGGCATTTAATAAACGATATAGTCTTGGAAGAAGAGAGTGATGAAACACCTAACGGGAAGCTTAACAGTCATTTTGAAATGCATCTGAAAGCAATGGAGGATATCGATGCAGATACAAAAGCTATAGAAAACGTGGTTAATGCTATTGATGATGGTGAAAAACCTGAGGCTGCTCTAAACCAGGCAGGGGTACCGGAATCAGCGGAAAAGTTCGTAAACTCCACTATGGAACTTGCCTTTACCGGTGAAGTTCACGAAATTGCCGGTGCCTTCACCTTTGGAAGGGAGGGTCTAATCCCCAATATGTTCCAATCACATATAAAAGAGTTAGAAAAGGATACACCAGAACTGGAGACCTACTATTATTATCTCGAACGTCATATGGAGTTAGATGAAGAGGAACACGGACCCATGGCCCTCAGGATGTTAACTAACCTCTGTGGAGAAGATGAAGAAAAATGGAAGGAGACCAAGGAAGCTAGCATAGTCGAATTGGAATCAAGAATAAATTTATGGGATTCTATTGAGGAGAAAATACAGGCGAGTTAACCATAGTTTGTGGTATCTTTTAGGCACTATAAACTAACAAATCTATATATACTAACATGTAAGCATATATGTTGATAAAGCTTTACGTACATTTTGTGCTCCAATGAGACAAAGAATAATGGATAGCTACTTTCTAGAGGGGGTAACTTGAGGCGAAGGGATGTTGAAGGCCTGGATGTAACTGTCGTAGGAGGAGGGTTCGGAGGACTTTCTGCGGCTTCATATCTGGCTTACGGTGGTGCAAATGTCGAACTCCTTGAGAAAAACGACGAACTTGGTGGCAGGGCGTCGACGTTAAAACTCGGTAAATATAAATTCGACATGGGTCCTTCATGGTATTTGATGCCTGATGTATTTGAAAGGTTCTTCGAGAACCTGGGGAAGAAACGTGAAGACTACTACGAATTAAAACATCTCGACCCACATTATAGAATATATTTTAAAGACGGCGACCGGATAGATATTTCTGCAGATACAGAAGAGGTAAAAGAACTATTCGATTCATATGAGGACGGTGCCGGGTCGGAGTTAGAAAGCTATCTTGAAACAAGCGAAAAGAGTTACGAGATAGCCATGGAGGATTTCGTGTATACGGATCGTCCAGGAATCAGGGACTGGATAGACCTTGATGTTCTCAAGGCGGCTCCTATAGGTTTAAAGATGGTGAAGACTATGGATAGCCACGTGGAAAACTACTTTAATAGTTCTAAGCTACGTAAGATCACCCAGTACACCTTAGTGTTTCTCGGAGGATCACCATCACGGACTCCAGCACTTTACAACATGATGTCGCATGTCGATTTCAATCTAGGAGTCTATTACCCTGAAGGAGGAATGACAGGGGTTGCGGACTGTATCGCCGATCTGGCAGAGGAACTGGATGTAGATATCAAAACAGAAGTTGAGGTAAACCGGATATCAAACCATCCTGACGGAGTAGTCGTTCAAACCGGTGAAAGGGATATAAAATCCGATGTGGTGGTAAGTGATGCTGACTACCACCATACGGAGATGGAACTTCTGGACAAGGAGGATAGGTCATATGACGAAGATTACTGGCGTGAAAAAACCCTCGCCCCGTCCGCGTTTTTGATCTATCTAGGGGTTGAGGGTGAACTACCCGAGATCAGTCATCATACTCTTGTCCTACCGAACAACTGGAACTCACATTTCGATTCGATATTCGAAAATGAAAGTTGGCCTGAAAACCCTGCGTATTATGTATGTAATCCTTCTATTACTGATGATTTACTGGCTCCCGATGGAAATTCCGCTATCTTCGTATTGGTTCCAATAGCATCAGGTTTGGAGGATACGGAAAACCAGCGAAAAGAGTTCAGGGAAAAGATAATAGAGGATCTGGAGGAAAACACGGGTATAAATATCAAGGAGCGTATTAAAGAAGAGGAGATATTCACAGTATCGGAGTTCTCGGATAGGTATAATAGTTATCAGGGTACAGCGTTAGGCTTGGCGCATACTCTTCGACAGACTGCTTTGCTGCGACCTAGCCAGAGGTCATCGAACCTTCAGGGATTATATTATACCGGTAGCTATACAACGCCGGGTATAGGCGTTCCAATGTGTCTGGTGAGCGGAGAACACACCTCAGATAAAATAAAGGAGGATTATGGTACGAAAAGCCGACGCTGAGGAAATATGGTAAATATGGGAGCCACAAAAAAAGATGGAAACACGTTTGTTGATCTGTGGCACCTAACTTTATATCTAATTAAACTTTCTCGTCCCAGGTTTTGGTTATATCTGGCGGGTCCAGTCTTGCTTGCATTAGTTTATTCAGCTAACTCCATTGCTGAATTAATCGATCCTTTCAACATTGTATATTTCCTGTACTTTCTCATTCCGGCTAATATTTTTCTATATGGAGTCAACGACATATTTGATGCCGAAATAGATGAGGTGAACCCGAAGAAAACCGGGCGTGAAGCAGTATTCAGGGGGTCCACGGTTACTAAAGCCGTTATAATCATATCAGGAGTCATAGGATTGGCTTTCCTACCGTATTTCGCGACAGTTCCAAAGATAGCCTTAATGGCTTTTTATTTTCTGGCGGTTGAGTATAGTGCCCCTCCCCTTAGATTCAAAACAACTCCTATTTTAGACTCCGTTTCCAACGGTCTATACGTTTTACCCGGTATTGCTGTATACCTGGCGTTAAACACTGGAGTTATACCCACTGGCTTTATTATAGGTGGTTGGTTCTGGACCATGGCGATGCATACATTCTCTGCTGTACCGGATATAGAACCCGATCGGGAAGCAGGAATATCTACCACTGCAACTATCCTCGGGAAACAGAAAACATTGATTTACTGTTTTATATTTTGGCTTTTTGCATCGTTATCTATAGCTACAACTTCAAAGACGGCGGCGCTAGTTACAGGGATATATCCTGTATTAGTGATATTTATTATGATAAAGGAACCGGATATCGACCAAGTTTACTGGTGGTATCCATATATAAACGGCTTACTTGGTATGGTTTTAACACTTCCGGGTATATGGAGGTTGGTATATTGAAAATAAGTTAGTCTTCCCCTATTCAAATCTTGACGCATTAGTGGAAAACAATCGTTTTACCATAGCCGTTATATTCCCGATAATGGGGGCGTTTTTGTTGGTGTCGAGTAGCTACAAAATACTACCTGGTCCGTTGAACTTCAATCCTATTCTGGTGTTGTTCGGGACATTAGTGATGAGGATTCCGTTGATTTCGGGTGTGAAATCAATCCTTGACCGAAAACTAGCATATTCGTTGATCGTATTGACTGCGTATGTATATTTGATAGAAGCGGTAGCGGTTAAAACAGGTTTTCCCTACGGGGAATTTAGCTACGGATTAAACTTCGGCGGATCTTTACTTGGTGTGCCACTGGCGTTGCCATTGTTTTACTTACCTCTGGCATTGAACGCCTATCTACTATCTAAACTGTATTTTACCAACTCCACCATCTACAGGATGGTATTTGCATGGTTGGCTCTATTATCGATAGATCTGGTACTTGATCCGGGTGCAGTTAGTTTGGGGTTCTGGAGTTACATAGGTGATGGGTTATACCATGGAGTACCATTCAGTAATTTTGTTGGCTGGATGTTATCGGGTGCTGTCTCAATCTGCCTGCTTGAGTTTGGATTCAATCAATATAATCTGAAGAAACGCCTGGATAAATGTAGCTATATAATGGATGATTTGGTTAGCTTTGTTTTATTATGGGGGTTAATTAACTTATTTTTCAGCTCATTTATTCCCGTTGTCGTAGCGTTGGTATTAATTGGTGTTTTGGTGGCTTCACCCTCACCTTTCCCTTTTTCAACAACTGATCAGGGTCAAGATAGACCGAGTTAGTCAACTGCATCCGGTGAAGAACGCGGACCTCTACCAGGTATACCTTGTTTAGAATACTCGTTACAACACGTTTTTTGGAAAGTCTCCCTGGGATCCCGGTATTTTTTCCACCGCAAGTATGTATCTGCTGTGAGTTTTACTCTCTCCCATTTTGTAACTTGAGGTTTGTTGTTAATTATGTCGAATTCATTTTTCCTGACCTTACTGTGTATTGACCTGTAGAAAACAGCAGCCAGTAAAACAGGGAATCTACAGTCTTCCGGAAGATATTTTATACCTTCTACACCCGCTTTATATCTCTGTTCTGACCATCCAAGTATATCCCTAACTGCCTTAACTACACCAGTGTTCATCTTTTTATTTTTCAGGGTCTGGTGTTTTTCTCCGTGGCTTTCTAGGATTTCTTCCGGGATATATATCCTATCTAACTCATTGAGGTCTTCCCGTACGTCCCTTATAAAATTCGTGAGCTGAAATGCCTCCGAAAGGCCATCTGCGGCGTCATAGGTTTTATCCTCCGGATCTTCGATCATAATATCGGTCATCATTCTACCCACTGAAACAGCTGACCCCCTCATGTAGTTTTTAAGCTCCTTCTTCGTATAGTATCTCTTTTTTACCGTATCCTTTCTCATCGAACTGAAGAACTCTTCAATATCTTTGTTACTTAGGTCGTGGTGGATTCTTAATTTCCTAAATCCTTCAAATACAGGGTCACTAAGTTTATTACGACTAAACACCATGGACTCCATCTCATCTAGTAACTCTCTCTGAATCTCTACCCGATATCCATTGGGGCTATCGACTACTTCGTCGGCTCTTCTAAAAAACGCGTATAGTATATATGTAGGCCTTCTAACTCTTTTGGGTAGTAGCTTAGTAGCAAAATAATAACTACTACCAGTGTTTTTCTGAATTATTTTGCATTCTTCGTGGTAATCGGGTTTTTCCATACGGTTAGGTGTCTGTTTGTGGTCTTGGATATAAAACCAAATACCTAACATATTAGCTATGCTATCAATACACGAATATATACCTTTTAATTACGGAGGTTTCTACGGATAAGCAACCTGCCATATGGTGGATTAATACATTAAAAAGGGAATAAAATATATTTCAGTTTGCATATGGTATAATTTTTACTGAAAATTAAAACTAATATCAGGCATACCACCGGTAATTGTTTGTTTAAAGCTAGATTTTAATTTATACCGCTGACATTTATACCATTGTCGATTTAATAATTAACTATAAGTTTTTGTACAAGAGATATTAGTTAGGGTTACCATAAGCCTGAGCCAGTCTAAAATCCGCTTAAAATTCGGTTAAATCATGGTTAAAAGAAATATACAGCCCAGGATAATATATGTCGGTACAGATGATGTTCTAGCGACTTATCTGAACCAAGAACAGATCCATATGGATAGGGTGCTTAGCTCTGAAAGCTGCCTGGAAAAATATAGCATGGATTTCTATGACTGCGTGGTAGCGGATCCAGTCCAGCCCGGAATGGGTTCCGTGGAGTTGTATAATGAGCTATCGGAAACTTATGGATATACGGATTTCATACTTCTTGACGGGGACAACAAACCTCTTGAAGTCAAAAACTATCAGGGAATCAATGTAGTATCTTGTGATAACCCGGATAATATCCGGAGCGAAATTGATGATTTGATGAATAAACGGTTACTTGGCAAAGACAAGGATATAGGGGATTTCAACTCGAACAAAAATATTGGGTCCGATGAAACCGATGAACAACTTATTAAATCCTGTATGTTTAAGAAATCACCCATAGGGATAACTGTATCAAATCCTTGCTTGAAAGACAATCCACTGATTTATGTAAATAAGTCATTTGAGAGGCTAACCGGATACCGGAAGTCGGAGATAATCGGTATGAACTGCCGTTTTCTCCAGGGTGAGGGAACTTCAAGAAATAATGTAAATAAAATCAGGGAAGCCATAGATGCGGGTGAAAAAGTAGCTGTAGAACTTCTGAACTATAGAAAAAACGGTGAAAAGTTCTGGAACCATGTAGAAATAAACCCCATATATGACGATGATGGAAAGCTAAGATTTTACATTGGATATCAAATGGATGTAACCGAGCTTAAACGCGCCGAGAAAAAATCCAGGGAAAAGACTAACCAGCTAGAGGCGAAAAGCGAACTGCTATCCAGCAAAATAAATAGACACGGCAGAGTGCTAAAACTCGTATCAGAATTAACCACGAAAAAGAGTACTCCGGATGGACTAAAAAAAGGGATAAGAAGACATTTGAAAGATATAGATGCTTACAGCCTGGTTAGATTCATTCATCCAAGACTTTCCCGAGTTGGATATGCGGCAGAAAACACCGATGAAAAGAAAAACAACTCCTCAAATCAGTCCGGACTACATGACATGATAAACAACTCAGTCCAAACAGGGAAGATCAAAGTTACGACGAATTCATATTTACTGAATAAAGAATCCCTGGGTGATCTAACGACGGAGAAGAAACCCGCAGATACAGATAATAGTGGTAAAAATGGCGGTGAAAGCTTAGGACATAACCATAAGACACAGGGTTATCGAAATGTTAACTCAGCGGCTGCCGTGCCGTTAGTTTACAATGAGACTCCCTACGGCGTATTGATAGTTTGTTCGGAGGACACCGAATTCTTCGATAGATACGAAAAAAATTTACTAAAAAATGTAGGTAAAACATTAGCCGGGGTTTTACATGACTTGAACCAGAGAGCGAAAACAAGCCAGGGTAATAATTTTAATATTGAACTTACTCTGGAATACGTGGATGATTTCTATGTCAAGTTATCGACAAGCCTGGACTGCCGAATCGAATTTAAACTAGGCTACGGCGATTTCAACGAAGAAATTTACTTCGAGCTGGAGAATGCAGAAAAACCGGATATACTGGGATGGATGGAGGAACATGGATATGATTTCAGTATGACGGAGCTAAAATCGGGGGGTGACCGAAAATTAATACATTTAAAAGCTAATTCACCGTTACTCCGTGACTTTGAAGGCATCGCCTGCTCAATCGAAAATATCATAATAAACCGTGGCATTGTAGAGGTGGAGATGACTGCTAAAAACGAGGATAGGGCGAAGAACCTCATCAGAATAATCGAAAAACGTTATCCTACAGTTGATCTTAAATCATTCAAGGAAAACTCAGGTGATAAAAAATCCGGTACCCGGAAATTAAACGAGTTACTGACCGAGAAACAGAAGGAAGCGGTAGAAAAATGTTATCTCTCCGGTTACTACAAATCACCAAGAGAGACTACCGGAAAAGAGATTGCTAAATCAATGGGTATTAGTAAGGTTACATTCCATCAGCATCTACGTGCAGCGGAGAGAAAGATTATAGAAAGGATTTTCGAGAAAGGTGACCCAAGTGTAGGAACCCTTAGGAAACCATATAAATAATACAGTAACTCCTTAAATTTCTAAAATGCTGGAACCCTTTGAGGGAAACAGACCTAAAGTTCTCCAGGTTAAAACAAGACGCCCTTGATTATAACAACAATATTATTTAAGATGAATTACGAAACGAAAAAATAAATATCCGCCTAGGCGCAGAAAAAGCCGACAGTTTTTAAACTGAGATGCTCTGACGAACACGACCAGCGAAAGATAAAGAATACGAAAAGGATCAGTCAACAAAAATAATTAACAAGTTATGGATAATTGTATCCGATTCATCTGTCCATATATTATTATGACGAGACTGTGAAGTTGAATTAATAGTCATTCAAACAATAAAACAGTGGAGAATACTAGGGTACAGGAGAAACTCGATCAATCATAACATCCGGTAATAAGAGCTGTCTTTCCGGATCAATAATATATAAACATGTAATCTATGAAATTCTAACTTTATTCTCTTTATTCTACACCTCCAGGTTGAATATTTACGAGTGCTGGTAGAATTCGTGTGTTGAATACAGCGCGCATGTCTTGCACATACTCTCGTGGCTTTGAGTCAGAACTGGCCCGATGAATC
>JBDGRN010000080.1:4558-8743 GCA_042218125.1 Halobacteria archaeon | reverse complement strand
AACTATAAAACTTGTTTGAAAGTTGTTAACAACGCTTAAACATGTTTATTAATTTCACCTGTCCTCGCCGAAAGTTGCTACCCCCCCCCCAAATTTAGAAAAAAATTCTGAACCTTATTTAAGATCTTGTTCCCAGAACCATTGAAAGAGCCAGTATATAAATGTATTAGTTGCCTGCATACTATCCAAGATTTTATGCCCTCACATAATATAGAGAATAATGGAAGTAGTTTACAGTTTATGGCGATCAATAATTATGCTTTTTAATAAAACTAAGTAATTGTTTAATATCTACAGTCTTAATATGTTAATTGAGGTTGGTCAGAATGGCAACATCACGAAATCGTTCCAAGGTTGGGGTGAAAAATAGAGGCCATGAGGAGAACACGTTCGTAGCTGGACTGAAAAACTTCGTTTCCAGCTACTTTGAGAACTCTAAAAAGTTCTCACGGATGTCTCCAACATAGAAACAAGTGGCCGTCGACTCGGTAGTAACGTGAGGAGGTTTTTTCACTCTATTAATTACTTACTTAATTAAATCTGTAGCCCCGATAAATACTGTAGCTCAAACGTTCGTTTTTTCCCGGTTCGAGAGTCACCAGACGTACGGTATAAGTCTGTACGGCGTCTCCTCCATGTACTCCTCGTACTCCTCACCCAGATTTTCCCTCAGTACGTCTTCCTCGACCCTGATTCTATAGCTGTACGCAACCGCGGTTCCAACCATCAGGACCGCCAGACTCAGGGGGTTGTTACCTGCGAACCCTACCCCTATGAAGGAAATCAGTCCGCCGGTGTAGCTAGGGTTACGTACGTGGCTGTAGGGACCCGCATCCACAACCTCGTGGTCCTCCCGTACCTCCAGGTCGACCGAGAAGTACCTACCGAGATAACGTACGGCATACCACCTGTACGCGATACCGATCCAGATGAGGGCGATACCGACGACGTATAACCAGAACTGTGCCGCGGAAACCGTGAACCAGGAAAAATACATGGAAACGAAAGCCAGCAGTATACTGATAGATATAACCGCAACCAGAAATACGGATGACATCCTGTTGTTCCTGCTGTCTGTCCTCCCCCTCTTGCGGTAAGCACGCACCAGTTCGATAACCAGCATTACGGAGAGGGAGCCGAAAAAGAGCCAGAAAGCCCAGCTATGTTTAAGTACGAAAGCCTTCGTCACGTTTTTTAGTACTCCTAATTCCTGAAAACTCTTTATGTGAAAATGAGTTTATGCTAAAACTAGTTTATTTATCCACTCAATAACTTATACACCGAAAAAGACGAATTTATTTATCCCTGAAACGTCTGTCCTGTACGAACAGTGAATACAAGCAACACGATGGGTGTCGTCCTGGTTCTAATAGGCGTCGTCCTGGCGTACACCGCCGGAAGGTCAGGTGAAGTAGTTCCCCTTATACTGGGCGTGATAGGTTCGACTGCTCTTTTCTACATGGGTATCGGTCTGTACAGTCGTGGCAACACGGAGGAAGGCGTTCTCCGGGATGCGGACGACTACACCAAACGTTCGGTAATGAGTCGCACCGCCGCCGTCCTTTCCGGAGTGGCTGCTCTCGGATCACTCGCGGTATTCGGATTCCTGACCGCGGACGGTGGAAGCCTCGCTCTAAAAATCATCTTCGGTATCGTATTCCTCTACAACCTTCCCGTATCGGTGGTTCTATGGCGACGTTCCCGGAGACAGGAGAGGAAGGAAACGGCGGCATAGAAAAGACGGAGTTACAGACGGCGTTTCCGGTTTCGTGTATATAGCCAGGGAAGGTACGGCTTCGGCGGTTGCCTCCTTAATGAACTAATGGCAACAGAAACTTGGTCGGGGAAAACGTGGTTCCTTCTATGAAGTCGTCGGCCGTCGCACATCCGATCCAGGGCCTGGTCAAGTATCACGGACTCGCGGATCCGGATCTCAGGATTCCGTACCACGACTCGATATCTCTCTGTACCGAACCATCCCGTACATGGACCACGGTCGAGTTCGGTTACGACGACGACACGGCAGTCGTGGACGGCGAGACGCTGGAGGAACCTCTAAGAGCAGGCAAGGTGCTGGATAGAGTGAGGGAGATGTCGGACGTGGATTCGGGGGCACATGTAGAGTCGGAGAACAGCTTTCCATCCAACGTCGGTCTCGGTTCCTCGTCCTCGGGTTTCGCCGCACTCGCACGTGCTGCCTGTGACGCCGCCGGACTGCAACCCTCCCTCGAGGAGGTGTCAGCGGTTGCACGTCTCGGTTCGAGTTCCGCGGCACGTAGCGTAACGGGAGGGTTCTCCCATCTCCACGTCAGCGACGACCCAACTGACTGTGTCTCCCGGCGTATCGATGATGGCTTCGACGGGGAGATACGTGTGGTAACCGCCCTCGTTCCCGAGTACAAGGAGACTTCGCGGGCACACCGGGAGGCGGAGAAAAGCCCTCTTTTCAGGGGACGGATGTCGTACGTACACGACGACGTTCGTAGGATGAGACGTGGCGTTAGGAAAGGTAGCTTTGACGACGTCTTCCCCCTCGCCGAACGGGATAGCCTTTCGTTGCTCGCCGTCACCATGACGGGCCCCGATAACTGGATCTACTGGCGACCCGAGACCCTGGAGCTATACGAGATAGTCAGGGACCTACGGGAGACCGAGGACGTTTCGGTATACCTCTCGACCGACACCGGTGCTACCGCGTATCTCAATACAGTGGAAGAGGACGTGGATCGGGTTGTTGAAGCCGTCGAAAACCTGGGTCTCGAGTCACGGATCTGGACCCTTGGGGGAAAAACCCATTTAACGGAGGACCATCTTTTCTAACCATGGATCCACTCGAACTCCGGGAGGAGATACCCGCACTCGAGGACGGAGTTTATCTAAACACGGGTGCCAGCGGACCCTCCCCACGTCCAGTCATTCAACGAATGGAGTCAGCCGAGGAAGAACACGCCATGAGCCACAGCCCCTACGACGCCGCACACGACATGATAGAGGATGCGCGTGAGGAAGTTGCTGATTTCCTGGATACGTCGCCGGAAAATATCTGTCTCACGGACAGCACTACCGACGGAATACAGATAGTGAACAGTTTCTACGACTGGAGCGAGGACGACAAGGTAGTCACCAACGAACTCGAACACTCGTCGGGACTGATGACCTGGGAGAGGTTGAACGAACTTCACGGGGTCGAGTACGAGATACTGGAGGCCGACGACGAGGGACGGATCGATCTGGACGACGTCAAGGACGCGGTGGAGGACGCGACTATGTTCTTCATGAGTAGTATAACCTGGAGCCATGGCACTCGTCTTCCGGTGGAGGAAGCCGTCGATATCGCACACGACGCAGGGGCGGACGCGATGATAGATGCGGCCCAGTCGCCGGGACAGAAACCCATCGATATCGAGGACTGGGGGGCCGACTACGTCCCCTGCCCGGGACATAAATGGATTCTGGCTCCCTGGGGTGCCGGGTTCCTGTACGTCGACGAACCCATGGAGAAGGAGTCTCCCCGTGTCGGATACCGGGGTGTCAAGGACCATACGGTCGACGAATGGGAGTACGAGGAGGGGGCGAAGAGGTTCGAGTTGACTTCTATATCTCCAACTGTATACGCCGCGCTTTCAACGGCGATCGGGAAAATGTCCGACATCGGTCTCGAGAACGTCGAGAGCCGAATCGAGAGGCTAACAGATCGTTTCAAGGACCAGATTCCCAACGAGAACCTCGCATCGCCCCGCGAGTTCGAGTCCGGCATCGTTTCGTTCGAGGTTGACGGCGATCCCGAGGAGTTCGTGGAACGTGCTGCCGAAGAGGACATCGTTGTACGTACACTGCCCTACGACACGGTTCGTGCCTCGATACACGTCTTCAACACCGAGAGCGACGTCGACGCACTCGCCGACCTCGTCGGTTAAAAAGTTTCAAAGAGGGATTAGGGAGGGTTTCCGGAAAAAATATTGCGGGAGAAATACGTGGACTGAAACAGATAGATTCGGGAAGATCCAGTATTCAGTCGAGTTGACCTATGGTTGAACCACAGACCAACAATCAATCCAGGGACCCTTGTTTAAACCACGTATCCGTATTTAAACCAAGTACCCGTAGTTAAACTACGTACTACATGTGTACCGTCATATTTGCTTTCGAAGTTTTCGATGGTTATCCGGTAGTGATGGGTGAAAA
>JBDGRN010000080.1:0-4548 GCA_042218125.1 Halobacteria archaeon | reverse complement strand
ATATGCTCTTGACTTTCTCGTAATCGTTCTCGGGAGCGATCCCCTTGGCTATGTCATCGAGCATGTTTTCGAGCCAAGGAACCCCTTCACGGCAGGGAGTACACCAGCCCCGAGATACACGGCTTCGGAGGAAGCCGCGTCGTTGCACCGGTCGACGAGGAGGCGGGCGGTACCTGGATCGGGTTGAACCAGTACGGATTGGCTTCAACCCTCTCCAACCTGCCTGCAGATATAGAGGGGGAGAGGTCTCGAGGACTCCTCTGCCGGGACGTTCTCGGATTCAGTTCCGTTCCTGAAGCCCGAACCCACGTCGAATCCGAGTTGATGGAGAGGGATTACGCCGGATTCAACCTCGTCGTCGCGGGACCTGACGGTGGATTTGTGGCTGTAAACGACGGAGATGTCGATATCCATAAGCTGAAGCCTGGAATCCACGTAGCCACGAACTCCAGGTTCGACCGACCGGACGAGAAAGCAAGACGTGTACGTGATGCAGCCGAGGAGTTCCCCCAGGATGACCCCTACTTCTGGCTGGAGGAGGTACGGAGTTTACTCGCATCACACGACCCCCAGGTATGTGTCCACGGTGACGAAAAAGGCACAACTTCGTCGTCCCTGATGACGGCATCTCCGTCCTTCGGTAACTCAAGCTATCTCTTCAGCAAGGGAAAACCATGCAAATCGGGTAAACAGGTCTATACCGAGATAGGTTTTAGCCAGTGAGGTTTTAAGTTTCTCCGTATTCGAAAGTTACGGCGGGATTGTCGGCGATACGCAGGAGTTCCTTCAGGGATTCGGTGAGTTTTTCCTCGGCACCTTCAGGGGGCCAGACGTTCCTGACGTAGTAGTCCTCCAGGAAATACTTCACCTGTTCCTCCGTCGCTGCTTTTACCGTGGTGTGGTGGTGGTTTTCAAGGTACTCCACGAAAGCCTCGGCGTTGTATACGTGGTCGCTGTCTTCGGTTTCCCGGCGATAACGGTCGAGTATACGGGAGTTTCTTTTCCTGAGTTCCGGGAAATCCAACCCCTTCGTTTCGAGTGGAAATTCGTAGGCGGCGTCGGTGTCCTCTACGGCATCGAAATCCACTACCCCATCCCTGGTCCAGTACTCGGGATACACAACCAGGACGGCGTCGTCCGTCCTGTAGTTCAGACTGTAACCTTCCCTTTCCGCCATCTCCTCGGCGTCCCTCCATATATCCTCGTTCAGTTCATCTTCCCCCGTAACCGCTTTTCTCGCCAGATCGACTACGTCATCCAGCCATTCGGGATCTGTATTCCCTTTTTCGTCATCGGTTTGCGTTTCATCACTCATGTTTTTCGACAGGTCAAGTTTTTGACGGTTCATCTTGTTCGACTAACCGGTACACAGGCGAAACATGTTCCGAGTCATTCAGGATTCGTCGAGAGCCAGGTTCGCCAGTTCGTCTGCTCTCTCGTTCGACTCCCGTGGAACATGTCTAATCTCGAACCGGTCGAAAAGACCCCTGAGTTCCCTCACCACTTCCAGTAGAGGTTCGAGGTTTTCAGCACGGCAGCTCCACTCTCCCGAAACCTGTTTCACCACTAACTGGGAGTCACCCACCGCCTCGATATCGTCGTATCCTAGCTTGTCCGCCGCCTCCAGTCCCGCAATAAGCGCTCGGTACTCGGCTTCGTTGTTTGTAGCCCTCCCAATCTTTACCGATCCTTCGTCGACCACCCCGGACTCCGAAACTACGTAGCCACCCGCCGCCTCACCGGGATTGCCGCGGGACGCACCATCGAAACGTACCGTCGCTCTATCCGATCTTCCGTTTTCTTTCATTCCTCTAAGATTTTGCCCGCCAGCGGTTTCCCGTTTTCCATCCGCGTCATCAGTCTCGAACCCCGATACTGTTCTCTCTAGCTTTTCCAGGTTTCCGTACAGGACTACGCCGTTCTCATGTGCAGCAATAACTCCACCACACAGTTTCGCCCGCCATCTTTCCCCTCCCCTCGGTTCGAGGTATTCGACAGTCTCATCTAACTCGTTTCTGAGACCCTCCACGTCCACCAGCACGACTTTACCCATACAGTTCATCCTCCCGGAGATGGTTAACGGGAACAGCCTCACGGACCATGGGGTCACACGGAGTTTTTTCCAGCTCCATTTAAACTAACTCCATCGGAATACCGTATGCACCACCCAATAAAAGGTTCACCGAGACAGAATCCTACTGCCCCTAACAAAAAATAAAAAATAACTGCACCTCTACGGTAGCTAACTCCACCTAAACCAAACCTAACTCAACCAAAACACAAACCTAACTCCACCAAAACACAAACCTAACTCCACCCAAGCCAGAAGCAAACTCCAACTAAGAAGGCACCGGTATTTATATAATTGAAGAGAAAACCGCAAACACCATTAACCCAACACAAATAAGTAAAAGTTGTAGTTTCAGTCAAATAAAACCGGGTGCGTCTGACGGAATCACCAATCATTTTCCAAGAGTTTAAATGGGGAAAAATACTCTGTATTAAATGGTTATCTGTATGGCTAATAGAACTCGTCAAAAGACTGAAGGGCTCGAGAAAGAAGAGTCCACGGAAAAACAGGGGGAGGAAAAGGACGTCGAAAGCCGGCAATGTCCGGAGTGCGAATCCGAAGAACTCATGTCGGACAGCGAACGGGCGGAAGTTGTCTGCGGAAACTGCGGACTCGTGATCGAGGAAGACAAGATCGATCCCGGTCCGGAGTGGCGTGCATTCGACCACTCGGAAAACCAGGAGAAGTCGAGGGTAGGTGCACCCACAACCAAAACGATGCACGACAAGGGTCTTACCACCACCATCGACTGGAAGAACAAGGACGCTTACGGTAGATCTATTTCCAGCGAAAAGAGGAGCCAGATGCATCGGCTCCGGAAATGGCAGGAAAGGATACGAACAAAGGACGCGAGCGAACGGAACCTACAGTTCGCACTCAGCGAGATCGACAGAATGGCGTCGGCTCTCGGCGTCCCCAGGTCTGTCAGGGAAGTCGCATCAGTGATCTACAGGAAAACCTTGAAAGAAGACCTCATCCGCGGACGCTCTATCGAGGGCGTAGCAACCAGCGCGCTGTACGCAGCGTGCAGAAAGGAGGGTATTCCACGTTCCCTGGAAGAGATCAGCGAGGTTTCGCGAGTCGACCGCAAGGAGATAGGTCGGACTTACAGGTATATATCCCAGGAACTCGGCCTCGAGATGGAACCCGTCGATCCCAAGAAGTACGTCCCCCGTTTCTGCAGCGAACTAAACCTCCCCGAGGAAGTTCAGTCGAAGGCGAACGAGATCATTGACACCACGAGTGAAAAAGGCCTACTGAGCGGAAAGTCCCCCACCGGTTTCGCGGCCGCCGCCATCTACGCGGCGTCCCTCCTCTGCAACCAGAAAAGGACACAGAGGGAGGTAGCGGAAGTCGCAAACGTGACAGAAGTCACGATACGTAACCGTTACCAGGAACAGATGGAAGTAATGGGCCTCCAGTAAAGTAACATTCTGTAATATAATTTTTCTGAGGAGTTTATACGTCCGACAGACCTGTTCAAAACCAACTCAGAGCGTTAACATCCAGAGTAAACGTACACCAGAAAGTACAGTACAAACTCAAGCGGTTTATCTGTCCGGGCTTACCTTAGGCTATCCCGGTTTACCTTTAGCTATCTCGGTTTACCTTTAAATTACCCCGGCTTACCTTTAATCTACACTACTTGGAGTTTCCACCACGAATCACTCTATATCCGATACGATCGAGTTTCCTTTTTAACTCCGTGACTTTAATCTGGATTAACTGAATCTTTTTCGCGTCGGATTCGGAAACACGTATACTTTCTTCCCCAAATGGGTCGTAATCTTCCGGACTATCGATCTGATCCACGGCACTGGTAATACCACATCTGCCACAACCCTCGACAGAGTCATCATCCATGTTAAAAACTAACCTATCGGAATTAATAACGTTACTGGCGCCGGACGATCCGGATTTTTGAGTACCATCGGTTGAAATGGTGCCGAGGAAAATTAACTGTCCGCGGGGAAAACCATAGAGGGGTTTATGGAAATCATAGAGGAGTTTATGGTATCGTTTGTTTACAGGTTTGGAGGTTAAAAAGTCATGAGGTTAGACTCCGTAACCCAGGTAGTTCTCCGCTCAAGCAGTCTTCAACAGCTTGATTTTAAAGATGGTTCCTTCTGGATCGTTGTCCTCAATCCATACTTCCCCGTCGTAGTCGTCGACCAGTGTTTCAACCAGATAGAGCCCTATACCGGTTCCTTCACTTCTTTCACCCGTCTTCGTTTTATGGAAGATCTCTTCACGGTGGCTTTCCGGAATACCCGGACCGTTGTCGGCTATCTCGACTACGACCTCCCCCTCGGTTTCACGGACAGTTACCTCAATTTCTGTTATGTCTTTGTCGTTGTGTTGGACCGCGTTTTTCAGTACGTTACGGAACACCGATGAAACCATGTCGTTTGCCTTCACTGATGAGCCCGTCTGAGAATTTGGTGTTTATTTAACGACTGATTGGCCCGTCTGTAACT
>JBDGRN010000119.1:0-9093 GCA_042218125.1 Halobacteria archaeon | reverse complement strand
CGGGATTGATTTGCCTTTACGGGGTTGACTTATCTTTACGGGATTGATTTGCCTTACAGACGAATGGAGTAAGTAACATTTTATCTACCATGGTTATGGTCCTCATCCATGTTTTGGTGTGTTTTTATGTGTGTTCCGGTTGTCTAACTATCCGTGAATGCACGGTAGGCGTCTTGCCACCACGGAAGAAATAATTGTAATCAGGGGTGCAGATGAGGGTGATACGTACGGTAGACTCGAAAACTGGTGTAAAGAAAACGACGTAAACCTCAAGAGCGTCGAGGTAGGTGAAAGTATAGAGGAGATTCACCGGCCGGAGAGACAGACTCTCGGTATAACTTTCGGGGGTGACGGCACCTTCCTTGAAGGTATCAAGGTTTTCGGACCCAGAGCTATACCGATAATCGGCGTCAACATGGGTACCCTGGCTTTCCTGGCGAGGATAGAGCCCAGGGACCTTACGAAGGCACTCGAACAGATCGTAAGGGGTAGGGCTTCGGTAGAAGACCGCCAGCAGGTACACGTAAGGACCGACGAAATCGACGCCACAGGTATCAACGACGTAATTATCCAGCACAAGTATCCCGAGGAACCGGTCGACAGAAAGATATCCCGGATCCATGCCTTTGCGGACAGGGAGTACATGGGTATGTACGAGGGGAACGGGGTCGTCGTTTCCACACCAACAGGTTCTACCGGTATAGCTATGTCGGCAAACGGACCGATACATTACCCCAAGAACAACTTCACGATGGAAGTTGTACCGATGGACACCCACCAGATAGGTGTCAGTCCCGTGGTTCTCGGGGGAGATACCGACCTAAGGATGGTGACTGAGGACGAGGTCAACCTCCTTATCGACGGCGGAAGGACGGATCAACAGGTAGAGGGTGGAGAACCGATCTATATCGAGGGAGCCGACAATTACGCCCATATAGTAAAGACCGACTACGACGACAGGTTCTTCACCTCCATAACCAAGAAGCTGGGTTGGAGTATAAGGGGTGACGATGATGATGGTCCCCGGCACCTCGTCGAACCCGAATCTGATGGTATAGAGTCCGTCGTGGAACGGTCTCTGGATCTGGCGAAGGAGGTGGCGGAAAGTGTAGGTGAACCTCTTAGGGAACTCCATGGACAGGTGGAGTCGATACATTACAAGACGGACAAGGCGAACGTGGTTACTGAAGCGGACTACCAGTCACAGAACATCATAACGACTGCGATAGAAAACGAGTTTCCGCACCATGGTATCGTGTCTGAGGAGTCGGTTAACGAGGAGTCCAGCAGCGAGTATACCTGGATGATCGATCCTCTGGACGGTACCGGTAACTTCGCACACGGTAACCCAAACTACTCCGTATCGATAGCTCTGCTCAAGGGAGACTACCCCGTCATGGGTGTGGTTTATGCGCCAGAAACCGGCGAGATGTTCTGGGCTATTCAGGGTGGTGAGGCTTACGAGAGGGACTCATTACTCAAGACCACTCAGCGTAGTCTTCTGGACGAAAGTATGCTCCTGTCGGGATACGACCCCGACGGAACCTTTCTGTCGAACTTCTACCACGAAACAAGGGGTGTCCGCCGACTCGGTTCCGCTGCACTCAACCTGTGTTACCTCGCCAGCGGAACCGCGGATGCCGTATGGGAGTACGATACCCGTCCTTGGGACATCGCGGCGGGGTTAGTAATCGCCAGGACGGCGGGAGCAAAGATAACCGACTCGAAAGGCGAAAGATACAGCCTAAGTATGGATTACGAAAACAAAAGAACCGAACTCCTGGGATCTAACGGGCCACTCCATTCCAAACTCCTCGACGGTCTCAAGGACGTTGAAGGTCTTGAAAGCTGAACTATAGGGTATAGATACAGTTATCCGAGTTATTTGGTTTTGGTTGGTTATTTGGTTTTGGTTGGTTATTTGGTTTTGGTTGGTTATTTGGTTTTGATTGGTTATCTGGGTTATCTGGTGGTGGGATGGATCCCGACGTTATTCATACGTACATCTAACTGTCGTAGATGTTACCATGTTGGAGGGTTTCTGCCTAAACGTGCATTCATTTTCGACGTTTGACGAAAGTCGGGGATGGAACCATCGCTACCGTTTTATAGCTACGTAGATTTATTTATAATTAATGAATCCTACCAACCACCGGGAATTTTTGAGATACGATGAGTCCCAGGACGGATGTAAGATCCCGTCTACGAAAAAAGGGCGGGATGAGGATGTAATACTTATCACGGACGGTGGTAAGAACGAGGGTGATATCGAGGACTGTTCCGGAGATTCCGGTACTGAGGACGTTGATAAAGAAGAAACCGGGTCCGATGGCGGCGGGTTAAGCGACGGTAACGCCGACGACGGTGAACTGGAGGGCGAAGAATCCGATGTCGACAAAGGGAAACATCTCGTCTCTATGGATAAGGGTCTCAGTAACACGCTTTACTATGATAGCGAAGAGGACGCTATAATCAAGAACTACGATATCAATCCCGGTCAGGGGATGACCCAGGCGTTTGCTGCGGTGGCTTACGGAGTAAAGTTCAAACCCGACATCCACACCAAGAACCAGCGTATGAAGAAGGAGATTGAGATGAAGGAGAAGATACATGAATCCATCGACGACGATGTCGTAAACTCTCCTGAAGTTAAGGAAAGACGTCCAAACTCTATTGTTTACGAACACGTCGACGGCATGGATGCCCGTGAGTATCTCGAGGAAAACCCCGAGTACGCCTACGTCGTGGGCAAGATGGTGGGTGAAGCCATCGATGAACTCAATAACCAGGGCATTTCACAGGTAGACAGCAGACCCTCTAACTGGATGATAACTACGGAGGAGGACGGTCTGCGTCTCTACCTGGTCGACAACGAGTACAGCGACATAGATATGTCCCAGGATCTGACGGACGGCGTCAGCGGGATGATAGACCGTGGAATGTTTCTCCAGGGCATACAGCAGATGGATGCAGAAGTATACAGGGACGTTAAGGCAGGTATGATCGAGTCGGTGGGCGAGATAAACGACATCGAGGATACCGTGAAGGCTGCGGTATCTGTATGTAACGCCGCTTTAATCGAGAAGGACGGCGGGAAACTAACCAGAGCAGCGAAGAACGGAGTAGGTGATGCCGTGTCAAAGATAGGTAAGTACCTTAAATAACTGGTAGGCACTTTAAATAACAGCTAGGCACTTTAAATAACTGGTAGGCACCTTAAATTACTGGTAAGTACCTCAAATAACTGAGTAAAAGTTACGGCGCGGTTTCTGGAAAGGCCGGTTGACGTACCTCTCTACTGTCCGACTTTTTTACACTCGACGTATCTGCTACTCTATTGATGTCCGGAGACCCTGACGGGTTCGTAAGCCTCCTCCAGGTATTCGAGGTCGGAGTCGGAGAGCGAAATCTCCAGTGCCTCAACTGCGTCCTCAAGGTGCTCTACCTTACTCGCTCCCACTATAGGGGCATCGACTACGTCTTGATGTAGAACCCACGCGAGGGCGAGCTGCGGCATCTTCACACCTTTTTCGTCGGCGAGTTCCTCCACACGTTCGTTTACCTCTTTTCCTCCACCCTCCATGTATGGATGTTTGAAGAGATGTTCTTCCTGGCTTCCACGTTCGGTTTCTTCAACGTCTTCATGGGGGCGGGCGAGGTAACCTCTCGCCAGCGGACTCCAGGGCAGAACTCCAACATCCTCCTTCCTGCAGAGTGGATGCATCTCTCTTTCCTCCTCCCTGTAGACGAGGTTGTAATGGTCCTGCATCGTCACGAAACGCTCCAGACCCTCTAACTCGCTGGTGTACAGAGCCTCGGCGAACTGATGTGCCCACATCGAACTTGCTCCGATGTACCTCACCTTCTCCCGCCTGACGGCGTCGTCGAGAGCCCTCAACGTCTCACGGATCGGGGTATCGTAGTCCCACCGGTGGATCTGATAGAGATCCACAGTATCCATCCCCAGCCTTTCGAGGCTGTCGTCTAACTCCTGCTCCACGGTTTTTCGTGAAAGACCACCGGAGTTCGGATCCTCTTCGTCCATCTGGAAGTAGACCTTCGTCGCTACAACTTGATCGTCCCGGCGACCTTCGAGAGCCCTACCCAAGATACGTTCGCTTTCTCCCTTGCTGTACATGTTGGCGGTATCGAAGAAGTTTATACCAAGATCGACAGCGCGGTCTACAAGTTCCTTACCGAACTCCTCGTCTTTAACCCAGGGACGCCAGTCGTCCGAACCGAAACTCATACATCCAAGACAGATCCGGCTAACCTCCATTCCGGTGTTTCCAAGCGTGGTGTACTCCATGGACAAAACTAGTAGATTATCACAATAGATGTTTTGAACTTGAGGTCTCGGCTTTAGATTGAGATCTCAGTTTGACTTAAAGGAATACTTTAGTCCGGGTAGATGACTGTCATGGACCAAGGGAATAAATAATGGGGGCCTCATTATAAGGTTGTAATCCATGACCGACAGAGATCGGTTTCTACCTGACGATTTTCAGCCGCATATTCCCGCTGACAGGTCGTTGCCGGAGATCACGGTAAAGGCAGTGATTCTAGGTGTCATAATAAACGCCCTCCTTACCGCCGCAAACGTTTATCTCGGCATGAATGCTGGTATGACGATAACTGCGTCTATACCAGCAGCGGTACTGGCGATGAGTGCCTTTTACTTCATTGGAGGGAACATACTGGAAGGAAATGTCGTCCAGACGATGGTTGCATCAGGTTCGGGGATGGCTGGGGGTATCCTTTTCAGCTACACCGGGATGTACTTCCTGGGTGGCCATCAGTTCAGTGCACTGAACCTTACAGTCCTCGCACTAATCGGTGGATCCCTCGGTATACTGTTCATGATCCCTATGAGGGAGTATCTGATAGTCGAAAAACACCATAAGTTACCTTACCCAGAAGGTATTGCGGCAGCCGACGTACTGAAAGCGGGTGAAGTAGAGGCAGCCGAACAACAGAGCGATAAGCCGGGAAATAAAACGGATGGCGGCGAAGGCCTAAAGCTGGTGTCAGTCGGATTCCTGATAAGCGGGGTCTACGTCTGGATCCAGAGTGGTTTCGGTGCGTTTGCCAAAAGCCTCAACTACTCCTTCAATATATCCAGTCTAAGCGGCTTCTCGATGGGAATTCAGCTCAAGCCATCGCTTTTCGCCGTAGGTTACATCATAGGCCCGAAGATCGCGATGTGGACCTTCGCCGGAGGCATACTGTCCTGGATGGTTCTTATTCCTTTATTAATCACGGGTGATATGGTGCCTCAGGAAGCGGTGGGGAAATCGTTGGCAAAACAGGCGGATGCGGTCTGGAGTAGTCATATAAGATACGTAGGTGCAGGAATGATGTTGACTGGTGGACTGTACAGGATATTTCTAATGAGGGGTATAATGCTGAGGGCTGTCAAGGCGGCGGTGACGAGTTTCACCGAAGTAGCCCAGAAATCGGATGAAAGCCGAATATCGAAGGACATATCCATGAAGTTCGTCCTGATAGGTGCGGTAGTCAGCATTATAGCTCTCTTCTTCACACCCAAGCTTGGTATCATAGGAGCCTTCATAACTGTGTTTGCGGCGTTTCTCTTCGTCGCAGTCTCCGCCTACATCGTCGGTCTGGTTGGTATGTCGTCCAACCCGGCGTCCGGTATGATTATAGCTACGGTGGTCGTGACGGCACTCGTAATGAAAGCAATCGGGGTTACAGATCCCGCCACTGTTTTGATCGTAGCTACACCAGTTGCTGCTGCTATAGGTCTATCCGGCGACCTTTCACAGGATCTCAAGACAGGGCTTATCGTTGGTTCGACCCCCCGGAGCCTCCAGATTGCACAGTTCATCGGCGTCGTAATAGGAGCGCTACTCATAGGTTTCATACTGGATTTCTACAACGAGGCTTTCACTATAGGATCCGAGGCCTTACCCGCACCACAGGCGAAACTCATGGCGACAGTATCCTCGGGTGTACTCGAAGGTTCAGCCGAATGGGGTATGATGTTCCTGGGTCTCGTTCTCGCCATCATGATCATACTTCTCGATATACCCGTTCTACCGGTTGCTGTCGGTGCTTACCTACCAATCGCAAACGCTGCACCGATCTTCGTCGGCGGCATTTTGAAAGGCGGCGTCGACAGATACCTCGACACGAAGGGATATGGACAGGAACTCAAGGACAAGATAGAGATGAGAGGACGTATAGTTGCGGCGGGATACATCGCTGGTGGAGCGATAATCGGGGGTGTATTAATAGGTGCCCTAAAGATCATAGATGCGGGACTACCGTTCCATTACTTCAAGATACCGGGTGGAGACATCGGGAGTATCATCATGTTCGGTATCCTGGTAGTCCTGCTGGTCTGGGCATCGGCCTCCGATGGAATAGCGGATAAATAACTGTCATTTTCATTTGGTTGGTATTTTTATTTAGTTGGTATCATCAGGATTTGTTTCGTATGACCTGATTTCAGTTGTTTTCCTGTGGTTTATGGAGGTTCCTGGATAATTTATTGAAGTTATCCAGGGACTGAGAAGAACAAAACTAAGCTTTAGCCGTTCTACGACCCATCGATAGTAAAATGGCTTACGTCGACGTCTTGGTAGCGGCTATCGTCGCACAGATACTGGTTCTGCCCGGCGAGAAAGGACAGTTGATAATAGCTGGACTATCCACCAAGTACCGTCCGGTCACGGTGGTTTCCGCCGCCATGTTAGCCTTCGGCCTCTGGACAGCGGTAGAGATACAGGTCGGAGGATACGTCAGGCAGGTTCTACCTAGACCTATCTCGACCTGAGTACCGCTGTCCTGTTCCTTCTTTTTGCAGTATGGATCTACCGGAGCACAGGTTTGAGGAAGGACGGTTCAAGGGATAAACCGGAGTCGCAGGGTCGTATCGCAGTCTGGAGAACGAAGATAAAAAGAAACGGATACGTAAAGATCCCGATCCGGTTCAGAAACTTCACGGTCATTTTCCTGATGATGGCGGCGGGAGAGTTCGGAGACAAAACCCAGATAGTCACGATTGGACTCGCCTCACAGTACGGAGAGACAAGCGCCATCTGGTTCGGCGAGATGCTTGCTATCGTTCCCATGAGTGCGGCGAACGCCCTGTTCTTCTACCGCGTAAGCGACCGACTCAATCAGAAGTACTTCAGAATCGGGTCGGCAGCTATATTTCTGGTATTCTCGGTAAATATATTCGCGAAATACCTGTTCGGGTTTTCTTTTCTGGCGATCTGAGTTCTAAACTGAAAAAAGGAAGAAACCAACTGGACCTTCAACCTTCTACCTGGTCTATACCTCTTCTAAATCCTGTATCTAGCTATGCTTCTCTTTGGTGTGTGGAAGCTTTCCGCCCTCCATCAAGTATCCACGTTCCCTTTCGGAGGCGTCGAGTTCGACAGGTATCTTGTCACCCGTCGACTCGTTCTTGAGTACGAACTCTGTCTGTTCGTCCTCGTGGTCGACGTTTCCGTGGATTCCCTCCAGGTGAAGGTCGTCGCCTTCACTGATCTTTTCGTAGTCGTCGTTGTTTTTGAACGTCAGCGGAAGTAGGCCGAAGTTGATGAGGTTGGCTTTATGGATACGTGCGAAGGACTGTGCGATCACGGCTTTGATGCCGAGATACATGGGGCAGAGTGCAGCGTGTTCCCTGCTGCTTCCCTGTCCGTAGTTCTCGCCTCCAACGATGAATCCTCCGCCTTTCTCCTTGCAGTTGTCTGCGAAATCCTCGTCTACGCGGGAGAGCGTAAACTCGGATAGCTTGTCGATGTTGGACCTGTACTTCAGGATGTCGCTCGTGGCCGGGATTATGTGGTCGGTGGTTATGTCGTCACCAACCTTGAGGATGACTTCGCCATCCATCTCGTTTTCGAGCGCGTCCTTCAGGGGTACCTCTCCGATGTTGGGTCCTTTCCTCAGGTCGTGTTCATCGTCCGTGGGTTCGAGCAGGTCGACGCTCTGTCCACCGAGTCCGTCGGGGAGCTTGATTCCGGGTGCCTCGACGTCGTGTTTCTCGGCGTAGTTTCTCGGATCCACGATCTCGCCCTCGATGGATGCCGCGGCGGCGACTTCGGGGGAGCAGAGGTATACCTTGTCGTCCTCGATTCCTGAACGTCCCTCGAAGTTACGGTTAAATGTCCTGAGGGAGACGGTGTCGCTGGCGGGTACATGGCCTATACCGATGCAGGCGCCACACGTTGCTTCGCTCCAGTTGACCCCGGCCTCCATCAGGTCTGCTACTACGCCCTCTCGTGCGAGTAGTTCGGCGTCCTCCTTCGCCGCGGGTGCGACGATGGGGTGGACGTTTTCGTCGACTTTGTTGTCGTCGATTGTTTCGGCGTACGCCTTGATGTCCTCGTAGGCTCCGTTTGTGCATGAACCGACGATAACCTGGTCTACGTCCTCGCCCTCAACTTCGGTGACGGGGATTACGTTGTCGGGCATGCTGGGTGCCGCTACGAGGGGGACGAGTTCGTCTAAGTTGATGACGACTTCGTCGTCGTACTCGGCGCCGTCGTCGGCTTTGAGTTCCTGGTAGTCCTCCTCACGGCCGAGGCGACGGAGGTAGTCCTTGGTCTTCTCGTCGCTCTGGAAGACGCTGGACGTAGCTCCGAGTTCCGTACCCATGTTGGTGATGGTGCATCTTTCGGGTACGGTTAGGGATTCTGCGCCGGGTCCTGTGTACTCGAAGACCTTGCCGACTCCGCCCTTGACGGTGAGTTGGCGAAGCATCTCGAGTACGACGTCCTTGGCGGTCGCCCATTCGGGTAGTTCGCCCTCGAGACGGACGTTGACGACTTCGGGCATGTCGATGTAGTACGGCGATCCACCCATCGCTGCCGCGATGTCGAGTCCGCCGGCACCTATCGAAAGCATTCCGAGTCCGCCCTGTGTTGGCGTGTGGGAGTCGGCGCCCAGGAGTACCTTGCCGGGTTGGGCGAAGTTTTCTTTGTGGACCTGGTGGCATATGCCGTTACCGGGTCGGCTGAAGTACGCACCGTACTTCTTGGCAGCACTCTGTAGGAAACGGTGGTCGTCGGTGTTCTTGAAGTCGAACTGGTACGTCTGGTGGTCGCAGTACTGCGC
>JBDGRN010000049.1:0-9847 GCA_042218125.1 Halobacteria archaeon | reverse complement strand
TTATATATTTTCAACAAGTTTGTATATCCTTTCTGGCTCTTTTCTACTGATTCGGCGACTTCGTTAATCCTTATTGGGTTGTTGAAGAGATTTTCATGGATACCGATCTCGGAACACCGCATGTATTCCAAATAGAGCTATATACTTAAGTATGATTTTGGTATAGCTGGAATATATTAATCGGTGCCTTGTTCGGATACCAGGTCTATCATCTCCCATTCGAATCTTGCGAGGCTCTCTACCGCGGCGTTTTCGGTGTTTAGTTTATACATCTTGCTTCCGGCAACCTCCCGCGTCTGGGTTACTATACCGTACTCGATATAACTGTCTATATGGTCGTAAACAGTTTTTCTTGCTACTCCGGCGAGTTCAGCGATTCTTGTTACGTTGTTTTCGGTGTCCGGTTCGCTTAGAAAGGCAGAAATGATCTTGACCTCGGCGTGGTTTCCAAATATTTTGGTCAAGGGTGTGTTATCTGTGTAGGCTTCGTGGTCGTCGTTTTTATCGTCCTGTTCTTTCAAGGCCATTACATAACTATTGTTACTCAAAAAATATAAGGTTTTACTAAATCTAATCGATATATTAAATTTATAATACAGTTTGTTACCCTGATTCAACAGTATCTTGAACTGGCGATATAGTTTTCAGCTGTTTCTGACCTGTAGATAAACATAATGACTGAGTATTCGAGTAGAGATAAAGAAATTATACTCAAAATTCTACATAAGATGCTGCGTAAAGACGTAGTTGGAAGCCACCACCTACCAATTGACGCAGTAAAACGCTGGGCGGTAGCCAGCCACAACGAGAAAGAAGCAGAACACCTGATCCGTGAACTCGCTACTGACCCAACGGCTCCGGTCCAACAGGTAAAAGGAAAAGACAACGTACAGCTAACCAGCATCCAGGCCGGAAAAGAGTACGTAAAACAACTGGGTGGAGAACCACCATTTTGGGTTTAATTTACTTATCTGATGCGTTTCCAAATGACACTTAGAACTCCTGCTAACTTCGTTTAGACCTGGAATGAAGAATGTCAAAGACTAAAGTTTTGTACCTATTCGTCCTCAAAGATTCGTTTGGCTTTTCTGTAGATCGGGGATCCAAGCCAGTCACGGTTCTCGGCCATTTCTTCGACTATCTCTTTCGATTTTTCTTTTCCCAGGACTTCTCTTTTGACGAGAGCTTTAAGTAGTACAGGAGAAATTACCAGTTTAGCATCAGACAGGTTCTGCAGCTCCGGAACTGCACGAAGGTCATCCGAAACCAGAAACTCGAACTCTTTCTGACGAGTCAGTACCGCACAACTCGCTTCCCCCCTATCTACACGTGAGGACTCGAAATCAAGGTCTTCAGTACCATGGACGGTAATTCCACTGGAGAACTCCAGAACTTTTTCAGCAGCTTTACCATGTATATCCCGGTATTCAGCCGTACTCGATAGCTCGGAAATAACGGTCTGTGTGGTGTGAACATCAAACTCTTCTGAGACTATTTCTACAGTACCTGCTGTGGAGAGAGTAACGAGGGCACTGGTATCAACTACAATCATTAACAATCATTCGAAGATATAGGTTTTACAGTTCGGCAAGTTGGTCGGCGAGTTCGTCGCCGTTATCGAGCAGATTTTTGGAGGCTTTTATAGATTCGGCGTCCTGTTTACCTATGAACTCCTTCAGGACCTCGAAGCTGATTTCGTCGTCGAGATAGAGTTCGACGACGGCTTCCCTGAACTTTTCGTCCCCTTCGACTTCTTCCAGGTATTCTCGGATCGCTTCTATGATTATGTCTGTCCGGTTCCTGTGTGTAACTTCCGCTGCAACATCCGCCTTCGTGATCAGTTCGTCGGGTAGCCGAAAATTCACCTTCGTCGTCATGTATATACAATGTACATACAAATTTATAAAACCATCTGTGGATACACCTTCTTAATCATGATTACCCGGCTACACCACCGAATATACAACCTATAACTGCAGGAAAGCTGTTGGATAAGGTGAAGATGGAGCATAGATTCACCAAGTATGTATAAAAGACCTAAATCTTTAATCTTAAAAAGTAGTAATATACAGATAGGATCATAGTTAAGACAGATTCAACCCTATGTGGGGAACCACGCCTCGATAGCAGGCGAGTTTCAGTTATGCAGATAGACGAAATGTACTACGATTGTTGTATGTCGCCGGAGCATAAGCGTATTTTTCGAGCCTGATTTATGTAGTATTTAAGGGTGAAACCCCGCACTTCAGGGCGGGGAGGATGTCAATATTTACTTTAACTGGCTAAACCCTTAACAAAATGCAGATAGAAAATATAACTATGTCCATAGTGAAAACCCCGGATACTCTTGGAGGGAAACCACGTCTAGAAGGTCGTCGTATCTCAGTTCTTCATATTGCCGAAATGGTGATAGACGATCGGAAATCGGAGATTTCCGAGCACGCGAGAACCGAAGGTTCTCGGAACGCGGGCAGACAACCGGAAATAGTTGCAAATGAGCTAGACATAGGTCTGGACGAGGTTCAAGAAGCCCTGGCTTACTACTACCGAAACATAGAGGAGATGAACGAACTCAGGAAAAAACAGAAAGAATTAGAGGAAAAGATCAAGAAAAAATCGCCAAAACCTGAAAAACCAGAGAGTTAAACATTGCTACGTTTCGTGGCGGCGGAACCGTACCAGTATCTGTAGTAAAAGCTTTACGTTCAAACGGTTACAGAGTGAGGCGGGTTCAGGAAATATATGGTGAGGGTAAGGCTGACTCTGAAATTCTAATGTAATGTACGGAAGACGGTTTCGTACTTTTGACGAACGACAACGATTTTGCCTATCTCGCCAACGAAACCGAACATTCAGGAGTATTTATCTATACCGACCAATAGTTACCACCACGGGATGTGGTGAGAGCCATCGTACTCGCGGAAGAAGCATATTCAGTTAAAATTGAAAACCAGACGGTTTGGCTCGAAGGATGGTTGTGAAAAAATTAGAGTAACAAAAAAAATAATTTATTTACTATTCAATCTATCAGCTATTCAAAGAGATAGATCAGTACAGTCGAGTCAACCACTACTTCCGTCATTTTTCGGTTTCGGATACGAGTTCGATATCCTGTTCGAGGTCGTCCTCTGAGTAGCTAGGTTCTATACCTCTGTCCCTTAGTATCTCCATGAACTCCCATATCCCTACGTCGGCGATCTCTGCCGCTTTACCTAAAGATATCTCACCGAGTCGGTATTTCTCCACTGCAGTCGAGAGTTTCCAGCTCTCGATACCTCGCTCCAAAAGTTTTTTAACTGCGGTCGAACGATCCGTCCTTTCCTCCTCCCGGATCCGTTCTATTTCATCGTAGATATCCTCCGGCACCCGGGTTGTAACGTGTTTATCTGACATATATACACGTAAGTTACAGAAGTGTATAACCTGTATGAATAGAATGGATAGTTTTCAAGCTATTGAATCGAAGATGACGAGGTTTTACCGAGGAACTCTGTTCTACCGAGAATATAGTGATTAAGATAGGAGAATAACAACTGTGTCTGGTCCGGTGTTCTTATCGTGATGTGTACGTAATACAAACGTATGTCGGGTGCCAGTTCAAGGGTCGGCGATGAACCTGAAATGACTCAGGTCACGTTAAAGTTAACAAAGGAGTTTCTCGACGACCTCGATGCAACATGGAAGAACGAAAACTTTACGTCTAGAAGTGAGTTCATGAGATGGGTTCTCAGGGATGCAGTCGAACATCCGCGACTTTCGCGCAGCTCATGGAAGGATATAGCCACTGCCGAACACAGGATGAGAAAAGGGGAGGCAGAGATTTTTACAGAAGAAGAAGTTAAAAAAGATAATGATTGACTGAGGGTGAGGGCGACTGGAGCTGGAAAGCAATCGACTCGGTACAAAGTGATTTTGAAAACTTCCCGAGAATGTTCGTGGTAGAATAACGAGAAAACTCGATGATATCGTTCAGGACGAATGGCGAGAACCAAGCGACTACATGGAGCCCCTTACTGGTACACCTCATTCGAAACCGAGAGTAGGTTCCTAACGACTCGGCTGTAAATGCGATAACGCAAACAGAGTTCTACTTATTCTTTCGGTAGAAAAAAGAGAGGGAGCGTACAAACCAGGTGACGACTAATACCCGAAACTTAAACCTTTGGTTTTATGCCGTCTTTTCGGTCTGTTCAAAACAAGTTCCTCCGACGTCCGCCGCACCGCCGTCACGATGTATTCGCCAATAAATAACTGATACCACAGTGTTGGTATTTTTAAACTGATCAAGGCTCCACGGCACGGTATTCGTTCAGTTTTCCACTCCTATCGACTTCGACCAATCCCTCTTTCTCCAGCTTCCGTAGTTTGTTGTAAATCCTGTGATCCGGGAACTCAACATCCTCACGCAAGTCATCAATCGTCTTCGGTTCATCGAGAGTAAGAATCAATCCACGGCGGAGACAGTGAGACGCAAGTTTTTCACGTATTGGTACTTCTATACCGTGTCGTTCGACCAGTAAATCCAGGGTATCCAGTACCGAAAAGGAAAAGTAGGTATTAGAAATTTCCTCCTGCTTCTCTACCTCTCGTAGTACCCGTTTCCAGTCGATATTCCCCTGGCGGGCAATCAATGCTGCATCTTCTAAGTCACCCTCGCGGCTAGTTACGGATTTGAATAAAAACATGTCTGTCATAGAAAGTAGGTGAACGTGTAGGTTTCCGAACTCCTGTTCCATATCGCTGCGGTTTTTCATTAGATCTGTTAAAGTTAGGGCGTCAGCTACGACCTCCACAAAGATATCCCAGCGCGGGAATCCCTCCTTTTCCAGAACATCCGAAGGATTCATTTCACTATAAGTATTCTCCAGGTCTTTCCTTTCCTCGTATCCCAGCTCCCTTAATGCAGCGACTAACCGCCTGAACTCAACGTTGTTCCAGAGAACGACGTCGATATCCTTGGTCGAATCCTTCAACCCACGAAGAATAAGGTTCGCACCACCAAGCAGATAACAGTCCACCCTTTCTGTGACTATCTCGCCTACCTCAGCTAGATCCTCCAGCAAACTTCGTTCTGGATGTTTCTTTCTGGGATAAACTCCATAGTTTCTGGCTTGCTCGATAAACTCGTTCCATGATGGAAACAGTTCGTCCTGCTGGACGCTACGTTGATCTATAAATGCGATAATGTCTGCCCATTTTTCGACGCAGTCCCATTTTCCGGCGAGTCGCCAGAGTTCGTTCGACTCTAAAGTACTGCGGTGTGTCAGAAAGAAGATACCACTTAGAGCTATCTGTTTCCGGTTCTCGGCACACAGGACTGCATGGATCAACGTCTGTTCCCGACCTTGATCGGACTCTCCTTGATAGATGTATTCGTCTTTTGGATAGTAGTCGACGCCGTACCTCTGGAAGTTAGAAAACGCGGTAGGGACGCAGTAAGGTTCCTCCCACTGGTAGTTCTCTAACCGGTCATTATCCTTTATCTCTTTTCCCTTTCTCTTCTGAATCACTCGTTCGCCGTTAGATTTATAGACATTTTTGAACGGCTCGCTTTTTTGCGCCTCCAGGAAAGTTTCGAGGGTGTCGTCCGATATACTGTAACTGTCCCCTGTTTTCTCTACTGCACCTACCGAACGAAGCTGGTTAAGGGAACTGTAGAGAGTCGATTTTTTGAAACCCTGTAGTTCTAAATCCGCGATGGACTCTGACCTGTGAAGTAATTTCCCAAGTATCTCCTGGTTTTTTCCGGCAAGAACCTTTTTCAGGTCGTACCTGTCAACTAGATCCTTAAGTAAGGTTGCTTTGTAACTGTCAGCAATTCTGATTTTACTGTTCTTTTCCACCAGGTTTTCCTGTTCCAGATTTTTGATGAGTTCCGAGGTCCAGGACTGGCTTTTGTTTATTTCTTCGGCTACTTCGGTAACTCTCATTGTGTTGTTATGGATAACTTCGATGATCCGTATCTCCGAACGCCGCATATATTCCAATTATAACTATATACTTAAATATTTATTCAGTATAGATGGAATAATTTATTCGATGTCTTTTTCGGATATAGTGATTGTCTACCAGATATAATATAGTAATACAATTATAAAAGAATGAGGCATTTTTAAACGCGGAGTGTTGGAGCTATATTGGATCCTGAAAACCCATACCAATTATATATTCTGATCATCAAAAAATCCGAAAAATTGTGCGTTTAAAAACGTCCAAAGAATGTAATAGAAACCGGACCTACAAAATAATCGATACGGTACAAAAAGATCTTGAGAAACTACAAAAAATTTTGGAGAGGATAACTACGGGAGTTAAATACTGGGAAAACTCAATGACATATTTCATGAAATATGTGAGAATTAAGCGACTATTTCGAACCTAATTTAATATTTACTTTAGCTGGCTAAACACTTAAAAATGTGTAGTTAGAAATTTTAATTATGTCCATAGTAAAAACCCCAGATACTCTTGGTGGAAAACCACGCCTCGAAGGTCGTGTATTTCGGTACTACATATTGCAGAAATGGTAATTGATGGTCGGAAATCAAAGATTTCCGAACACGCGAGAACTGAAGGTTCTCGGAATGCCGGGAAAGACCCGGAAACGGTAGCTTATGAATTAGAGATAGGTCTCGACGAGGTTCATGAAGCCCTGGCTTACTACTACCGAAACATCGAGGAGATGAACAAGCTCAGGAAGAAACAGAAAGAGTTAGAGGAAAAGATCAAGAAAGAATCGCCGAAACCTAAAAAACCAGAGAGTTAATCCTTGCTTCGTTTCGTGGCGGACGAACACGTACCAGTATCGGTAATAAACGCTTTACGTTCAAACGGTTACGAAGTTAAGCGGGTACAGGAAATATATGGTGTGGGTATGGATGATCTTGAAATTCTCAAATCATGTAAGGAAGACAGGTTCGTACTATTAACCAACGACAGTGATTTTGCTTACCTCGCCAACGAAACTGAACATTCGGGGGTAGTTATCTATACCGACCAGGAGTTACCACCAAGGGATGTAGTGAGATCCGTAGTACTTGCCGAAAAAGCATATTCAGGTAATTTAAAAACCAGACTGTTTGGCTAGAAGGATGGTTATGAAAAACTGGGTTTAGGTTCTAAATAAAGACAGATAGTCTGTTTTCCCGTTCCGGTGTCGTGGTTGACGGCGTGAAGCACGTCGAATACAGAATCAATACGGAGACAGCGAAATAGCTTCGATGCTATCGAAAATAAACGACGAAATAGAGAAGATCAACGAAAACCACGATACTGACGCAATAAATGTATCTCCTTCTAGATACGCCGAGGGGAAAAAATGGATATAGAGAAAATATGGAGTGAAATCAGCAGGTTAAAAACATAGATAGAGAGAAGAAAGATACTCGATATATCATTTTCGAATCCGGATACACCTGGATACACCTGACAAGAGATAGGGAGTTAGAGATACGGTAGGATGGAGTATCGGGTGAGTACGACTGCGGAAAAATCTATTATGAAATGGATTATTGCAACCTGGAGCATGCTTTCGGTTCTCCTGTAGAGATATATGTATCCTATAGCTATACCTATCTGTCCTACGAAGTATATCTGGCTCAACGGATAGAGGTCTGAGGAACTGAAAAGAAACTTACCCCAGAACAAGGCATGGATAAGACCAATCAAAACTACATATAAAATCACTCCCAGGCCCCATCCGAGGTATTTCTTCGGTTTATCCTGGAAGTAATTGGCGAACGAATCGAAGACGTATAGCCACGATATCTGTTCCATCAGGGAGTTTACCGGAACCCAGACGAGGGCGGTCAGTAGAAATCCATAAAAACGGTATCTCTGTACGGGTTCGTAGATCTCAGTTGCGATAAACAGCCTGATGACTTCGACGGCGAGTAAAAATAAGAAAACTAAGTTCCAGAACTCCGTGGGTATCCGGTAGTCCAGTGTCCCTTTCCTCCATTTCACTATACCTACACAGAATACGCCGTAGTATACGATGAGGGGGAGTAGGGCGCCTGTCTCGCTGTACAGGTATCCGGCAGTCAACGGAAGACCGATCGCTGTAATTACCGCCAGAACCAGGTCGAGTCTTTCAGGGCGGAAGTCGCCGCCGAACTCCGGACTTTCCATTTTTGTCTACGCCTTGGGACTCTAAACCAATTAAATTACTGGCAGGAAGACAGAAACTAAAGGTAAGAAAGAGGAACCGTTCGGGGGTTTTAGAAGGGTTCTAACTACAGATATTCGATGAGTAACTGTAGATTTTAGATAAGTAACTGTAGACATTTGATGAGTAACTGTAGACATTCGATATATACTGTTTGAATATATTCTGTTTGAACATTTTTGATTTCGCGGGCAGAATATATTCGAGGTAGTTTGGAGGCCTTGTAGTACGGTTTGTTTGAAGACTGGAGATCCGGAACACCCATTTAAGTCGACGGCTCCAAGTTAGAACCAATGAATACCGGGATAAACTCGACCATAGATTTTTCTGTGTATTGGTAGCGCTGGCCTTTATAGCGACGCTGTTTGCTGGCGCCGCGGCCGCCTCAACCGAGGAAGAGATAAACTCCAACCTAGACAGGATCGAGGAACTGGCGAACCAGAACAAAGACCTCGTACCCGACGACCTCGAATGGCTCGTATCTCTCGACGGAAAAGCCAACCTAAATCTCGAACTCCAGGACGGCGAAACCCTCGACTACAGGGTCTACCTGGATGACGGTACGGTGGCGGAGATCACTCCCGGGGAGTACCGGCATCCGCAGGTGGTCGTGGAGTCCGACGAGTCGACCGTAAGGAAGATATATACCGCGGGTGACAGGGAAGCGGCTATCGAGGACGCCTACCACTCGAGTGAGATAGACGTAAAGGAACGTGGACTGGGCCGGATTACGGTCGGTGCGGCGAAGGCGGTTGCGGGGTTGTTTAGGTAAAACCAGAAAAGACATTTGTTAGATATAATCTGGTGGATTTGATGAAAACTAAGAGTGGGATAAATAGTTCAACTTCAAGTAGTTGGCAATTAAGTAGTTGGCAATAAAGAAGTTGTACGGGTATCTAAAGATTCTGTCTATCTCTGATAGATGTGCTGTTCCCGAAAACCAGTTTGAAGTTCAAATACAAGATCCAAGCATACAGGTAATTTAAATAAATCCACCTGTTCCGATAACCCTCTAAAATTTGGCTGAAAGTAGTTGGTTTCCAAAGTTTGTACGTTATAATATCCGAGGTATAAATACTCCAATGGTTATACGAATAAATTTATTCCATAAAAAGTTAGTTGAACAAAGTTTATTAGCATCCAAAAACCTCATCCAAAAACCTCATATAATAAACAATCAATCAGCCATCAATCTCAAATAAGCAAACAGATCCAAGATGGATACACTACTAATATTACTGTTTCTGGGTTCCGCGGTCATCGTTCTAGCCTGGGGTTTTCTCAGATACAGGAAAGATTTCGAGAAAAAAGACCCCGTAATCTCGATATTCTTCGCGGGACTTTTGACCGCCGTCGTTGTCGTACCCGGCTTCTTCTCGGCGCTCGGCAACGTGTTCGATATACAGAAAAACTACCTCGTGATGTCGCTGGTGGGAAACATGGGTATGCTGGCGATAGTTCTCTACCTCGTTTCCTCGATACGCCACAACCGACAGGACATATCCGAGCTAACTAGAAAGTTGTCGGTGAGGGACGCCGAAAACGTCTCGACGGACGGCAGCGGAAACTCCGTACACGTACCCGTCGACACCCCATTTCCTACCTCCGCCGATCTCGACTATCATCAGGGTTATCCCGAAAAAAATCACCACCAATAGGTAGGGGATCAGGTACGCGCCG
>JBDGRN010000057.1:0-9974 GCA_042218125.1 Halobacteria archaeon | reverse complement strand
GGCTTTCGTAAATCCCGTAGGGATTTACCAAACACCCGACCCGTGGAGAGTTCACACAGATACGTACTCCGCGCCTTTTATTCCGTCAACTTCGAGTATTCTGTCTCTGGCTTCCTCAGAAACCTTACCATCGACGTTGAGAACCATTATTGCTTCACCACCCACTGTCTCCCTGCCGTTATGCATCCCCGCGATGTTGACTTCGAACTCCCCCAGGAGGCTTCCTACCTTACCAACCATCCCGGGTTTGTCAACGTTGTGGACTATCAGCATGTTTTTTGTTGGCTGTGCGTCGACCCTGTAGCCATTGATGTTAACGATGGTGGGATCGGACTTGCCGAAAAGGGTTCCAGCGACCTCAGTTGGTCCTTCCGGTCCATCTACCCTTACAGTAATGAGTGAAACGAAGTCCTCGCTGTACTCTGTCTTGGTTTCCTTGATCTTGACTCCCCTCGCCTCCATCATGGATTCGGCGTTGACGAAGTTTACAGGGTCGTCCAGTATGGGTTCCAGGAATCCCTGTTGGGCGGCGATACTTATTGGTGATACGTCCTTCTTCGCTATCTCGCCGCTGTACTCTATCTCCACGTCGTTTACGTTGGATTGGGATATCTGGACAGTGATCCTACCTATAGTTTCGGCGAGATCCATGTAGGGCTGAAGTCTCTCCATCTCCTCGGCGTCAACTGTAGGAACGTTCAGTGCGGTTGATGCAACCCCTCCCTCGAGTACATCTATAACTTGGTCGGCGATAGTCGAGGCAACGTTTAGCTGGGCTTCCTCGGTTGATGCTCCAAGGTGTGGGGTAACTATAACGTCCTCGACGTCCAGTAGAGGGTTGTCCTTCTCTGGTGGTTCGTTCTCGAAGACGTCGAAGGCGGCTTTAGCTATCTGGCCCGACTTCACTGCTTCGGCGGCGGCTTCCTCATCGACGACTCCGCCACGCGAGGCGTGAGCCAGTATCGCGTTGTTCTTCATGATCTCGAACTCCGACGTAGATATTAGATGTCGGGTTTCTTCGTTGAGCGGGGTATGTACTGATATGAAGTCGCTCTCCTCCAGAACCTCGTTCATATCACAGAGTTCTGCTCCAAGATCTGCGGCACGTGTCTCGCTGACGAATGGGTCGAAAGCCTTGACCTTCATACCGAGGCTCTTTCCACGTTTAGCAACTTCACCTCCGATCCGTCCGAGTCCGAATACCCCGAGGGTCTTGTCCTTTATCTCCACACCGACGTTCTCGCTTTTCAGCCATTCGCCCTCCTTGAGTGCCTCGTTGGCGGTAGGTATGTTCCTTGCGGCGGACAGAAGGAGTGAGACGGCGTGTTCGGATGCGGCGACAGTGTTTCCCTGGGGGGCGTTAGCCACTACTACACCTTTTTGAGTAGCGGCATTTATGTCGATGTTGTCGACCCCTACTCCTGCTCGCCCGATTATTTTGAGGTTATCCGCTTCCGAGATAACTTCCTCCGTCATCTCAGTCCCGCTACGTACCACTATCGCGTCGTAACCACCTATCTCAGCCTTCAGTTTATCGTTTGAAAGGTCTGTCCGGATATTGACAGTGTAGCCTTCGTTCTCGAGTCTGTTTACTCCCTCGTCCGATATTGGATCACTTATAAGTACTCTGGGCATAACTGAACTCAGGGCTGAAGAGTCCTTCAGGATTTCCCTTTCCACGTCTAAAACGGTTATCCGCTACGGTTATGTCCGTGGGATATCTATTCCCGATAGGGATGTACGACTATCTGGTTTTTGATCTGGATGGCGTTCTGGTGGACGTCACGGAAGGATACAGAAACTGGATCTTCGATGAAATTGGTGACGAACTTGACTACAGTTTCTCCGATAGACAGAAAGAGATGCTGTGGCATGGAGTCGGAGAGGGGAGTAGGGAGGAGATGTTAAGGTCCTGGGGTTTCGACGACACCAGGACTTTCTGGGACGTCTATGACGAGGTGGAGTGTTTCGAGAAGAGGTTGGAACACACTTATGCTTACGAAGACTGTTCGGTTCTGGAGTCTCTCGATCAGCCCATGGGTATAGTGACACATTCACCAGGTGAGCTGGCGGAAAGAGCGCTCGAGGAGGCGGAGCTGAGGGAACATTTCGACAGCATCGTCAGCTGTAGCTACGACCTGGGTTACAAACCCGATCCATCTCCTATAGACAAATGTCTCGACGATATGGCGTGTAACGGTGGAGACGCATTGATGGTGGGGGACTCGGTTTCGGACGTCCGTGGTGCCTGGAACGCGGGACTTTCAGCGGGTCACCTCGACAGAATGGGTCACTGTATTGAGGCTGACTACAGGTTTGAATCACTCGTGGAAGTAGCAGAACTCACGAACGACTGACTTGGGTAACCGAAGGAAAACCGGAGCCTTCTGGTGAGACTGGCCACACAAACTTTATACAAGACTCAATGGGTATTAATAACATGGGTCGTTTCGATAACTTAGGTAGCGGTTTACTTTCCGGGTTCGGTGAGGGTGATATGTATCTGCCGGATTCGGAGCCCCAGCCTTCGGATCTCGTCGAGTTTAGTGGTCGGGAGGGTTTTACCGAGGTGGAGAGATACTGGCTCGACCGACCATACAGCTTCGTAGTAATTATCTCCAACAAGGACAACGACCTTCTAAATTACCACGTAGTTGAACCCGAGCTTAACGACTTCGAAAAACGACTTCTGGAAAGGATCTACAGCGATGTACGTAACATACTGATCTCCAGGGGTCTTGGCCGGGGCGACAGAGACGACTTCTTGATGGAGGGTATAGGCCAGCTTCTGCCCGAGTACGGCGTTGAACTCACGGCCGCGTCTTTTCACAAGATGTACTACTATCTCCGGCGGTCCTACATAGGTTACGGGAAACTCGAACCTATAATGTCGGACGAGTTCGTAGAGGACGTTTCGTGTGACGGATACGACATACCCCTCTATGTATACCATAGTAAGTACAGGGACATCCGGACCAACATCGAGTTCAAAGAGGGTGAGCTTGACAGCTTTGTAACCAGGCTGGCGCAGCACTCCGGAAAACACATCAGTGTCGAGAAACCGATAGTGAGCACCACACTCAAGGACGGTTCCAGGGCGGAACTTACCCTCGGAAGAGAGGTGGCGAGACACGGTTCTAACTTCACGATAAGGAAGTTCTCGGAGGATCCGTTCACGCCGATCGACCTCATAAAGTCGGGGACATTTTCGCTCGAACAGATGGCGTATCTATGGCTCGCTATAGAGAACGACAAGAGCCTGATCTTCGCAGGGGGTACTGCTTCGGGAAAAACGACGAGTATGAACGCGGTATCTATGTTCATACCTCCGAGGACAAAGGTGGTGTCGATAGAGGATACACCGGAACTCGAACTCAACCACGAAAACTGGATCTCTTCCCTGACGCGTGAGGGGGCGGGTGTGGAGTCCGACGTAACGATGTACACCCTCCTGAGATCCGCTCTACGTCACAGGCCGGAGTACATTATAGTCGGTGAGGTACGTGGCGAGGAGGCAATGACGCTTTTCCAGGCTATGAACACGGGCCACACCACGTATTCGACGTTACACGCCGACTCGGTCGAAACCGTGGTCAATAGACTCGAAAATCCTCCTATTAATATTCCCCGTTCAATGCTTCAGGCGCTCGACATCATATCCGTCCAGGTTTTAACGAGACAGGGTGACGAGAGGGTGAGGAGATCTAAGGTGATGTCCGAGATAGCGGGGCTGGATCCTCGTACAGGTGATATCAACTCGAACGAACTGTACAGCTGGGAAGGTACGACCGACGAGATAGATAAAGTCGGGAAAAGCGTCGTGCTGAACGACATTCAGGAGGAGACAGGTGCCACTGACACCGAGATCAAGAAGGAGTTACGTAACCGTGAACAGGTTCTGGAGTATATGATTGAGGAAGATATCGATGGTTACAGGCGGTTCACTTCGATGGTAATGGACTACTACACAAAGCCAGAGGATATCCTCGACCAGGTGGGTGGCGAACTTGTCGAATCTGTCATGGACTCCGACGAGGATGAATAATGAAGGGTGAGGAACTTTCAGTAAGGAACCCCGTCATAAAAAGACTCGGGGACTGGGCCGACAGATTCCATGGAGACTACGAGGAGCTAGATGAAAACCTCCGTGCAGCACGGATAGCCAAGACGCCACGGATGTACGTCGCGGCGACATACTTCTACAGTATCGTTACTTTCGTCGTCACTCTCGTCTTACTTGCTGGACTGGTGTTGGCAATCAGGCCTACTTTCCTGACGCTGTTCTTCCTGATTACACCGGTTTTCTCGGTTGTCGCAGGTTACACAGTTTACGCCGGAAGGATGTACTATCCGGTATATCTCGCCGATCTCCGTAAAAGACGGATAAACACGAGTTTACCGGGTGTCACTAGCTTTATGTACTCACTGTCCAGGGGTGGAATGCCTCTAGGGGAAGTGCTGTCTACGGTTTCGGAGTACAAGGACGTTTTCGGGGAGGCGGCGGTAGAACTCGAGGTTGCTTCCCGAGATATCAACTTTCTAGGAGTCGATGTTATAACTGCTTTCGATGATCTGGCCGACGAGACACCGAGCGACGAAATGTCCGAATTCCTGAATAACTTCGTCGATATAATCTCCAAGAAGGAGGAGGTCAGCGGTTACCTTGAGACGAAGTCTAACGAGTTCTACCAGGACGCAGAGGAGAACCAGGAGAAACTCCTCGACAAACTCGCCGTCCTCGCCGAAGGCTTTGTAGTGATATTCGTCGCTTTCCCACTCTTTATTATTACAATAATGGTGATTATGGGTTTCGTGGGGTTCGGTGTTCTTGTGGCGTTACGTGCAATAATTTACATACTGCTGCCTCTCTCGGCGCTTGCCTTCATAATTCTACTGGACATGCTGTTCGAGGAGTCCGAGGAAGAACGGAGTATCGTATTCAACGACACCACAAACGAGGAGTTCATTCAGGATATTCCAGAAACCCCCAGCGACGTGGGGGATATGGAGAGCCTGGAAGAGTACGAACGGCGTGGCGAGATCGTTGACTACCTAAAATCTCCGGTCGTGAAGTTCCAGGAGAAACCTATATACAGTCTTTATCTTGGTATCGGTCTTGGGATTCTGTTTCTGCTTTCGAAGTTCATTGCGTTTATGTTAATTGCTCCTGAATCAATGCAGCTGCCTTCGGGGATAGCACCAGCGTCGGTGGTGACGCTGTCGTTCGACAACGCGACAGAAACCGTGATAAGAGCGATAGATGACAGTATCGTGGAGGCTATACTGATATCGCTGGTGATGTTTGCGATCTTCTACCAGCTCAAACTCGAGTACCTCAACAAGGTTGAGGAGGCTCTCCCCGGATTTCTGGGGAGGCTTTCCAAGATAAACAAGGCGGGCATATCGATAGCTAATTCCCTGATTTCGCTAAAGGACGTCGAGTTAGGCGTCCTGAACGAGGACGTGGCGAAGATGTCAAGGGACATACAGTGGAACGCCAACACTTCCGAGGCTCTCCAGAGATTCAGCAACAGGGTAGGTGCCCCCTCCGTGACCAGAGCCGTCGTTCTGATTGCGAAATCGAGCGAAGCAAGCGGAAGGATCTCCGACATACTGGATACGGCACAGAGTGACGCAGACCTCAAAAGGAAACTCAACTCCAAAAGGAAAGCCGAGATGGGTATCTACGTCACCGTGATATACGTGTCCTTCCTTGTATTTATAGTGATTATAGCCATACTCACCACCGTTTTCATTCCGGCAATGCCGTCCGGTGGCCTGGCGAGCGCGGAAGCATCACAGGCAGGTGGCTCGGTATCGGGTGGAGCAGGTGGTGGTGCTGTGTCCTCGCTACAGACGTCTGCGGAACCGAGGAACTACAAGACGTTGTTCTACCATGCAGCGGTGATAGAGGCACTTGTGAGCGGACTCATAGCCGGGAAGATGGCTAAGGGGAATGCTGCTGCAGGTATCAAACATTCGTTCGTGTTGATAGGCTTCGCGTACGTGATCTTCTCGTTCGTCCTGCCGGTGCTTTAGAAAACCTGATATATTCAAACGACCGTTTAAAGACCGTTTACCTGTCCATGATCAAAGTCAGGACGTCTTCGTCCTCGAGTCGGTGTTCCTCACCGATTTGCTGGCCGTCGTGTTTGACGCTATCTCCCCATACCTTCGCGAACCTGAACTTTCCCTCGAAGTCCCTGTGGATCTTTCTTGCAACGTCGCCAACCGTCGCCTCAGATTCCATAACTACGGGGTCCTCGTAGTCCGGGTCTCCTCTCTGCGGTTTGAGATAGATCCTCTTGAGATTCAGTTCCTCTAAGATAGACTGTTTCAGTGAACCGAGCCCCATCTCCTTCTCGGCACTGACCCCGACTGCCTGATCGACCCCCATTTCGGATAACTCCTCCTTTGTTTTCTGTACCACCATAGAGTCGGCGAGATCTACCTTGTTTACACAGACCATGCTGTCGATGTAGACGCGGTTGTCGAGGAGGGCGTCGTTTAACCTGTCTATTCCTAAATCTTCCCGGACAACTACGTGGGCGTTGACGTATCCGTGCTGTCTACATGCCTCACGTATCAGGTCGTCGGATAGCTCAACGTCGGGGGACTTCCGGATCTTAATACCTCCCCTGTCTTTCTTGGTCACCCTGACGTTGGGGGGTGTCGTGTCCATACGTATACCGTTCTCGTACAGCTCCTCCCTCAACATCTCGTACTGGTCGGGTTGGAAGACATCGACTACGAACAGCAGGAGATCCGCCGATCTAAGGACGCTCATAACCTCACGTCCTCCTCCCCGTCCACCGGAAGCGCCCTCGATCATGCCGGGTACGTCGAGTACCTGTATCTCGGTCTTCTCGTACTTCAGCATCCCGGGAACGACGTTGAGGGTGGTGAAGCCGTAGTCACCGATCTCGCTTTCGGCGTTCGTTAAAGCGTTAAGCAGGGTAGATTTACCTACGCTTGGAAAACCAACGAACGCCACGGTTGCGTCCCCGGTTTTGGGTACGTCGTATCCCCCACCCCCTCCGCCGCCGCTCTGTCTCTTCTGAAGCTGGTCCCTCAGCTTCGACAGTTTGGCTTTCAGTCTACCGATGTGTTTTTCCGTGCTCTTGTTGTATGGGGTCTCGGAGATCTCCTCCTCTATCTCACGTATATCGTCCTTTAATCCCATCTGGTAGTTTGTTTTTATCAGTGTTTCAGGAAAAACGTGTCGTTGAAGTCTTCGGCCCTGCAGTAACGTCCGTCCCTCATACTCTGCTGATGCGTCGTCAGGCGGATTGACCCTCTGCAGGGCTGTTCAGCGCACCGGGGTTCACCACGTGTCACAGTTTGCTTACGCGTCCTCCCCGTGGGGATGTGCGGTGCGCGTACCGAGATAGACTCCACGTTAACTTATAACCTGTTTCGTATTATACGGAATAACTCCGGTTTAACGCGTCTAAAACCGAAATCCATTTTTCATTGATTACCGTTTAACAGTTAGAGGGGTCGTGGCCTAACCTGGCAGGGCGACTGGCTCCAGAGGATTTACGTTTCGGCGTAAACTCCACGCGAGTCTACGATGACATTCCAAACTGGTCTACTGAGCCGGTGTCTGATCATCTCCGGCGTTGATGACCCTTTGGAGCACTGAGGCGTAACCGGGGAGACCAGTAGATTGGGGGTTCAAATCCCTTCGGCCCCATAACTCCGCTAACTACCCCTCCTATATTTTTACTTTCACGGGGAAACCCTGTACTGTATATACTGGTTGGTCTTATATACCAAGACAATAAAAACCCTCAATGTAGTTCATAAAAAAACTATGGGGTTAATATATATGGGTGTCGTATAATCAACCGACGGTACGGAGTAAGAAGGATAAATTTTAAGATAAGAACCCGGATTTATTAAACTGAACAAACTGAAGATGCCTGATGACTTCAACAAATCCAATCTACAGAATATAGCGAACCACCCGGTCATACAACACCTGAGAAAACGGGGTCCGTTAACGGTTCATGAGTTACCCGAATACGTTTCGTCGGAAGGACTGGAGGGATCAGTGGGTGCACTGGAACTGAACCACGACGTGATGAAAGAGGAAAACCTTGAACCAGTATACTACCTCTACGGCGAAGAACGAAGGGCGGTACAGAAGTTTATCGAGGTAAACCCAGACTTCGTAGGAACCTGCATATCCGGAGACAGCGACGCGATCAAGGTGGGTTTGGAAAGCTTCTGGTGGCAGATATTCAGGGAGGAATGGGTTTGGAACCAGCACGATGAAGAAGAGCAGGACTGAACAACCTTGATCATAGGGCTAACCTGACTAATTTTTTAATCTGGCTAAATTTTTAATCTGTCCACCTTTTTATTAATTACTCCTAAGTCAAGCCAGCTATTATTCCACCGGCAATCAACAGACGGTTAACGCTTCCAACAAAAACCGCCATCCCGAACTTGGCGTAGTCCGATTCTAACAAAGCGAAAGCGTAAATAGATAATGTGTCTGGTACGAATGGGACGGATAGTCCGGTTACCAGCCCAAGGTATCCGTACTTTTCTATAACCTCCCTGTTTGTTGCCTCCATCCCGTCCATCATACCGGCCAGAACGCTGTCCGGATAGTTTCTCTGTATATAGGTGGAGCCAAGACCACGTGGCTTCAGCCCGAGCATCAAAGCGAGCAAACTTCCAGCCGTCTTCCCGAGTCCACTAACCAGTACGATAACTGTGAAATGTAACCAACCAGGTAGACCGAGTCTTAGTGGTGCAGCCAGAACGATCTCGCTCGGAAGAGGGAGTATCACAGCGATCAGGAAGGAGTATACGAATATTAGGGCATTTTTAAACGCGGGTTATCTGAGTCGAATTGGATCCCGAATACCAGACCTCATTATATATCCTGACTATCAAGAATAACGAAGATCTGTGCGTTTAAAAACGGCCAAATGTTTCATTAATCACCCTTAATGAAACAATTTACTCGAATATCTCCACGGGGGACCTTTGACAACAGTCATCAATATCAACGTGAAACATTCCAGTATTTCACTTGTTAGCAGATGAAATGGAACATAAGAGTACCAGGACAAAAAACATCCAAAAATAAAGGAAAACAACGAAGCACAAAAACGACTCTCCAAAATAACTCGACAACTCCAAAAAAACTCCAAACTAATATCTAGATAAAAATACGATGACTGAATCAAACAAAAATACTAAGTTCGAAGTTAAGGAATGTGTCAAGGATCGTGACGATACTGAGGGGGATGAAGCGGTGGTAGTTGACTGCCCCAACCTAACTATAGATAAAGTAGAGATCGAAACGGAGAGTGGTGAAAAACCGGTATCTGAACTAAACCCTTATTATGATGCCAGCGACCCTGCAGTAACTGTCTGCTTCAAAAGAGAAATAAACCGTTGGGTTGGATGGAAGGAAGCGGATCCAGATAACTTATTCGAGGGTGTAAAAGATAGGGGGATAAAGTATTATGTCTATCCTCAGTCCCGGTTAATATCATGTGAGGAACAGAATAAACAGGGTGAACAATGCGGTGTTGATCTGGAAGAAATCGAAATTAATGGTGTGCAGGATATACCTTATCTCCACTTCAGATTTAAGAACTATTTTGAAAATGAAGGGATAGAGGATCTGTATCCTCCGCAGAAGGAAGCGGTTAGGAACGGAGTAACTGCCGGTGAAAACTTGCTAGCTTCGATCCCTACCGCTAGCGGAAAAACCTTCATCTCTCTTTTAGGTATGTTGTCGAAGGCTCCTGACCAAATCGGTCGTTCGAAATCTCTGTATATTGTGCCGCTTCGTGCTCTTGCACGTGAAAAATTGGAGGAGTTCGAACAGTTACCTGGCGTTGATGTCGGGCTCTCTATCGGGGACTATGATGAAAAGGACGAAGAGTTGGGTGAGAACGATATTATTGTAGCGACGTCGGAGAAAGTTGACAGCCTCATCAGAAACA
>JBDGRN010000042.1:0-10413 GCA_042218125.1 Halobacteria archaeon | reverse complement strand
TCGAAAGGTAAAGGTACTCACTGTACAGTTCCGCGTTAATCTGATCGTTAAGTGCGTCGAGCACGTCCTCGTCCATAGTCATTTTACACCTGATGTTTATTTCCGTGCCAGAAGCTTAAATTTTGGGTCGCCTAAAACCAGGCTTCTGTACTGTGTTTTGGGTAAAGTTTTTACTAATTGAGGTCGGAAGGTAAGCTTAAGATTAATAATGGGTTTACTACCCGAAAAGATCAAACGTTTTGGATACTATCTCGGACCCGGCTTCATCATCAGCGTAGCGTACATGGATCCCGGGAACTGGGCCGCCAACATGAACGCGGGATCAAAGTTCGGCAACAAACTCCTCTGGGTTATCATAGCCTCCAGCATAATCGCTATGGGGATACAGATAATAACCGCAAAGCTCGGAATAGCGACGGGTAAAGGGATAGCCGAACATTGCCGTGAAAGGTTCAGTAGAACGAAGACTGTGTTCCTGTGGGCTGTTGCCGAGATAGCGATGATAGCAACGGATATGGCGGAGATTATAGGTGCTGCCATCGGTTTCAGCCTGCTTTTTGGTATACCTCTTATCTGGGGTGCGGTTCTCTCGGGAGTGGCTGCCTTCGCATTACTCGGCATCCGGACTATGGCGAAAAAGGGATACAGGGTGGTGGAGGTAACTATCATGGTTATGGTGGCTGTGGTCTCCTTGGGTTTCGTTATAGAGATGTTTATTGCAAGCCCGACTTCGGAGGAGATACTGGGGGGTATGGTTCCGGCAATCCCGAACTCCGAGGCGCTTTATCTATCCCTGAGTGTTTTGGGTGCGACCGTAATGCCCCACAGTATATATCTGCATCCGAACATCGTACAGGACCGTAGAAAGAGACTTATCGACAGGGATGGGGATGAGGAGTCGGTACACTGGACACATTTCAAGTTCGAGTCAGCTGAAACGGTTCTCGCGTTATCGGGTTCGACTTTCGTTAACGCCGCTATGTTGATCGTGGCTGCTGCAGCGTTGCAGGGTACAGGAATTTATAGCTTAACCGAAGCCTACATCACTATCTCTAACGTGTTTGGCAGTTTCGCCAGCGAGATTTTCGGCCTAGCGTTAATCACCGCCGGTCTGGCATCATCAATCGTCGCTACCATGGCGGGTCAAAGCGTGATGGACGAGTTCCTGGGATGGAACTTCAACGTCTGGATCCGGAGGACTGTGACTCTGGTTCCGAGCCTCGCTGTCGTCTGGATGGGTTTCGATCCTACCAGCGTACTGGTAGCGTCACAGGTGGCTTTGAGTTTCGAGCTACCTTTCGTCCTGATACCTCTCGTGCTGTTCACCAGGAAGAAGTCAATAATGGGTAGCTTCACCAACAGGAAGACGACTACAGTAACTCTTGCCGCAGTAGTGACGGTAATCGTGGTACTGAATATCTGGCTCCTTATCTCCACGGTTACTTAACAGTTTACGTAGACTGTCCAGCTCGGGTTAGATAGGCTCTTCGGGTATTACCCGGGGTCCCCATTCAGACTGTTTGACCGTAACCTGTACCTCGAAAACCTCTTCCACCAGTGCCTTCTCGACGACGTTTTCAGGTCCTCCCTCGGTGACTATTTCGCCGTCTTTGAGTGCAAACACGTGGTCACAGTGTTTTGCCGCCTGGTTTATGTCGTGTAACACCACTACGACGGTGATGTTTCTTTCCTTGAGGGTTTCGATGATCTCCATGACCTTCAGCTGATGGTTCAGATCGAGATACGTGGTGGGTTCGTCTAGGAGGATAACATCGGTTCTCTGCGCAAGAACCATAGCTATCCAGACGAGCTGTTTCTGACCTCCGCTCAGGCTGTTTAACTTCCGGTCCTTGAGGTGTGTAACTCCGGCGAGTTTTAGCGCCTCGTCGACCGCTTCTTTATCGTCCTCCTTCATCGATTCGAATATACCCCTGTGCGGATACCGTCCGTGGTACACTAGCTCCTCGACCGTTATCGAGCCGGGTGATATGTTTTCCTGGGAGAGAAATCCGACTTTTCTCGCGAACTCCTTCGTGGAGTATTCGGCTGCGGTTTTCCCGTTGACGTATACCGCTCCGTGGTTAGGTTTCAACTGTCGTGCGATACCCTTGAGGAGTGTCGATTTACCCGAACCGTTCGGCCCCACGAGTGTCGATATCTCTCCCGAAGGGATGTTGAGTGAAACGTCCTGAAGCACCGGGTTTTGGGTTTCCGGGTACTGTAACTCGATCTCAGTCACCTTCAGATCTGTTTCTTTCCCGTCACCCGAGTCCTCGTCTTCGGTTTTTATCTCCGTCGTCCTATTTTCTTTCTGTGACATTAATTGGGTTTTCTCACTATATGTCTCCGAGTTTCTTTTTCCTTCGCATCAGATAGAGGAAATATGGACCTCCTATCAGTCCGGTAACGACGCCGACAGGTAGCTGTATAGGGCTTAAAGCGAGTCTTGCTCCGGTATCGGCGGCTATTACGAGTGCAGGTCCGACGAAAAGGCATCCGAGGATCAGTGGTTTGTAGTTGCTTCCAACCAGGTTCCGGACCATATGTGGGACTATTAGTCCGACGAACGACACTACTCCTGCTACTGCTACGCTGGATGCTGCGGCTATAATGGCTACGGAAGCTAACGCAAACCTGCTACGTTCGACGTTCATTCCGAGGGATTTGGCTGTCTGTTCTCCCAGGAGAAGTACGTTTAGCTGACGTGCCCCGACGAATGCGAGTATAACAGCTAATACCGACCACGGAACTATGAGTCTGAACTGGCTCCAGTCGACGCCGGTCATAGATCCGGTGGTCCATGCTATAGCGCTCTGTACGGTTCCGAGGTCCTGAGCCATGAAGAAAAGGGATTTCTGGAGGCTTTCGAAAACCATAGAAACTATGATACCTCCAAGGACGAGACGTACGGGACTGGTTCCTCCTTTCCACGCGATGGCGTAGAGTATGATAAAGGAGAGGGCTCCTCCGAGTGCGGCGTAAAGAGGCAGGAAAGCGGTCATTCCACCGAATCCTACCATGATTAGAAGTATTGCGAACCCGGATCCGCTGCTGACGCCGAGTATGAATGGGCTTGCGAGTTCGTTTCTGGTGACGGCCTGGAAAATCGCACCCGAGATTGCGAGGTTCATCCCTACGAATCCGGCTACCAGGACACGGGGTAGACGTATGTTCCAGATTATGAGGGAGTTCTTAGACATATCCGGTTCCTCTCCTCCGAAGATAAACGACTCGAGGGCGTCGGGGTTGAGTATGACGTTTGGATTGAACAGACCGTTCCATGCTTCCACGAACGTCATTTCGTACGCCCCGTACCTCAGCTGTATGAGTGCCGCAACCAGCATAACCACGACGGATCCGACCATCATGGTCCAGAGGGACCGTGATTTCCAGACGGAGTCTCCGTTTTCGCTGGAGTCAGTCATCTTTGCTTTTTATTATGTCGGCGAGTTTTTTACGGTCGAACAGCTTTCCGCTGTAACTGTCGGGATAGACCTGTTTGGCCACTCTTTCGGTTAGGAAGAAGTTCTGTATCGGACCCTCGTATATCGGTCCTCCCCTGAAGACCTTGTCGTTTTTGACGGCTTTGATGTCGGAGGCTACGGGGTCAGATTTAAGATACTGAACCACCGTGGACCGGAACTCCTTCTCCGTCTGGCTTTCGTGGCCACGTATGAACATGAGTTCGGGATCTATGTCGAGGACGTTTTCGAAGTCTATCTTTCCTCGGTTGGATTCGCTTAACGCATCGATGTCGGTTCCCGTCAACGCGTCTTTGATGTTGAGGTCGTGGTACTGTTTGTTGCTGGTGCCTTTGTCGGATATCCGGTACGGAGTGAAGTCCTTCGGTTTGTCGGATCCCGCCCAGACGAGTAGGGCTTCGGGGGCGTCTTTTTTCGGAGGAAGTTTCGCCCGGATGTTATCTATAAAGCTATCGTGGAACTTTTTGATGTTACTGTATTTGTCTTTTCGCTGGAATACCTCGGCGACCTTCTCCAACGCTTCGTACATTGTATAGTACCTGTAGTCGTGCCAAGAATCGGTGCGTCTGAAGATAGTGTTGCCGATGAACGGGGCTACGTTCTTCCTGATCTCGTCGACGTCTTTCTGCCGGAGTCCGAAGAAAGAGTTATGTATTAGCCACTCCGGATCGATTACGAAGATGTCTGGGTCTAGTTGGTAGAAAACCTCTTTACCTATTCCATTTTTTCCGGTCATCTGTGTTAGCTTCGACTTGTCTATACCGACTCCCGGTAGTTCGTCGTAGAAACCGGTATGGTATCTCCCGGCTTTTCCTATGCTGTTGAGTCTATCTCCTACGTCAAGGGCTACTCCCATGTCTGCGTATCCGGGGCTGTATGTCGACCATTTCTGTGGCACCCTGGAGAAGTCTACTTTTCCGACAGGTGCCATAGTGACTGAATAACTTACGTCTCCGTTCTTCGAACCATTTAAACCAGATCCGCTTGTACCGTTTGGAGTGCTATATGACATACATCCGGCGAGTAAGGGTACCGAGGCTGCAGTTGTTTTGAGCAGCCTTCTTCGGGTGATTTTCCCCCCGGAAATTTCTGACATTAACATTAGGTAGTCCTAAAAGCTGATAAATACTTGCATCCCTCGCCAGGTTTACCGTAAAGATCACCGTAAGATACTGTCTTCGGTTTGTTGAAACTGTCTTCTGTTTTGATGATACTATCTCCCACATTAACGATACTGTCTACGGTTTTAACGAAAACATATTACCCCTAGCTTATCTATAATGGATATCACTGATGTCCGAAGACGATGAAGGCAAAGAACATGTACCACGTTGGGACGACAGCTATTTTGACAGTGTGGCAGAGAAACTCGCGATAAACTACGATTTATTTAAAGATCATAGGATAAAGGACAAACTTTATCCGATGTTTGGTGTACTGAAGATAGATAACTACAAACGCCTGCTACATCCTTCCTTGACGTACGGACACCAGAGATCAATCGAGTACCTGTTTGTAGAGAGGAAGTCCGGGCTGGAACAACAGGAACTTGAAAAACAGGTAGATTTTGGGAAGGAACTTGCAGCAGAAAACGGCTGGGATGGTCCTGACAGTTTATCGGTAGACCATCCGGATGACGCCGATCTTTTTTCGAGGGAGTACACCTTCGTCACTGTATCCAGTGATGTAAACCACGATGTCCTAAACTTTGTCAGGGAGTTCTCCGATAGAAACCTGATAAAGTTCGGTCTGGGCGGACATTACGAAATAAATCTAGTGATGGTTGACCTCGAAAACCAGGTTTCTGCGGGAAGTAAAAACACCGACCTCGATGCCGCATTTTCGAACTGGGACAGTAGAGATAACCGAAAAACCATAATAGATAAAGTAAAAGAAGTGGTGAAATAGCCCGAAACTTCTGTGGGTTATAATCCAGTGAACAAATCTATTCGTTTCCTGTATCCTCCGTCGTATCTATGGATCTTAGATTGTCGAGACCCAGTTTAAGTATAGCGAGCGCTAACAGGATTAGGATAACTCCTATTACTATCTGTATCGCGCTGGATGCCACGTCTAACCCCGAAGCCTTGCTCATCCAGTCACTACTCAATAACTTCTGGTACAGGTTTTGGTAGAAAGCGAGGTATAACAGCGCCAGTATCGTGATGACGTACATGAATGCCGTGGGTAGACCGGTCGATACGAGCTGTTTCGAACCGTACTCGTTTGCGAGCCATATCGTCACTATCAGTAGAGCGAGGGCGGCTAACATCTGGTTCGCACCACCGAACAGGGGCCAGAGGCTGTTCCAGGAGCCGCTCGCCACCAGTAAAAATGAGGGTACCGTTATTGCTGCTGAAACGACGTACTTGTTGCTGACGATTTTCTGTGTCCTGGTTTCTGGGGTACCTACTAACTCCTGGGACATGTACCGTGCGATACGGATTGCTGTGTCGGTTGACGTAAGCAGGAAGCTAACTAGAACCAGTCCCATGAATGGTGCAGCGAAGCTTTTACTCACGCCGAACGCGTTGTTTAGTATTATACCTCCACCGGTAGCGAAGTTGGGTAGAGCCAGACCTATCCCGCTTCCGGTTGGTATTTTGGCATATACTGCGACTGTAACAAGTGCAGCCGTGGCGAGAAGACCTTCAGCCAGCATTCCGCCGTACCCTATGAGACGTGCGTCCTCCTCTTGGTTTAGCTGTTTTGACGTCGTTCCCGATGAAACCAGGGAGTGAAATCCACTCACTGAGCCGCAGGCTATAGTTACGAAAAGTAGGGGGAACAACGGACCAGCAGGTAGATTCGGATCACCCATGAATCCTTTGTATGTAGCCAGGTCTATCGTCAGGGTTTCTCCAGACCCCATTACTGTACCGACGAGTACCGCGAGTAAAGTACCGCCAACCCCTACGTAAAGCATGTTGGATGTGAGGAAGTCCCTTGGCTGGAGTAGCTGCCACACGGGTAGTACACTGGCAAAGAAACCATAGATCAGTATACCTACCGTCCAGCCTGTTATGTTTCCGCTACCCATGATCTTGGGGAGGGCGGTAGAGTCCATCAAAACAATAGTTCCGTCGGGGTAGGGTGCATAGCTACCGGCGTCCGCAGTTAGTGCTATGGGGAACATGTCGCCGGCGAAAACCCCGGCAAATACGGCTGCTATAAATATCACTGCTCCTGGAATGAAAGGCAGATTTAACTGGTATAGATATACCCCGAAAAGTAGGGCGAGTAATATATAGATTATACTTGCGGTGGCCGTCTGCGGATAGGCTGTGAATACCAGGCCGACCAGTAGAGCAAAAACTCCGATTATAAGTATTAAGGTCAGCAATGCGAACCAGAGAAACATCTTTTTTCCTTTGTCGCCGAGATACTGTCCTATTATATATCCAATTGATTTACCGTCATGTCTAACTGAAGTACTCAACGACATGAAGTCGTGGACCGCCCCTATTAATGGGTTCCCGAGACCTATCCAGATGATGGACGGAACCCAACCCCACCAGACCCCCGCTGTTATCGGGCCTACGATCGGGGCACCCCCTGCTATAGACGAAAAATGATGGCCCAACAGGACTGTTTTATTCGCTGGTACGTATTCCTCCCCGTCTTCGTACTTATGTGCTGGAGTTTCGTCGTTTTCACCAAGGTTGACCATTCTTGCCAGATACCTCGAGTAGCCAAGATATCCCAACGAAAATAGAACTATACTTATTACAACAAGTAATATAGCTTGTGTCATTTAATCAAAACATTATAATCATAACCTATATAATTTACCCCTGGGGCTCCATGAGTTACTTAACCTTAGAATTCGGTAGTTTTGTTGTCGATACAGCAGAAATGAGTCAGGTTTAAAGAAGTATTGGTCATCTGTACGTTTCTATAGGGAATGTAGCGAGAGTACCACGGGTGACCTCACCCGTGGTTGTTTACTACGGTGTATCTTTCTGAAGGAAGTAATGGGTACTAAGAGAGTAATTGGTACTAAGAGAGTAATAGGTGCTAAGAGAATAATGGGTGCTAAGACAGCTAACTGTCCAGTTCCTTTGATATACTCCGGACGAGTTCGAAACCGTTTTTCCCCGGTTTTCTCTCTATCACGGCCTGAATATCCTGGTCGAAATGGGTCTTCATTCCGTCTATACGTTTTCTTTCGGAGCTATACATTTCGTCTAAGTACCTGGACGAACAGTCCATACCGGATGGGTCAGGCGTTACCTTGTTTACGAATAGACCTTCGATTTTTAAGTCGTGATCGGCCAGGTCGTCAACAGTTCTTTTGGACTCGTTTATGGAAAGTTCGTCGGGGTTCAGAACGAGATAAAACTCCGACTCGGATTTCAACATATCCAAACCCTTCCTGATCTTGGATCTTCTGTCCCTCAGATGTTCCAAAACAGAGTCGTCGTCCCTTGACTTTCTGGGTTCTTTATCCCCTATTGCGGCTTTTTCATAGAGGTCGAGGCTCTGTCTTCGTTTTTCGATCAGGCTTTCCATCCACTCCTCCAGGAGTTCCGGAAGTGACAGGAGACGTACTGTCGCTCCGGTTGGGGATGTATCGAATACCACTCTGTCGTAACTCCTGGATTCCTCCATTATATCTATAACCCTGTCGAACAGTGCTGCTTCCCACGCACCGGGTGTGTTATGGGACAGTTCGATCTGGCGGTTTACCTCTTTGACTATCGCTGGAGAGACGTGGTCCCCTATACGTGATTTTACCCGTTTTTCGTGTCTCTTGATCTCGGATTCGGGATCCAGTTCGAGAACATCGAGACCTTCTATTTTCCCGGAACCTCGGGGTTCGTTACATAAATCCCGTTCGAATACGTCGGAAAGACTGTGAGCCGGATCGGTAGAAACGAGCAAGACATTGTTGCCGTTCTGAGCTAAACCTGTGGCATAACCACACGAAACCGTGGTTTTACCGACCCCACCCTTCCCACAGAAAAATACGTATTTATCCATTTTTCTTAAACTGTCCTTTCTTATTTCTTAAACTGTTCTTGGATTCCTCAATGAACTTTCTTTATATTCAGTGGTTTACTCTTTTTGGTAACTTTTACTTCTTTACCTTTCGGGTTTTTTAATGCACGTGGTACTGGTGTCCCTTCCTCTCGATCACCGACTCCCTGTCTGACATCCTTCTCTGCCATGCAACGAACTCCTCCTCCATGTAAGGTAGGAGTTCGGCGGTGTAATAGGAAGCAGGAGAAGGTGCACCGAATGCATCGGCATACAGTGCGACGAAAAGGGCATCCTCAAGATCTTCGGCCTCATGTTCGATCTTCTCGTAACCGTGACCCTCCCACATGGAGTGGTACAGGTCCCGGAGTATCTGCCTAAAATCAACGCCGGATTCCTTACCTTCTACGTTCTTGGAGTTATCTTTATCAGCGCACATAACTAAAAAACGGGAATAAAAGATATATACTTTAATACTATTTTGAACACTTTAATTCTTTATTGATGTTTGAACGGCGCTGTTTATTTTAGCTGGTTTTCGTACCATGCTTGAGTTTTTATCCAGTTGTCGACCGTTTCCGGATCGGCGTTGCTGGAACAGTTGTAGAATCTACTGGTTTTTCGTTTTATTTCCTGGAAGTATCTTTCGACCGGATTTCTATCTCCAAAGGTTACATGTTTAAACTAGAGCTCAAGATCATACAGTGCTGCATGGTGCCAAGGTGCTCCGTCAACCAAAAACAAACAGGTATCTTTTTCATATTTTTTCTTTAACTCTAGTAAAAACTTCTTGGTATATATTGTGTTTCTTGCTGGATAAAGCTCTACATGTAAATCTTTTCCAGATTCTACATCACCAGCACAAATTTTTCATGGCTATAACAGGCTTTTTTATTTAAAAATCCAACTTTTGATTGTTTTAACCCCTTGGTAGTGACGAATATGGGAGAAACATACCGTCTTTAGCTGGTTTTTTGATTAGAAAAGAAAGTCTATCTCTTCATATACTTCCCTGGAGGTGAACTGTATGTCGTTAACTTTCCTATGTCATTAATTCTCTACTGTCAGGAAATTTAAGAACTTATGTTGAAAGAACTTATGTTAAAAGAACTTATGTTGAAAAAACTTATGTTGAAAAAACTTATGTTGAAAAAACTTATGTTGAAAGATCTTAGGTTGAGCTTTTGATTTTGGTTCAACCACAATAGAAGTCTCAGCGTAAATATATGGTTACCCTTGATTTATATGGTAGATCTCTTACAAATATTACTCATTGTCGTTTGTAGAATATGTAGGTAAAGACAGATTTTTTGCGACTGCTCAATCTGTCTGGTTCGCTCCCCTCATCAGTTTTGATAACCGGCGCAAAAAGCAGCTAAAAGCTGTAAGTTTGAGGTGGCTATGGTAACAAATTATATTTAGACTTTCTGTTGTATGTCTTATCAAACCATGTGTGAGTTTTAAAATAATGAGTGAGGATTCTCTCAGTCACGGATCAGGTTCAGGTCACGGTGCCGAATCCCACGGTAGTCATGGGGGTTCACACGGCGGTTCACACGGCGGTGGAGGTATGAGTTCCCGAAAACTCGGTATCGTCGCCGTGGTGAACTTTTTGGGGTTTTTCTTGGAACTGATCGGTGGAGTTCTTTTCGGATCGGTTGCCCTGATAAGTGACGCATTTCATATGTTGTTCGACATGCTGTCCTACCTCATGGCTTACGGGTCAAGCTATACAGCAGAAAAGTTCGAGTCTGGGGAGGACTGGAGCTTCGGTCTACATAGGTTGGAGCCGGTTGCGGCTTTTTTGAACGGTACGTTACTGATACCCATGGGGGCATATATTTTCCGGGAGGCATATCAACGTTATTTCGATCCTGCCCAGATAGACATCCTACCGAGAGTGTCATAGAAAGGTTCACACACTTTGGTCGAATTAATTGAGGGTATAGCG
>JBDGRN010000053.1:6650-11628 GCA_042218125.1 Halobacteria archaeon | reverse complement strand
ATACACACGTAAACGTTTATGAGGGGAGTTATAGTTTTTATGGATGGAATATCCGGCAATGAAGAAAAACAACGTTTGATTAACACCATGTCGGCTGTATCCCCGTATGAAAATCGCTACGCGATTTTCTTGCACGGAAATCCGAAGGATTTCCGAACGCACTAAAGCACGGGGTTTTAGCCTTGAAATCTACATAAATTACATTATATACCAGAAAAGCTAGGGAGTGAAACAGTTTGTATATTAATCTTCAAACTTCACTGGGTAAATTAATCTTCAAACTTCACTGGGAACGAACCTGTTCGCCACCCCGTCGAAGTCGTCGTCGAAACTAAGTACACCGTCTAGCTTCAGATTGTCGATTACAGCGATTGTTGAAGCGTCCGTAAAGCTGAGTGGCTGGTCGTCGTACCTTTCAAAGGTTTCAACTGTTCGTTGGAATAGTTCCCTCGATACGACTTTTATCTCGTATACCCCTGGGTAGTTTCCACGCCCCAGGATTTTGTCGGATAGATTCTTGGTGGCCGTGAAGGAATTTGTCCGAGAACGCGTTAAAGTTACAACTTCGTCGACTATATAATCCGTCAGGAAAGGTTGACCGAGTTCACCATCGTAAACGGAGTTTAAAGCATCCGCCGCCACGTCGTGGTTCGAGGCATCGGTGTCGTGGTCGGCATATAGGACACCTGCATCAACCAGTACCGTCATCCGTACAGTATTTCGTCGATATCGTCTTCTTTGGTTTCTCTCCCGGAACTAACCCTACCCGACTGCATCGCTTCTTTTTCTTCTTTAGATAGCGGAACCTTTGATCCCCTGAAGGAGTTAACGAGTTCTTCCCTTGATTCGTAGGCTTCATCGATTAACAGACTCAGCAGCTCCTGCTGCGTTATTTTCTCATCGGTCTTTAACCTAATTACTGCTTGAAGCTCTTCGAGACGGGATTTTGACTCGTCGTCGACCTTTACGGCTGTCGTCATACATTTAAATAAGTCTGTTAACAGTGTAAACTTTTCTACTGGGTTAACTCGGAAACCACTGGTCTCCCGGTTCGTTGTAGTCCATTAATCACGGGTTCAAAGTATGTTAGGGTTCACGAGAGCCGGAAACCTACTGACGCAAGCAGATAAAAATGCGGATGGCAAAAACGGCATCGGTTAACTGGATCCTATGATAGCTGCGGTTGCCGAAAGTTACGACGAACCTGTCCTCACGGATAATGTGGAGGACTTCGTCGCCTTGGGTGTGGACGTTGAGACTTACTGAGTTTTAGTTTTGAGTGGTAGTTATTTAGCGGGAGTGACGATATCCTCGTTGCCAAAGTCCCGTCGGATAACGGTTAGTCTACTTGAACAGAGTTTTTTCACCACGCACCGTAGTTGTTGCTTCGTCAAACACGTAACCGATAATAACTGGGTGTCCCAATCCAGTATAATAAATTCAGTTGGCCGCATTAATCTCCAGTGTCGGTTTCTTCGTTCCCATCTCCTTCATTTTCGGTGTGGTTTTCTTCCAGTTCCTCTCTACTTCTTCTGGCCGATTTTAACTGCTCGTCGACCAGTCTATTGACCTGTCTACCCCACTCCCGATCGTCGTGTGTCTTGACGTACTCCGCCCACCATTTGACGAAATCTAACCGCTGTCTCCGGTTTCTCTCCTGTTTTTCCACCAGATCCTTATCCTGATTCGTCTCTGAGGTCATCTAACTCTTCCTGTACGGATAGACGGGACGCGTAATCATCAAGTTTAGCTTCGTCCAGATGCGGATTCATCACTGAGTAGAGATGTAATGCGTCTTCACGGTCCTTTCTTGTTCCAAGATAGAGTTTATAGGGTATCTGAAGTTCCAGGCAACCGAGCCTTAGTTCTCCGCAATCAAGTTTCAGCTCTATATTATCATCAAGAGATATTCTATCGTACGTATCCGACGGAAACTTCAGTTCGACGTTTGGAATTGGTTTACCTTTCTCTGCTACTCTTACATTTAGCCCTTCCTCCAGTCTGTCGTACATGTATTCGAGCGGTTCAGCAACGCCCCAGTATCCTTCCTCCAATAGATCACTAACCAGTTTCTCGGCCTCATCCTCGTCGAAGATCTCCACTATTACGTCTATATCCTCAGTTGCTCTCGATCTTCCTAAAGAAACAGCGACGTATCCAGCAACAACAGAATAAGATAGTCCATGATCGGAAAGAACTCCGGCCACGTCCACAACGAGTTCATCGAGTTCGCTACAGCTTTTATCGAGTTCGATCGTATCCCGGGAAACCTTCATATTGAATCAGTATACAAACTGTGGATAATCATTCTTTGCGGAGTGCAGCAGTATCTTTCGTAAACAACCACGGGTCTGGGTGTCTGGCAAATCCCTTAGCGATTTGAGAAATCCCCGATCCTCGTTACTAAAAATTTTTTAACAGAAGGATTTAGGAAAGCCGGAACCCGTAGAACTACCTGATGAACAGTAGAAAGGCGGCGTTGATAATCGTCGACGGGTGGGGAATCCGGAACGAATCGACCGGGGAGAACAGAAACGCCTTCGAAGGCGCGGACACGTCATACATGGACGGTCTCTTAGACGACGGCTTGATCGGTTTGCTCGAGACCTACGGTCCCAGCGTCGGGGTTACGGAGGGGCAGATGGGTAACAGCGAGGTCGGCCACCTCAACATCGGCGCCGGACGGATCGTGAAACAACCTATAGCACGGATAGACGACGATGTTGAGTCCGGGGATTTTTTCGAGAACTCCGTTCTGTTGGACGCCGTAGAGTCGGGTGGAGACCTGCATTTGATGGGGTTGGTGAGCGACGGCGGCGTCCACAGTGCACAGAGACATCTCCACGCACTCATCGAACTCGCCGACAGACACGACAGAGAGGCCCACGTTCATGCTTTCCTGGACGGCAGGGATACACCACCCAAGAGCGCGGAGAAGTATCTAGGGGAGCTCGAGGATGTCTGTGACGAACACGGTGCGGAGATTTCGACGGTTGCAGGACGTTACTACGCGATGGACAGGGACGAGAACTGGGAGCGGACGGAGAAAGCTTATGACGCGATGGTCGACGGAGAGAAGGCGGTGGAAAATGGAGAAAACGTGGAGGTTGACCAGGACGTATATCTCGCGGATTCCGCCCTCGACGCGGTCGAGTCGGCGTACGTCCGTGGTGAGTCGGATGAGTTCGTGAAACCCACCGTGATCGCCGACAGAGAGAGAATAAAGGACGGCGACTCCGTGGTTTTCTTTAACTTCAGGGGGGACAGGGCGCGCCAGATTTCACGTATGTTGAACGGCGTGGATGTAGAATGGGGTCGTGATACAGAACTGGATCTTGATTTCCGTACCTTCACGGAGTACGACGAGGGGTTCGGTTTTCCGGTGGCGTATCCTCCCGCGTTACCGGAGGACGTTTTGGGAGAACTGGTTTCCCGTACGAAATTTACTCAGTTCCGTATCGCCGAGACCGAGAAGTACGCCCACGTCACATACTTCCTCAACGGCGGTAGGGAGGAGGAGTTCGAGGGCGAGGAACGGGTTATAGTGCCGAGTCCCGGCGTCGGTACCTACGAAAAGACGCCGGAGATGAGTGCCCGGGAGGTCACGGAAAGAACCATGGACGTGGTTGGGGAGTACGACTTGATTGTTATGAACTACGCCAACCCCGACATGGTGGGACATACTGGCGATCTCGAAGCGGCGGTCGAGTCGATCGAATGTATCGACGACTGCCTCTCCCGACTCGTTCCCGAACTCCTCGACTCGGGATACGCCGTTTTCGTAACATCGGATCACGGTAACGCCGAGGAGATGGGTTCGGTTGAGGATCCGCAGACTGCACATACTTTCAATCCGACGCCTTTCGTGGCGCGGCCCACTGAACTCATCGTAGACAGAGAGGTTCCCGACTACGAAGTCATAGGGGAACTTCGGGACGTGGCCCCCACCGTCCTCGACGTAATGGATATAGAGCCGTCGGAGTTGATGACGGGTTCGTCGCTGTTGCGTTGAGACTCTTTTATACCTGTATTTTAGTTAACTTCCTCGAAAGTAACTGGTATGTTCGTGGATTCCATTTTCGTTGTATGAGTCTGTTAGAAAGGGTGGTCGACGGCGAAATCTCTTTACACGAAATTGAGGAACATCTTTCGGGGGAAGATGTGGCTGATGAAGCGGCGGATCTACGCCGTGAGGCTGTCGAACACCGGACGGACACCGACTTAAATGGTCTCGCCGACCCGAGTTTCGACATGGGGGATGTGTCGGATCGAAACGTCGAGAACCTGGTCGGACGCATCGAGGTTCCGGTGGGGGTGGTTGGACCGATCGAAGTAGATGGTGAAGATGCGGAGGGCGAGTACCACGTTCCTGTGGCGACCACAGAGGGTGCGCTTGTCGCCTCGGTAAACCGTGGATGTTCCGCAGTATGCGATGCGGGTGGTGTGGATTCCGTCGTCGTGAAGGACGCAATGACCCGTGCACCCGTTTTCAAGACCTCCGGTGTCCGCGAATCACGGAAACTTGCTCTATGGGTGGAGGATAACCTGGATAGGTTGATTGAAGCATCGGAGTCTACGACAGACCACGGCGAACTCCTGTGGATCGATCCGTACGTGGCGGGAGACAACGTCTATCTCCGGATGGGTTTCGACACCAAGGACGCGATGGGTATGAATATGGCGACGATAGCGGCGAAGGAAGCCTGCGAACTGATAGAGGAGGCGAAATATCCGGACTGCAGACTCGTCGCACTTTCCGGAAACCTATGTAGCGACAAGAAACCCGCCGCCATCAACGCCGTAGAGGGTCGTGGCAAGACCGTGACGGCCGACGCCACCATACCCGCCCCACTGGTCGAAAGAAAGTTAAAAACCTCCGTGGAGGACTTCCTGGAGGTTCACGAGAGGAAGACGATGGTCGGAAGCACCCGGGCCGGGATCTTAGGTGCGAACGCCCACGTCGCTAACATCCTCTCCT
>JBDGRN010000053.1:4013-6640 GCA_042218125.1 Halobacteria archaeon | reverse complement strand
CGGACAGGACGTCGCACAGGTGGTGGAGGGATCATCGGGAATTACGACCTGCGGTGAGAAGGACGGTGACCTCTACGTCTCCCTAACGCTTCCCTCGGTAGAGGTCGGCACCGTGGGTGGCGGTACCGGTATAGAGGGACAGCGTTCCTGTCTCGAGATGTTGGGTGTATCCGGGGGCGGCGATCCCGAGGGTTCGAACGCTAAGGAGTTAGCTGAAGTTATAGGTGGGGTTGCACTCGCGGGTGAGGTTAGTCTGCACGCCGCCCTAAGTGCGAGACATCTGTCCGGTAGCCACGACGAACTCGGAAGATAAAGACTGACTCCGTGGTGGCCTTCGAGATTTTCACCTGTATATCTCTTCTTCAGCAACTGTTGGAAGCCCTTCTTCGTAGGTCAGTGAGTCTATTACTTCTACTAGCTGGGTTGTTCGCTGTTCGAATACGTTCAATGGATGTTTGTCAAGGAACTCCGCGGGTTCCCTTTGTATGGTTTCCTCCTGGTAATCGAGTTGGAAATGGCATTTTCCGAGATCCATTTGGGTCTCGTCCTGATGCCAACCCAGCATGAGGCTCCGTTTATGTTCGAGCCACCGGATTTTATAAAAATCGTATTTTTGGCCAGAAGGGAAGTCAAACGATACATGGAGTTCAGCCCTGTCTGTTGGATACTGAGTCTGTAAGAACATCGTACAGTCTACCGCCGCTCGGACAGCTTTTTTATTTCCTAGGGATGTGTGGTACCAGACCTGTTCGATTGGGAAGTTCTCTTTGTTTAGCTGTGTATGTAGATAGTTATGGATGCGGTTGAGTACTGTTCGTTTATCGAGGTTTGCCCTGTTTGCCAGGAAAAACATTAATATGGTATCTCTTGTTTATACTGGATTTACTGAGATAGCGAGATCGAGGAGTTGGACGGATCGTTTTGGCCTGGATACATGTTTCTCGCGTCTTCGTACAGTTCTAACGCGTGTTTCAGTAGTCGTTTATTGTCTTCGTATCGTTTCCATCGTCGGAGACATCTGTTCCGTATTTCAATGTCTTCGCTGGAGAGTTTATCGTCGGTAAGTGTCGATTCGAGGTCCTTTCGGGTTTCCACGTCGTATTCGTCTTTCCACTCGTCCATTCGTTCCTGTATACCCGCTATTTCTTCCCGCAGTTCGTTCTGACTGTGGTTGTTGATTAGTTCGGTTACTTCGTTGAAGTATCTGAGCTGGTAGTTGGGGGCGTACTTTGTGTTTCCGTCGTCTCCTTCTACGGCGTGTAGTTGGTTGAAGTCGACGAGCATTTCTAGCTCGTCTTTTGCAGTCTGCCACGAGGAGATCTGGGCTTCGGTTTTCACCCATTCGACTGAACGGGGTTGGGCGAGTGTGGTTGCTATCTTTCTAACACGTTCCCGTGCCGATAATCCTCGAATCCAGGAATCCATTCCTTTTTCAGTCATTATATAAAAGTAACCACCTGCATCTATTATATATTTGGATGCTTCACATATATACGAGATGAAAACTATTTTTTATTTTTAGACAATTCACGTAAACGAGATAAAAAACCCGGCTGATAGTGAAAAGAGATCCTAACCAATCATCAACCAACAACCACAGTACCCCTGCGTAATATTTCGATCTCTGTTTTCAAAAATACGGACCAGTTTTCTTTCAATAAAAGTATATCTCAAGAGTGTAACTACTGTGCAGCAAGAATGTAAGCCATCTAAAACTATTATAAATAAAAGATCCGGTAAAAGTCCTTGTCCCTGTATTGGGGATTCCCTTACCTTCTAGCTAGCAGTATGTGGTACGACCTCGTCCATCAGCCATTCGTCGAGTTTTTCCCTGAGGTGCTTTTTTTCTTCCTTGTCCAGCGGTTTCTTCGGGTCTGGTAGGTTCATCGACATCTTGTTCTGTAGTTATTCAATCTGAATGTCCTTAGTGCTTGTGCTATCGTCTTTATCGACGGTTACTTCCAGGACACCGTTGTTGAATCTCGCATCCGCAGTATCGCTGTCCACCTCGACGGGTAACGAGATAGTTTCGTCATAACTCCGTTCCATCTCTGGTTTCTTCGCCTCAATCTTCATCTTCTTGCTGGACAGGCTGAGGTCGATATCGTCCTTCTCAACGCCGGGAAGGTCGATGATGGCTCTGAGGGAGTCGTCTTCATCTATAATGTCGTAATGCGTCGTCTCACCGCCCTGGAAACCCGTACCTCCTAAGTCGCCTGGCTGGCCTCCGAAGGTGTTGAACTCGGGTTCCTCTCCTGGTGCGTTGGAGTAGCTGTATCCACTGACGTTCATCTCGAAGTCCTCGTCCATCATACGGTTCATCATCTCGTTGATCTGTTCGAACAGGTCGTCGAATGGGTTATCGTCTCTATCTCTGGACATTGGTTAACTAAAAGTTAGTGGCGTTTATATATAAGCATTTTGGTAAATATGGTAAATGTTGCTCCAAACTCAGATCAACCTATAACTGATAATGAGAAATATAGTTAGTTAACCGGGAGAAAGAACTATAGTTCGTATAGTTTGTACTGTAAGGTCCTTAGGCAGTTATTTTGTTAGGTTGCCCTGTTGTAGTTATTTTGTTAGGTTGCCCTGTTGTAGTTATTTTGTTAGGTTGCCCTGTTGTA
>JBDGRN010000053.1:0-3913 GCA_042218125.1 Halobacteria archaeon | reverse complement strand
GTTTTACGGCTCCGACTTTTTCGGTTACATGTCTCATCTCGTTGTCAGCACTACGTTCCTCTTCGAGTTTGATTCTTTCGTCGTTCTTCATCCGTACTGCGGCGGGATTGTCGCCGTTAAAGCTCTGTATGTCTGCAAAAAGTTCGCCGTCTCCGTCTTCAACTGTCCTCCATCCGGGTGTCGACATCTGAAGTCTGGTTGTTTTTGTGCCGTTGATTGTCAGGTAACCGACGGTTTCGGAGACGTGTACACCGTTGTTACCTTCCTCTTCCTGAAGACGGAGTTTGAACCCATCGTCTCCCACGTTTTTCTGCCGTGTAACCACCGAATCTCTACCGTTGTACGTCATGGGTTGGGAAAGAACTACAGTTTTGTTCGACATCGGAGACGTACTGTTAACGTCGTTCCATCTGTGTGTGCTATTGGTTTTTCCTGCTTCTATATGTAGGCCGTTGTCGAGGCTGTGGCTCCCGTTTTCGACCACCATGTAGTTCACAGTCTCGGTTGCGTGTTTTTCGTTGAGGTAGTTCCACTCCTCTACCTGTATCCTAAAGCTGTCTTTTGTCACATCTTTGATTCTGGTATGTGCGGGGTCCCAACCCCTGTACGTTAGTGGAGAGGTGACAACGACAGGGTCTTCATAGTCGTTTTGGAGCCGGATTTTCTGCCAGTCTCCTGCTGCATCGACCTTTACCGAACCCACCTCACCCACTGCCGTATCTGTGCTGGATGTATTGACCTCGAGGTTTTCCGGCATGACCGAGTAACCCACGTCCTCAGTCACATGAGTCACTTCGTTGTCGACGCCACGTTCTTCTTCGAAGAACATCTGACCCCGATCATTTAGTCTAATAGCACCCGGATCGTTACCGTTGAACGTCTGAGTCTCTGCGAATACAGTTTTACCGTTATCCGCGTTCACCTCCGTACTGACTTCCAGTCCTCCCCAGTTATGATCGGTGGACTGTGTATCGGCAGTAGAGCCTTCGGTTGCAACGTAGTCCACTTTCTCCGTACGGTGTACTCCGTTGTTTCCTTCTTCTTCCTGGAGACGAATATCTACGCCGTCTCCGTCTACGTTCCTGTGGCGTGTGATTACCGACTGACCACCGTTATAGGTAACAGGCTGGCTGAACACCACTGGATCTTCGTAACCATGGTTGAACCGGACTGTCTTCCAGTTATGATCCAGTTTAGCGGTACCTGCTTCAATTTCTGTACCGTCCTTCAACCGGTGTTCACCTTTTTCGACCACCATGTAGTTGACGGATTCTGTGACGTGTTTTTCGTTGAGGTAGTTCCACTCCTCCACCTGTACCTGGAAGCTATCTTTTTTAACTGCACGTACCCTGGTGTGTGCGGGGTCAGAGCCGTTGTATGTCGTGAAGGGTGAAGTTACTACGACGGGGTCGTCGTAGGTGTTTTTGAGCTGAATATGCTGCCATTCTCCGTCAGCCGATACGTCGACTGAACCGGTTTCCCCCACCACACCGGATGGTTCAAGCCTGACTGCTTTGGTCGAGGTTGCGGAATCCACGGGGTTACTTTCCGACTCGAAGTCGTCTGTACCCTCTACGGTTACGTTGTACTGACCCGGATCTGTTCCGTTGAAGTCGAGGACCCATACCGCATCGTCTGATTTACTGAGGTTGGTGTTTCCGACACCCTGCTGGACCTCAGTAAGGTTCGATAGGTTACGGCTGTTCCATCCATCTGAACTCCGAATGGTGCTGTTCTGTTCCCGTGTGAGTTTGGAGATGTCTGCCTGTTCGACCACAGAGCTCTGAAGCTCGGAGCCAGAGGGTCCTTTGACCTCTATCTTGACGTCTTCAGCCCGTAGATAGTTGGGGTTTGCCGTGACGACGAGCACTTCGTTGTTTCCGACACTCGCACCGCCCCGGACCTCGTTTCCGTCAGTATCTATCAAGCTGAAAGTTGGAATCCGCGGTTGGTGAACCGAGATGTTTTTGCCTTTTCCGTCAACGGAGCCATCTTCGTTACCGGGATCCTGCCAGTAAACGCCTTTTGCCTGTCCTTTAGGTACCGAACTCCTGTCTACCTCGAGGGTCTCCCCGGTATCTGTTTCAAGAACGCTAAGGCCATCGAGTCGGTATGTTACGTTTTGCTCCCCCTGGAAGACGGTTGCTGCTGGTCCGACTTTACCGCCACTATTCCCCGGATAGAATATTTCCTTGCCTCTAAGTACGTAACGGTGTTTCGGAACGACGGTTGCTTCCGTGTTTATTCTTCCATGTCCTGCCTTCCTGTCGAACCCGGGATCTTCTATGTCGACCGTGGAGTTCACCAGACGTTCTCTGATTTCCGAGGTTCCGTAACCCGGTTCTTGCTGGCTGGCGAGTATCAAAGCTGCAGTACCTGAAGCGTGGGGTGTTGCCGACGACGTACCCCCAATGGACGAATATTCGTCTCCGGGTCTTGTCGTCTTTACTCCATAGGGTGCTGCTACATCAACCTGCCTGCCTTCTGAACTGAACGTTGTTGTGGAGTCCTGCTGATTTGATGCTGCAATAGCCATCGATCCGTTGTACTTGGCGGGATACCATACGTCGTTTGTCGATGGATCACCGTCTCCGGAGTTTCCGGCTGCCGAAACTACTGCAACTTCTTCGGCTGCGTTCTGTACGGCTCTCTTTACTGTTACTGCTCCTGAAGGTGCACCCAGACTCATCGAGATTACGTCGGCGTCGTCACCGGTTCCCTTGATACCGTCGGGTCCTTTGTGGGCTTCTTCGATTCCTTTAGCTACAGTCGTTGCGTTTCCGGTGAGTTGATCCGTCAAGACCTTTACTGCGTATATGGATACGTTGGGTGCTATACCTACTACCCCCCGTCTGTTGTCGTTGGCCGTAATGATACCCGCAACCCCTGTCCCATGACCGTTCCCATCCATTGCGGCGTCTTTACCGTAATCTACGCCGCTGCCTAGCGTGTTTACACCCCATTTAACTGTACCATTGAGGTCCTCGTGGGTATAATCCACTCCGGTGTCCAGTACAGCTACCTGGATACTGTTCTCGGCGGAAGCCGGGACATGTTTTTCGGCTACAGTTGCGTTAATCCTGTCTACACCCCAGGAAGTTTCCTGGCTGTTCGTACTCAAGTCACCATCTGTTGTTTCTCCGGTATTCCCGAGTCCTGTGAACTTCTTGGTTTTCTCGACGTAGCTGACTTTCGGGTTGTTTCTAATCCTTTTTATCTGTCTTTCGGTGAGTTCTGCTTTATCGAAGTTGACTGCTTCCGATCTGTATTGATCTATGTTTTCGTATCCGTATTCAGAAGAAAGACTCGTAGAAGGCTTCACGTCGTTTCTGTATCCGATGACGACCTTCTGTTTACTTACGTTGGAACGGAGAGATTCGGAACCACCGTCGTCGCTGGTGTCCCGAATACTGACTGCTTGGCTGCCTGATTGAGATGTGTTGTATACTATATTTTTACTATCTGAACCAGCACCTACTGTTGGTACAGCAAACATCGAGGACACAACCAAAACCAGTGTTATTACCGTTACCCTGTTCCCCCAACCCATATTATACAGTGGATAAAAACCCTCAGTTTAAAAGGTTTTCATTATACTCTAAATGTTATTAAAAAAGCGGTATTAGATTTAAGTAGGATAATAACCTTTAATAATGATATAAACCATTACCGGAAGAAACTGATAAAGGTTCTAACCCCTCAAATGTAGAGTGACTACACCCTTAGGCCTAGAGCTACTACAACAAATCCCGAATTTCTAAGCCCTATATTTCTGAGTTCCAAAATCTGGAGTACAGACGTTGTTAGCCGAAAGTAAAGAGGTTGTCCGAAAGTACAGAGGTTGTTAGCCCCTGAATCGTTACGTAGGTTTCGAGGCTAAAGCCCCGTCCTTTAGGGCGTTCGGAAATCCTAC
>JBDGRN010000007.1:0-12122 GCA_042218125.1 Halobacteria archaeon | reverse complement strand
AATACGACGACTACCAAATACCTAGCCACACTAAATCTGGTGAATACCCACTCAGAATGAATTACACCGAAGGATACAACCTATCCATCGAAGATGATAAAATAAATTTCAGAGTTAGCACTAAACCATACGAATACATCAAAGGAACCGTCAAAGGCGACCCACTACACCTAGAGATACTAGAGAAGGCATTAACCACCGATAAATGGAGTATTGGTACAGCGGAAGCGTTCTTCAAAAATGGTGAGTCGGAGTACACGTAAATGTTACTCATCAGGAGAAAAAGAAGCCGGAGATAGAAAACCCAACAACTGTAGTAGGGATTGATGTAAACGAGGATAACGTATCACTCACCGCATTATCAAGTGATGATGTTGAGGATACATTGGTTGTTGATTTTCCCGAAATCAAGTTCGAGAGACACAGGTTTTTCACTATACTTAAACGGATACAGAACAATGGAAAAGATAGCGTTCAGGAAACTTTGAGTGATAGGGAAAAACGGTTTGTGAACGATAAACTCCATAAAGTTAGTAGAGTAATCGTGGAGTTCAGCCGTAGATTCAGTAATCCCGTGATTGTTTTTGAAGACCTCAAAGACATACGGGACTCAATGGATTACGGTACACGGATGAATCGACGCTTGCATCACCTACCATTCTATACATTACAACAATACACAAGCTACAAAGCTGGATTTCAGGGAATACCTATAGGAAAAATTAACCCCGAATACACCAGCCAAGCCTGTAGTTTAACCAACTGCGGTCACACCGAGAAGGCTAACCGACAAAGAAAACGGTTCAAATGTAAGGAATGCGGTCATCAAGACCACAGCGACCGTAACGCGAGCGTCAACATAGCAAAAAAAGGAATAAAGAAGTACTGTAACTGGAATGTGCCTGCCCTCAAGAAACTTCCACAAGTACGGAAGTTGCGACGGCATGGCATCGAGGCTTGTGAACTATCTAACCATGATCCAGCTAGCCATTCGAGTCCGAATAAGACTAGTATGACGACAGCTAGCGGGAAGTGCGGTGATGGAAACACCCATAGCGAATCCATGGAAAGTTAAACAATAGTTGGTTTAACTGAAGATTTAGTTTGGTTCGATGTTGAAGCCTCGGGGCTTGACCCCCAGGTAGTTCACGTTGACTGAAAACACCGTATCTATCGAATCCAGTCAAAGCTGGATATAACAGTTGAGTTCCGCAAACGATTACAGGCATCACCGCAAACTGCCAACAATGGAGTGGGGGATTGCTGGAATTATTCCGAGGATATGCATAAGTCCGGGAGAGTTCTTCGAAGAAGTTAACGACCGGGAGTCAGGTCAAAGTGCAAGCTTATTCTTCTTCATCGTCGTCCTTACCGCGGGAAAACTCCCCGAGAAGTTCGTGCAACCCGACGCCTACTCTCTCAAGCCAGGTGTAACAGGTATAGACGTAATCGAGTTCGGAATCATACTGATCCTGCTGGCACCGATACTCCTCCATATAGTTACAGGGATAGAGTACGTCTCCCTCTGGCTGGTAACCGAGGAGGACGAGGGCGTCGACAGGACACTCAGGGCTGTGGCTTACGGCTCAGCACCCGCAGTTCTCTCCTGGATACCGTACGTGGGGATACTGGCGTGGTACGGAGTCTACCTGACCTACGTCGGAACCAGGGTGGGTCATGGCTTGGAAAGGTGGAAGGCGGTGGCAGTAACCATAGTACCCTCGGTACTCGTTTTCGGGCTCGCGTTTTCGGGGTTCAGGAACCTGCGTGTAATCCTCAAGCTGGCGGGTATATAGGTTTGATCCAGGGATAGTTAGCTCTGAACGGTAGCTTTATCCTCAATCCAAGAACGATAGATGTATCTTCAATTAACCGGACAAAACCTGTATCCACCCCAACCCTGGCTCTCCTCGTGTTTGAACGACTCGCCGGTATCTCTCAGTTGTTCGACGTAAACGGGTTCGACCAGGTCACCCGACTCGACGACGAGTTCCCCCTCCCGAACCGCATTTTCGGTTAGCTGTCCGGTCTTTGTTACTGTACCTTCCTCGAGATTGAACTCGACGGTAGCCAGGGGGTTCGGCGTCCTCACCCCGTCGGGCGTAGCACGTGAAACCGTCGCGGCAACGACCTTTCCAGACGTGTCAGAAAGATCTTTCTCCATGGAAAGTTCGGTACCACAACGTGGACACGCATCCTGATCCGTGAAGCTGTAATGGCCTTCGTCGCATTTCCGCGCAACCAGTTCTTGGCTACCGCCGTCGTTGCCTACGTCTGGACTCATCTTTCCACCCCAGGTTCATCCATAACAGTCGTTATCGCAGCGTTTCCGTACCCTGCCAGGTTGCATGCCACCCCAACCGAGGCATCGTTCACCGTTCGTTCCCCCGCTTCATTGGTTATCTGTCGGTGTAGCTCCACAATTTGCGCCAGGCCGGTGGCTGCTAAAGGATGACCCCGCGCCTTCAAACCGCCGGAAGGATTGATCACAGGAACATCACCATCCCCCGTAGTCCCGTCCGAACTCCCGTCCGAACTCCCGTTGTCTTCTTCCCTGCGGACGTACCTCCATCCTTTGCCGTGGTTGTAGAAACCGAGGTCCTCCAGCTGGATCAGTTCGAGTGCCGTGAACATGTCGTGTAGTTCTAGTACGTCGATATCTTCAGTGGAAATACCCGCTTCTTGGTATGCATCCCGCCGCGACTCCCTGACGGCTTTGAGAGAAAGCGGGGTATCCCTGTCGTGTACAGCGTGGGTGTCGTTCGTTCCTGCCACGGCAGCGACCCGGGAGACACCATGGGACGCGCCGGATTCCAAGTCTTCGCGGAGTCTGTCGTCGCTAACCATCAGGACGGCGGCGGCACCGTCCGTGGTTGGGCAGAAGTCATAGAGACGTAACGGGTCGGCGACCAGGGGAGAGTTAAGAACATCCTCCTCCGACAGATCCTTACCGAACTGGGCGTCTGGATTGCGGAGAGCCTTCCCGTGGTTCTCTACCGCCACACGCGCCAGATCCTTCCTCGTCGCATCCGTCTCGTTTATGTAAAGGTCGGCGACGAGTCCCGCGAACGCCGGCATCGTTAAACCGTGTCGGTACTCGTCGGGATGTATAACGGAGGAGATCACGTCGCTCGAACGGGAGGTGCCGAGATGCGTCATCTTCTCACCACCAACGACCAGAACCACGTCATCCTTGCCGGAGTCGACGAGACTGCATCCTTCCTTGAAGGCGGCGGCACCGCCCGCGCTCGTCTGTCCAACCCGTCTGGAGTAGCCGTTGATTCCGAGACGTGAGGACAGGTAGTTCTGCACACCCGTCTGCATCCCCATCTCTCCGCCGAGAGCGTTCGACGCTACCAGTCCATCTATCCCGTTCCGATCGACGTCGGAGTTTTCGATACAGTGGTTCGCCGCCAACGCCATCAACTCCCCCAAGCTTTCGTCGCGGTCCCCGAACCCAGTCATTCCTGTCGAGACTACGTATGCCAAGATAGATCACCTCTCGATAGGCACATCGCCCTTCATGCCAGACCTTTCTTCCGATACATCAGTTTTCAAACTATACATTATCTTTCATGGGAGGTTTCAACTGAGATCACCTGAGGTAGAGTTTACTGCCTCTCCCAACCTTGTTATCACCCTTCTTTTCCACCACGACGTAAGGCGAATCCACGTTCCCTATAACGTCTATGGTTCTACCTACCTCGTTCAGTCCGTCGTCGTAGACGGATCTACCCACTACGGTGGGTGTTCCCTCGGGGGAGTCTACGACAGCAACCGCGGAAGTTTCCGAGTTAACCTTTCCCAGCCTCTCCATCTATAACACGCTCCCTTTGGACGTACCTGCCGGTTGACGACAAACCATCATATTAGCTGACCTCTTCATCCGTCGCTCTTTCCAATAGACAGTGCGGATTCTCTACCACGGCTTCCTCTACCTCGTCTTCCGAAAGCCCCGCACCCCGTGCGACCTCACGGGCAGTCTCCTCGTCTATGAAGTCGTCTGGATGGTGGCTGTCGGTGTTGACGATGAGATCGGCTCCCTTCTCGGTCGCGAGCTTCGCAACGTGTCCGTTCGCAAGACAGTGCCCCCGCCTGCTGGTTATCTCCAGGAAGACATCGTTCTTCCGCGCCAGTTCGACATCCCTAGGTTCGATCAGCCCTGGATGACCGAGAACGTCTACCTCCGCCTCTATCGCGGCACGGTTCGTACCCTCCTTCACCGGCTCCACCGGAGTTTCGCCGTGTGCTATCACGACGTCGGCACCTGCATCCCGTGCCCTTTCCACCACAGAGGCTATCTTGGCGGGTGGAACATGGGTGACTTCTACACCCGCGAGGACAGGGATGGAGGCGGTTTCCTTCCCACGCGTCGCTTTCTCCACCGCTTCCTCGACGTTGCTGGCGTCGGCGTGGTCGGTGATACCTACCGCCTCCAAACCCTGCATCTCGGCACGCCGAGCCTGTTCGGCGGGAACAAGCTCCCCGTCGCTGTTGAACGTATGGGTATGGAAATCAATCATCTCTATCCCCTCATCGCGTCTACATAGACCGCTACGGCACGTAGAACGTCCTTCTTGCTGTCGTCCACATCTTGCGCCACCACTCTACCTTTCTCCTCCCACCAGGATCTCGGGTAGTCCTTGTCGAGTTCGACGTCGGGATCGTAACCAACCTGTTTGACCGCCTTCGCTATCTCCTCCAGAGTCGGATCTGACACCCCGGACTCCTTCGGAATCCGCCTACCCTCACTCCGAGTCTTACTGCTGTCGAGGTACGCCGGCCAGATAACAACTTCACTCATTTTGTATAGAAAGAACCGGCGCCACCTAATAAAAACACATCAAGTTACTCCGGACGGTGGGCTAATGTCCGAATGAAGGCTAATGTCCGAATGAAGGCTAATGTCCGAATGAAGGCTAATGTCCGGAAAACCAGTTGGGGACTGTAACTGACGTCTGTCTTACTCGAACTTCTCTTCGTAGAGATCGATGGAGTGCTCTATGGCTTCCTCCGCAGTCTCGGCGTCCTCGAAACCCAGGGTTTCGGTCTCCTTCCCGGGTTCGAGAGCCTTGTAGGTCTCGAAGAAATGCGCTATCTCGTCCTTCTCCTGCTCAAGAAGATCGTCGACGTCCTGGACGTGGTCGTATCTGGGATCCTCCGTCGGTACGGCGATTACCTTGTCGTCCTGTTCACCGTCGTCGTCCATCCTCATTAGAGCGACTGGTCGTGCCTCTATAACACATCCGGGGAAGGTCTGGTCCTTAACCAGAACCAGCACGTCCAATGGATCATCGTCGTCGTACCAGGTTTGGGGTATGAATCCGTAGTCGCTGGGGTAATGGACGTTGCTGTGTAGAACGCGGTCCAGAACACATCCCTCTACGTCCTTGTCGTACTCGTACTTGTTTCTCTCACCCTTGAGACACTCGATTACGGCGTGTATCTCGCTGGGTGCGTCCGGCCCGGTCTCTATGTCGGTCCATAAATTGGCCATGATGAATAGAGGTTTCCGCAGAAGTCAAGAGTATTTCGGTATCCTCCACAAAGAGAAATCGCGAGATACCAGAAAAGGCAGGAACGTCCTCTAATCTAGAAGGTCGCCGCCATCCGAGATATTGATCCTGGCGGGACACGGGATCTTTGTGTAGGCGCGCCGTAGGGAGTCCTTCGCGACGTCGAACTCGCCCTCGTCGGCAGTTACTCTCGCGCTGAATATCGTCTGTTTGTTGTCGATACGTGCCGCCGTTCCGACGGGTTTACCGAAAGAGAGACGCATTCCGTCGGAAACACGGTCGGCACCCGCACCCGTCGCCTGTTTGTTCTCCCTGAGGACGTGGTGAGGATGGACGTGGAGAATCATCTTGTAGCTCTCCTCGCCGATCTCCTTGATCAGGTTTCTGTTCGCCGCAATCCTGGCACTTTCGAGCGCCGAATGTCTTACCTGACAGGCCTCCCTCGCGTTCAAGGTTAGCTCTATCGGGTACTCTTCCTCTTCCGCCGAAACGTCACCCATGTCGAACTGCGTGATCTTCGATCCAGGCACGCCCGTGATGTACTCCCGGCGCGTGTACGCCGAGTCGTCGACGTCACGGTACATGCTTCCCGGTTTTCTACCCATAGTTACCCAATATTTCTGGTTCACCAACAAAAGGTTAACTAATCCTACTGAAGCTTCGTGAAAAAATCGGTTCTTTACCTAACCAGTTATCCTTTGAACGGAACTCCATTTGAACAAAACCCCATTTGAACAGAACTCAGTTTACTGGATACCAGGAGATGGAGTGATCCAGAATCAGTTCGATGTTTACGTCGGTCCCCATCCCGAAGTCGTCTACGTGGTTATGCATACAGTGCACCACCCCTCCATCCTTGAGATCGACTCTGTAGACGAACGATGGTCCGTCGTACTGTCTGTACACCACCTCCCCGTCGGGTTCTTCCTCAAAACCTACAGGAACAGCGGCCACGTCGTCGGGCCGAACCAGGACCTCTATCCGGTTACCGAGGTACTCCTCTGTCAAACCTTCCACCTTTTCGTTATCTATCTCTCCGATCGATGTATCGACGCAACCCTCCCTCACGACCCCCTCGATAAAGCTCGCGTTCCCCAGGAAGTCCGCGACGTACCTGTTTTCCGGATGCTGAAACACCTCCTCGGGAGTTCCGACCTGTTCAATGTAGCCGTTCTTCATGACCGCTATACGGTCACTTATAGAGAGCGCCTCCTCCTGGTCGTGGGTGACTGAAACCGCGGTCACGTCCGCCTCTTTAAGTATGCGCCGTACCTCCTCCCTCATCTGTTTCCTGAGGCTGACGTCGAGGTTGGAGAACGGTTCGTCGAGCAGAAGGAGTTCGGGTTCCGGAGCCAGCGAACGAGCCAGCGCGACACGTTGTTTCTGTCCGCCCGAGAGTTCTTCGGGGCTCGCGTCACGTTTCTCGTGTAAATCGACGAGTTCCAGTAGGTCACCGACTCTGCCATCGTCCCCGTTCTCCAGACCAAACTCGACGTTTTCCCCGACAGTCAGGTGTGGGAAAAGCGCGAAGTCCTGGAAGACAATCCCTATATCCCTATCTTCGGGTTCGACGAAACGTCCGTTACCCGCCACCGTCCTGTGGTCGAACCTTACCCTGCCGTCGTCCGGCTTTTCGAGACCCGCTATCACTCTAAGGGTCGTGGTTTTCCCGCATCCACTCGGACCAAGAATAGTAAGAAGTTCCCCTTTCTTTACGTTTAGATCCATTCTCTTTACGGCTTCTAGGTCGCCGTAATTCTTACTCAAACCCTCTATCTCGAGGATAGGTTTCCTTTTTTCCGTAGGTATCTTGATGTCGAGAAGTTGGCTCTCGGTATCTCCGTTGAACTCTTCCCGGGGTTTTGCCTCCTTCCGCGCTCTTGTTCCAACACCGGATTCTGCCTTATCCGCCATAGATAGTACAACACCCCCCTGTTACAGATGGGATGTTCACCTTTTTACTGATATAAGGAGTCCTGGAGGTATTCCGTGATAAATTAGACTTAGATTCGAACGGAGTCGTAAACATTGCTTGTCCCCTCTTGTTTCTGGAAGTTTTTTATCTTCCCGGTTACTGAACTGTGTGTTCCATCACTCCGGGTTTCCGTGCCGGGTTCATGGCCGTTTTTCTCCCTTTGTTGAACTTCTTGCTTCCCGCTTTTAGTTAACGTGTGTTAGGTGGTCCTAAAATTTTATAAATTCACCGGTAGGTTACCGAGAATCCAGGCTATAAGACGGGAGACAGAGACTGAAACCACTTTAACCGACGGAGATCCATGATTAAGGTAAATGGATCTAAAGGTCGACGTAAAAAACGGGGAAAGTTACGAAGTTTCGGTATCGGGTGACACTCTCTTCGCGGAGGTTCTCGAAAAAATAAACCTGAACCCGGAGGGAGCGGTTGCTATCGTCGACGGGAGACCGGTGCCAGAGGACGAAACCGTATCAGCGTTGCTGGAAAACGGGGACGAAATACAGGTTATGAAAACCGTTTCAGGAGGATAACATCAAGGGATGTCAACCTGTTTTGGTCTTTAAGACCTTTATTTCACCGTAGTATACAGTACCGTAATTCTTTGTTACCGTAGCATACTCGCGGTCATTTGTATATCAAGAACACCAAAGTTGAAAATAATCAACCTCAACTTACCCACCCGCTTTTCCACGTAACGCTCGGAACTCCCTGACTATTATATCTTTATTAGTTTTTTATCCGGCTGATCCTGGAGTTTTACCCGTGTACTAAGACTCCCCTGGTTTAACTCTATCTCTATCTTCTCGATGTTGCTGGTATACACTTTGTGGTGGTTGCCTTCCCTGTCGAGTTTACCTTCCTCCTTGAGTAAACCACACTCCGTTAGGTCCCTAACCCGCCTGTATAACGTAGTTTTGGGTATATTCAGCTGTTTTGAAAACTCCTTTACGGACCGGGGTTCGCTCGAAGCCGCCTCCAGAATGCGGCAACTGTACTTTTTTCCAAGCGTACGTAGAAGTGCGGGCTTTACCTCGTTTTTCTGATAAGTGAGGTTTTCATTATCCATAGATGTTCCTTACCATAGATTATATATAAGAATTAGGTTGTTATTATCAAAATTTGTTAGTGAGGTTAACCACACCGACGCTGTCTTGCGATTATATCAGTAATTATCAGTATTAAAAATAGCAGGCTAAGGTTTTTTACCCCGCAATACCTAAAATTTAGGCAAAATGGGGAATCATTTATATTTACAATAGCCATTTCAAACGCGGACATCTCAGGAGGGACGAATAATGGCGGAAGCTAACCCGGACAGTAAATTTTTCAAGAAAAAATCAATTAGGGTAGCTGGGTTATCGTCACTCAAGCTAGGTCTCCTAGTTTTCTTCACTCTCCTACTGATTACAGAGTTCAGTATCGTAGGGATCACCAGCTCCAAGCTATCAAACCACCTGAGTCTTCTCGCCTTCTCCTTGACGCCATCGTTATTTCTGGCGAGTTACGTCGTTATCTACGAAGGTGTATCGAAGAAAGCCCTGGTGGGTACGTTTATTGCATCAATAGCGTTCTCCGCAGTACCTGCTGCAGTTAATCCACTGATTAACGTCCTGGCACTCGGAACCATGATGGCTATAATCCAACTGATTATAGTTCCGGTCGAGGAAGTTGCAAAGCTCGCCTCCGTCACCTTTTTCAGGAACAGTATAGAGAAACCCATGGATGGCGCCGCATTCGGAGCGATGGCAGGTTTAGCCTTCGCCCTGGTCGAAAACATCTTCTACGTCACCGGCGCCGGAGCGGGGATAGAAATGGCTGTAACCAGGGCAGTAGCTGCCTCCGGACACGTTATATTCTCCACGGTTGCCGGATACTTCTTCGCAACAGCCTACTTCAAGTCCGGTGCCTGGAACAAACTGAAAACAGTAATGAAAGGGATGGGGATTGCGATGGCTTTCCATCTCGTATACAACTACATAGCAATAATAATGCCAGTTATCCCCAGCGTAGTAGCCGCCGGCATCCTCGTTACGTTTTTCGTCGTAGCTGGAGGTTACTTTACCCACTTGATCGAGAAGGAATCAAAAACACCAACGTAACCCTTCCCTGGCTACTACTCGAATATCCACAACACCTTAACAACCACCATTCTCCAACAGTCATCAACCTCACCTATGTACTACAGTCATCAACCTCACCTATGTACTACAGTCATCAACCTCACCTATAGTACTACAGTCATCAACCTCACCTATGTACTACAGTCATCAACCTCACCTATAGTACTCTTCTTACGCCCCAAATGGGAAACACTACGCCTCAAGCACGGAGGAGGAGTCGTTAGAAGGATCGTTTAAATCCAGTGATACCGGATTAGCGTCTAGTTCCACCGATCCTTCGGACTCCAGGCAACCGAGAGCGCTGTCAAGATCTCTCAAGTAGTCAGTGGTTTGGTCGCCGGAAACGATCACCGGCATCCTGTCGTGGTATCTCTCAACAAGATCGTCTGGTTGAGTAGTGATTACAGCGATACCTGTTATCGATCCTCCACGTGTACCACCCGAGAGTGTAGTCTGGGAGTGATCCGGAGTCCAGTTCCTGTACAACCCCGCCATAAAGTAGGGTTCACGTTCCGGCCTCGTGAATATATACGGTCTGTTGACGCCGTCATCCTCCGTCCATTCGTAAAAACCAGACGTAGGAATCAGGCATCGGTTATTCTTGAACGCCTTCTTCCAGGTACTGCTGGAACTCACTTTTTCTGCTCTTGCGTTTATCAGGTAATCGTTCCGATCATCGGCATATACAGGCCGAAAACCCCACTCCATCTCCGTCAGGTAACCCTCATCGATCTGTGGCTCGTAGACTTGTACCTTCTGCCCTGGTGCAATGTTGTACCGAGGCTGTCTTGATTCAGGCGCAACAACCGGACGGCCCAGCGACTGCTTGGTGAACTCCTTCCACTCTTCCCTGGGCGTAAAGAAGCTGAAACGACCACACATATTTTCTCTAGATAACAAATGGTAAAAGATACGTTTAACGCCCGGACCGGTTTGAACAAAACTACGACTAACGATCAATCAATATAGTTTCGGTATAAACCATGGCTTCCGCTAAAGTATTAAGAAGATAATCTAAAGAAACAGTGTAAGTTCGTGAAATATCTCTGAAACCTGTACAATGATATATTTCTAATAGTTTTATTTAAACAACTTTACCTTTTTATTTTTATTTTTATAATATTTATTTTTATTATATTTAATTTATTTTTTCTTTTTTATTTTTGAAATATTTTTATTTTGCCAAATATAGTTAAAGACTATAACTTTTACACATATATTATAAACAATTAGTAGAAAATAGAATATATAATTTCTTTTTTGAGGATATTAGTTTATATATAATATTTATCAAAGAATTAATTTTTTTAGTTAAGTAATAAATACAGACACCCTCAAAAAGTTGAGAACTTCCCCTGTTTAAGAACCCAAAGTAATTTTCCGATAAGCATTAACTGGTCATTAAGAAGTGAAGTTTGGAATAGTGAACTTGAAGTTATGATAACCGACAAGGACTGGTTGAGACGGTTAGATCCGGCTTAGTACAGAATCCTTTACCTTATCTATTTCCCCCTGGGAGTTTTCCTTGTATATATACTCGTTAAGATTTTCGTCTGGTATCTCCTGGAGCAAACGTAGTACGTTCGTAGCGATCGTGTTCCTGTCAACATCTTCACCAGTAACTTCATTTAAATCAGAAATTAGTGTATCCTCTTCCATCTTTCTCCTGTTTCCGTGAACTACCCCTGCCTACTTTCTCGCTACGCTCGTTCTTTGAGGCAGGGGCTTCCTGTTTCTAAGACGTGACTTACAGTCGCCTCCCGGCAGTCATTGGCTTCCACAGCGATCACGGTCTCCGCAGGCATTACTTCGGAGTATCCCAATCCTAGATTATCTAGTCCACGCTGTAGTATGTTCTGGCTGGCATTGTAGTCTCTATCAGCCGTATAACCACAACTTGGACAGCTATGCTCTCTCACCCAGATCTCTTTATCCGTCTTCACACCACATTCACTACATTCTTTGGTCGTATCCCTCGGGTTTACCTCAACGAAGTGAGTTCCAGCTTTCTCAGCTTTGAACTTCACTAATTTAATGAATTTACCCCAAGCGGAATGACTTACATTTTTATTTCGAGGGTGTCATAGAAAGGTTCACACACTTTGGTCGAATTAATTGAGGGTATAGCGTTTTATTGCCTTAGAACTGCGTGCACTTGGTGAACGGTGATTTAATGCAGTTATAGGTTTCTTTCAGCATCCGAATTATGAGTTCTCTTACTTTGGGCAATTTTAAACGTGGGTTATCTGGGCTGAGCTGGACCCCGAAAACTCAGACTCATTACTTATCCACACTACAAAAGATCTCGAATTAATGTGCGTTTAAAAAAACACCTATTAATTGTGGTTATAGTTTAAATTGTGGTTATAGTGGTTTTGTATCGATATATGTATTTGCAAGGAATAAATATGCATTATGGTTATTATTTAAGCAAAAAGAATAACTATTAGTAATCCATATATTGATGTATGTATCAAACTAACGGTGAATACATATCACATGGTGAAGCAG
>JBDGRN010000106.1:2904-12396 GCA_042218125.1 Halobacteria archaeon | reverse complement strand
GCCCTGCTGAAAGGAACGACCATCGCCTCGGTCGAACGCGACCGGATAACGCTTTCCGAACCAGCATTGGAAACGGTCAACACCCGATTGCTGATCGCCGGGACCCAGGTTTTGGAAAACTGTAGCCTCACCAAGAACGAGAAAACCGTAACCTTAAACCCTCAAAGCGGATTTATCGCGCCTAACCAGCTTAAAGAGGCGTTGGTCAACGAGTTTAGCGGGGTTATCGCTGAGCCCGGCCCTGCCCCCAACCGATTTACGCTTTTCTTTGCGCCGGCAACGCCACAATACCTCAACGCCGTTCGCTTCCTTTTAGAACCGTCGCAAACCCCAGCCAAAGCGACGGCGCAACTCAAACGGGTCAACGAAACCGAAAACAAAACGCTTTGGCAAGGACCGATCGAGGAGGGGCTGAACGATGCGGTTCGTTTTACCATCCAAGAGGCGTCCGACAACACCCTGTTCGACGGCAACGACCGTTTGGTTTTGGAACTTACCTCTTTACAGAACCTAGTTTCCCTTAGCTATTTCCTGAAGTTCTATAAGGTGGCGCTGTGACAGACCAAGAGCAATTCGATTTCACAGAGTTCGGCTACGAGAAAAGGATCGGGAGATCTTAGCGGATTGGAAAGAGCAGGACCGAACGACTTGGGAAGGCGAGTTAGACTATCAAACAGTCGTGATAGAGTCTGGCCGCAGAAGCGGTAAGTGTTGCGATATCGACAACACATATGTTTATACAGAGGAAGGTTTATGCCGTCTTAGGGAATTCGCCGGAAATTCTCAAGAAGGCGATGTCGTTCCGGTTAACCAATGGGTTAGTTCCGGTACCAGGAATTATTCGTTCGCAACTAGCTTCTATAACAACGGCTTTAAGACTGTTTCCCGTTTAAAAACAAAGTTAGGGTATGAGCTGTCTTGCGTTCCTGAACATCGCGTCAAGGTAATTAATCAGCGAGGTGAACTGGAGTGGCGATATAGCCAAAACCTACAGATAGGTGATTATGTTGCCTTATCTAAAGGTCCAGATATCTGGAACAAGCAGTATTATCCGCTTCCGCAAATCGACCAACCAACCGAAGGAAAAAATAGTCGCTATAACCCCCGGAAGATACCCGATTATTTAACAGAGGATTATGCTTATCTTTTAGGTTTAGCTGTTGGTGATGGAGACTGGAAAAGTAGCAATATTAGGATAACAGGATCTAAGGAAGATCTTTTAGAGTATTGGAGCTTGCTGGAAGAAACGCTTGAGGGTGCTACTATAAACATACAAGAACCCTCGAACAGAGCACCAAACCTAAAGGTCGGAAATGCTTCGTTTAAAAAGCTGTTCGCGTTTATCGGCTATACCTGCCAAGATCGTGATAACAAAGCTATTCCCGATTGCATACTGAAGTCTCCGAGATCAGTCGTTGCAAGCTTTTTGCGGGGGTTGTTTGATACCGACGGCTTTATTTCTAAAGATGCTAAAAATATAAACCTCTCTACCGCTTGTTGGGATATAGCTAAAGAAGTTCAGCTACTATTACTTAACTTCGGTATCGTTACCTCTACCCGAATCAAGACTATCAAGGGTAAAAATTATTATACCGTTTCCTTAATCGGATTATATAACCGTCGTCGGTTCGCTGAGGAAATCGGATTCGGTTTAAAACGAAAGTCCAGTCGTTTATCTGCCTTATATAAAGCTTCAAAAGAAGGTGGCGATTACTTAAAAGTTCCTTACCAAAAGGAATGGTGCCTCGCTTTGAGAGACTCTTTACCAGTTTCTAGGGGAGAACTTATCGGTAAAGGATATAGCGGTTTTAAAGGTCGTAAGAAACCAGAAAGAGCGTATAAGACCGAATTAAGAAGTATTCTAGGAAACCTAGTTAAAGAAGGCAACCTAGAGGAACTCTCCTATGGAAAGTTGGTTGAGCTTTTGCGTTGGCTAGAAGAAACCGGTTTTTCCGAAAAATTGCCCGAGATCTACCACCACTTTAAGGAATTCGAAGACTACAACTATTTCTTTGATCGTGTACAAAGCTTTGAGGAATATGAGACGGAAACCGGCGATTTAGCTGTTCCGCAGGATCGTACTTACACCGCCAACGGCATCATTAGTCATAATACTACTTTGGTGGGGATTCTAGGCGCTTACGAGTTCTACAAGCTTTGCAAACTTGACTCGCCTCAAGAATTTTACAGTATCGGCAAATCAACGCCTATCTCTATCCTCGCGATCGCGACCAACTACGATCAGTCTGTCGAGGCAACCTTTGGAACGATCTCCGGGGTCATCAAAAGTTGCCGTTATTTAAAACGGTTAGAAGGCAACGACGAGATCAAAATCGGCCAAGAAAGCATCCGGCATCCGGGAAAGATGATAAGTATCAGACCCGGGAACTCTAAAACTTCCTCTCAAGTCGGCGGAACGCTGAAGGCTTTGATCTTGGACGAAGTCGCTCGGTTCCAGGATAAAAGCGGTAGGAGTAATGCCGAGGAGATCCGAACTAACATCGGGGCGTCTTTGGCGACGTTCGGCGACAGCGCGTTGCTGGTCGCGATCTCTTCGGCTTGGCAGCAAAGCGATGCCATCCAAAACCTCTACGAACGTTCTAAAGATACTAATACGATGGTTGGATTTCGTTTCCGGACCAAAGACCTTAACCCGGAGATGACTGATGACAACCCCATCATCAAAGCCGCGCTGGAAACCGATCCCGAACAAGCCTACCTAGAGTATTACGGCATCCGTCCGGTCGCCCAAAACGCTTACCTTAAACCTCGCGATGTTGAAAGAGCGTTTCGAGGGAACAACCAGATCAGCGTTGAGCCTTATACCGAAGAGCTCCCCACCGGCGACCAACTCTCCTGCCTTTCGGTGAAAGATATCGCCGAACCCGATATTCCTTCCGGGAACGTGGTGCATCTCGACCCGGCGTTAAAGAGCGACTTCTACGGCTTTGCTATCGGTCACGCCGAGTTCGAGGACGATAACCTGTTTGTGGTGATCGACTCTATCTTTGCTTGGGAAGGAACCAAACAGGCCAACACCTCGATCTCCAACGTTTATGACGTTTTGATGGAGATCCACCAAACCCGGCCTATCGAGTTCGTCAGCTCCGACGGATGGAACGCTGCCGAAACCGTGCAAAAACTTAAAAGCCAAGGCATCCAAGCCCAGGACGAGCAGTTCAACAACCCCCTACAGCTTAAGATGTATCGGAGCTTGAAGAACCTTTTGATGGAAGGGCGGATCGTTTTGCCCCGCTACACCAACTGGTCGGCGCTTTTAGAACGAGAGCTGAAACAGGTCGAGCTGATCAACAACGGTAAGAAGATCGACCACCCTAACTCTCCCGGCGCCAGCAAGGACATCGCCGACTGCGTCGCCGCGATCGCGTATTACCTCTCAGAACGAACGGTTACCGACTATGCTAAACGCAACAGCAACAACGTTTTCGGCGCTTCCCAGGTCAACCGTTACAACTTCCGAGGCAAAACCCAAGCGCTTCAACAGGCCCCGCGCCGACGCAATCACTTTAAGCAGGAGCTTAAGAAATTCGGCTACTCTGGCCGGTAAGCTTTGCCTTAGGCTAAGGGAAGCGTTTCCCTGCCCTGGCCATGCTTTATCACTACGAAAACTACGCGCCCATCAAGGTTATCTTAAAGAGCGCGATCAAAGACCGCAAACAGCGGTTTAACCGCTACCGGCTGAAACTGATCCCACCCTCCAGCGACCTGCCGAAAGCAGAGCAGGTTGTGACCGGAGAGCAATGGATCAAGGTGCCCCGGAACGGGGAGCTGGCATTGGAGTTGTTTGTCTCCCAAGAACCCTATACCGTCGAACTTTATCATCGTAGCCGTTCCTTAAAGCTGGATACCTGGTACTGGGTTGTGCCACCTCCTTACCCGAAATACAGCCAACAGTTGCACTACGACGGGGAGCCGTTAGACCTACCCTACGGGAAACTTACTTACCTAATCGAGGTGGATAAGGATTACCGGATCACCGACGACGGAAAGATCGATTTCCCGAACTGTTCGGAATGTCAGGTAAGCGTTACCTATCGGCGGGCGTTTACCTTAGACGAAATTACTGTGGATAGCGGGCCGTTTAGCATCGAGGAGGACGATTATGGATCGATATCAACAAATGCTGGAAGAGCGTTCCCCTACCGTCGTTGGGGCTGGCGAGGTTGGCACCTATACTAAGGAGTTCTTCCAAAAAGCCGATCCCCGTTCGTTGCAAGGGATTATCTATAAACAGGAAGGAGAAATCCCTAAAGGGTTAGAGAAAGCCGAGGAACTTACGATCAACACCGGTGGCAAAGTTTCTTACGGTTCGGGCGCTCCGTTTCAGTTTCGCACGGACAGCGCAGACAACCTAAAAGAATTAAAAGAAGGCTTAAAGCAGACAGCGAAGTTTACTGAGAAGCTTCGTGATAAAGGCGTTGATATCGAAACCTTTGGCGACCCCCGCTCCAAAACCAAGGTTCATACGAAACTCTACATCCGAGAACGACAAGGAAAAAAGCAGGCTTTCGTTAGTACCGGCAACTTAGTTCCTAGCTACTTTAAGGCACGTTATCAAAAAGAATCGGGAGTTTTTAGTGGCATCAAAGACCGGTTGCGTCAGGTCCTTCCGTTTACCAGAAAACCTCTTCCAGGAGGAGGTAATCAAGAGATCAAGCGGTTTGACCTCGGGGTAACCTACCAAGACCCTGAGATCGTTAAAGAAGCGAAAACCTACTACGAGCATATATCGAAAAATCAGATCCCGCCCAACCAAGAGCACATCAAGACTAACCAGGCTGCAATCAACGAAACCGTCGACCTTTTAGAAAAAGCGGGAAAAGGAGATACCGTTACCGTTAGTTCTCCGTTTTTACAGATGCATCAGATAGCGGGGGCGATGGCCGGCGCCCAGAAACGAGGCGCTGAAGTCGAGCTTTTAACAAATCATCCAAAAGGCGACTCCTCCCGAAAAAAAGTTATCAAGAAACTGAAAGCTAGCGGGGTAGACGTTATCAACGCCGGGAAAGATACGTTTATCCACGCTAAGGCTGTTGCGCTTAAAACCGCCGAAGGCGAGTATCGGTCTGCTATTGGAAGCATGAACTGGAGCGGGTATTCCGGGAAACGCGCCTCCATAACGCACCAGCAGGAAGATATCTTAGTTTTTAACCAAGGACAGGTTTCTAAACAGATCTTCCAAAAGATCAACAGCGCCTACCTTAACCAGCGTACTCAACTATACCACTCCCGTATCGGCGAGGGCAGAGCTTACAGCGGTGCCGAGATCGGAATGCTCTCCAAAGGCCTAACCCATTACCGCATGGGCGAGAGCAATAACATGCCTTACTACCCGACCTCCCTTTCCCCGAGTTATTTCACCTCCTTTAAGGGAGAGCCCTTGCCCAAGCGCACTCCATATAGTGACATCTACCGCGCCCGCACTGGCCAGGAACCGCCGGAAACGATCCAGGCTTTAGACGAAGCGATGATGTCGCCTGGGATCGGCGGTCGCATCAACCGAGCGCTAGGGCAAACCGTTTACCGGGAGGACAAGGGCTTTATCGGTTCAGCTGTCCATAGCACCGGCGAGTTCATCGACTGGACTTTCGGACACGACTATACCCAAGAAAAAGCCCGCCGTCGAGAAGGCGATTACTCTGGTTCTTTAGGGGACTTCTTTAAGTTTTCCGAGCAAAAACCGGAAGATGAGAAAGGGATCTTCGAATGGGCTTTAGGCGGAACCTACGACCTTTTAGGGAACATGTCCTATGCAGTTGGGACTTACGTTTTCTTGAACCTGCCCTTAGAGCATATCCGGGCTAAACTCGCCTCCAAACCGGTAGAGGCGATGCTTACCGAGGATACCGAATTCCGAGATACCTGGCAGAAACACACCAAACGTGGGATCGCTCGTGGGGCACGACAACTTGCTTTTGGGCAACTCCAGGGGAACATGCTCTCGGAAGCGATCGAGTCGGTAGAAGACGCTCGGTTGCGGGGCGATACCACCAGAACGGTTCCCGAAGAATACAGCCGGGTAGTTAGCGAAGCCCTGCAAACCCAAAGCCAAGAGTCCCGACTTTATAAACTGGCTGAAAAACAACGGGACAAGGGTTATGTTGCTTGGGAACAGCTTTCGGGAGGCCTCTATACTACAACGATGGCGGCGACCCGCCGGTTTGAACAGCTCCGGTTTCGTCACGTTCTCCGTCCGGTCTTGGAAGCCATGAACCCTTACAGCTATGGCACCAAAGAGTACGAGGAATACGTTACCCGGATTTCTGGGAGATCGGATCCCCAAAAAGCATCTGTTGAAGAAACCATCGGTAAAGGCCCTAGGATCGTCTTCGGCAGACAAGGCCACACTAGACCCAGCTTAGAACTCCACGGCATCGGCTCGGAACGGGTTAACGAGATATACCGTTCCATGGAAGAGATCGGGCATCTTATTCCCCTCGACCCTAAGTACTGGTTCCCGCCGATCCGCAAAGCGCTGAAACTTCCCGAGTTCGATCCCCAAACCCAACTTACTTGGTCTCGGGTGATGCCTATGAAACAGGCTTCGGTGTTTGCCGAGAACATCCTGAAACGAACCGGAAGCCTGTTGCGGAAACCCCAAGACACCCTAGATATTTGGCGCAACGAGTTTCAGGCAAGACGCGCCAAACAACAGCTTAAACAAACGCTGATTAGCGACTACGCTCAGCAAATCCAGGGACGCGATATCGACGAGGTGGTTGAAAGCACTACCCAAGCTTATCGCGGGGCTATCCAAGAACTGGAAGGGCTAGAGCAGACCAACGCCTACCAACGTTACCAACGCGCCCAGCAACGCTTAGAAGAACTGGTCCCTAGCTTGCAACAGCAACGCGCGACTCGCGACCTCCACGAAGAAGCATTTGCTCAAGACTCTCGGTTAGGGGCGTCGATGACCAATAACCGGGAAACCCACAAAAAAGCTATCCGCGCTCGCCGGGGTTTGCTAACAGTTGGTTCCTTGTTGTTCGCCGATAAACTGGTCTCCGATGTTTTAGGGGGAAGTGGCCCTTCAATTCTGACTCAGTTCAAAGCGATGTGGAGCTTGGCGACCTCCGAGGAAGGACAAGTCGCTCGGTTCGCGTTTGAAGGGAATATCCCTACCGCTTTAGGGGTTGCTGGGATGGCCACCGGTTATGCTTTAGGCGGGGCAACCTTACCGAACTGGGAAGATACCGGCCGGTCGGTTGTTCGAACCGGCTCGTTGCGCGACAACATGCGCAACCGCTCCGATGTTTTGCGGACGCAACTCCAAACCCAAAGCGCTTCCGCCCAAGCCGAGTCTCGCTTAGCCTCGTTCCGGGATACCTATCACCGGTTTGAAGATCATCGCTTAGCCCGAGATACCCGGTTGCGGTTTTCCCATAGCAAAGGGTTCGGCGCCGCGATCGTTGCCGGGCTGGTCGCCAAGATCGGTTCCTCAGCATTAGCAGGCGTCGGCAACTTGCTGTTTAACACCGAAGGACCCCTAGCCTCTGCTGGCCGAGCAGTCGGTTCCCTTTTCGGCGTCGATACCAAAGAACCGGGTACCCAACTGCAAGGCCCCTCCGCCGTTCAGGCGATGGCTATGGAAGACGAGCTAGTGCAGGCGATCAAAACCGCCGATAGCCGTAAAGCCAAAACCGAAAGCATCCTAGGCAAATACATCCTGGAAACCAACCTTACCAATCAGCGCAAGGCGGGTGAGGTTTCCACGATCGCTCGGCAGTACCCCATCCCTTTTTTCCAGATCTCGGCGATGGGTCGCAGAAACAAGTTCAAAGAACGAATAGAGTTTGGGGTTGGCGCTCAGTTCACCCCTACCTCCGGTTTAGGAATCGTTCCGACACTACCCCTCTCGCTACGGCTTTCCGGGCGAAGCGCTACCCATCAAGAAAAGGTCTATAAAACGAAAAAACGTAAAGGCGAACTCGATCCGCTAACTCGGATCCAATACGAAACCGGTAAGTTCTTAGAGCAGATCACCTTTACCCATCGCCAGCAAGACGTTGGCATCGGTGGGTTCGGAGACAGCGGTTTTGTTGAGGCCTTAGAGTTCACCGGCGCGGTAACCATGGCTTCGGCGGTGGGCAACTTGTTAACCAGTACGCCTACCAGCGAAGGATCGCGCCTGGACCGAGTTAAAAATACCCTCTACGAACGAGCCGGGCGTTCCGAAAGCGTCCGGCGGGAACTAACCGCGTTGGATGAAACCATCGGCCCCTTCGCCCGAGGAGTTAAGACCCTTTACGGAACTGCCGACAAACTTACCAGTAACTTGCTGGCATTGCCTTTCCGCGTTGCTCAGGGTATCCCAGAAGCGCTAAAAGCTTTCGCTCAGGCGGAAGGGAATATCGATAGCGGTCAAGGATATCGCCATACCCGAACTCGTTCCGGGAAAGGTACCAAGTTCGGCGCGTTGCTTCAGCGTCGTTTAAGCGGTCGCGCCGGCCGGCTAACCAACCGGGCGTTGCGACGCCAGCTTAGTACCAGCCGAACTGTTGGCGAAACGTTAAAAGGCATTAGCCAAAACCGCCTAACCCGACGCACCGCGCTTTTAGGATTAACCTACGCCTTTTTCTCCGGCGTCGCCCAGCCCGGTGGAGGCGGACCTGCAACCTTGACTGATCCCGTAGAACGGTTCCAGGGGGTTGCCGGTGCTACGGCGTTAGTAGCCGGCGGGTTTATGCTTTCCGGCGGGTTAGCTTCCCAACAGGAGATGGCGGAAAAGTTTTTCGCCGACTGGTCGGTGGAAGAGAAAAAAGCTGAACTTCGGGAACTTTTCCCGAAAACCGCCGACCGTTCCGGTTCCCTAGACCAAAAAGCCTTGGAACGGGCGGTGGATACCGGCGCCAAAACCGAAGGCCGACCTCGCCGGAACTTCTTTACCCCTAGCCGACGCGTTCAGGCGTTGGTCGCTTCCGACTACCTGATCGAACAGGCTTGGCAAAGCGCTGGGAACAAACCGGATAAACTCCCTCGCTATGGTAAAGGTGGGGGAACTGTTGGGGGACGGCTTCGCTTGCTCGGCGCTTCGGCGTTGGGCGCGAAACTCCTGGCTCACGCCTCAATCGCTACGCTTCCGAGAGAGTGGTCGCAACGTTTGGCGGAAACGCCGTTTATCGGTCCGACGATAAGCTTGTTGACCGGTTACAACCCCAAACCGGATCTCATGGAGGCGTATCAACGCCAAGACGAACATCCGGCGGTAAATGCTTTGGGGAAAGTTTCTCGTACCCTAACCTTTGGGTATTTAGATATCCCCGGGATCTTAGGGATGTATAAAGACAAACCGGAGCCTTACGCTTCGACGGTTGGGCCCTTCGGGATATCGTTTAAGGATGCCGGGGCGCAACTTTATGCTCAGTTCCAAGGGGATGCCACTGATTTCTCCCTCTCTAGCTACAAAATGGTGAAATACGGCCTCCAGCAGTACGACCGGATGAAGGAGGTCTTGCAACGGAAAGAGGGGGA
>JBDGRN010000106.1:2612-2894 GCA_042218125.1 Halobacteria archaeon | reverse complement strand
GTTAACCATCGATACCATTCTGGCAAACCAGTACCGCAATAACCCCGCTAGCTTTTCGGAACTCCGTCCTTCGGTTTACGCCAACGCCAACCGCCTTACCTCGATGGCGCTTGCTGTCCAACAGTTCAAGATGCGGAACTTGGCGTTCAAAAAACCGGTAGAAAACATGCTTCACTTCGCCCAGGAACAAATCCGTACCGGTCGGATGGGCGACCCAGCCCTACCCAACGGTAAGCTCTCTAGGATCCAATCCCGGTTCGATCATTTCTCTATGAGCCTTTC
>JBDGRN010000106.1:0-2602 GCA_042218125.1 Halobacteria archaeon | reverse complement strand
GATGGGCGACCCAGCCTTGCCGGGAGGACGGCTTCCCCGAATTTTGTCTCAATATGACAGTTTCTCCATGAGCCTTTCCGGAGCAAGCCGGATGGGAGAATCGGTTTCCGGGGTTACCGGTGTTCAACTTTACATGGGCATGCTTTCCGGCTACCGCATCGAAGGCGATGACAAAAATGCTTTAGACCTGTTAGCTCCTGCGTTTGGAGACAGTAAGTATCCAAGTTGGATCGGCAAAACCTTAGCTTACGGCGCGACCGTCGCCGGCGGGTTAGCTACTGCTTTAGGCGTCGGGTACTCCGGTGCAACGCTGGTTTCTTACGCAGCCAACCGTTCTCGGAAAAAAGATATTAAAGAGATCGCTGAGGCTTCGCGGTTATATAGCCGGGAAAAGGTTATCGAACCGGATATGTTCGCCTTCGACGAGGTTGAGGGTCGGCTGAGCTTTATCCGAAGCCGAGATCGTTCCGATAAAGTCAAAGACCTTCGTTTATCGGCTCAAGATCTGATCGACCCTAAAGCTGGGGCAGGGCAGTCCGGCGCTCGGTACCTGCAAAATGCTTACCAGACCTGGGCCTCCCGCGTTAATTCTTACTTCCTAGAAACCTTTTCCGGGCAACTCGATGAGCTGGTTAGCGGGCGACAAACCTGGGAAGGGCTAAGAGCCTCCGTTACCTCCGAGCAAGCAGTTAATTCCTTACGGCAAGCCCTAAAAGCCACAGTAGGTACCAATGAAGCCCGCACCTTTTACGAGGTGTTCTTTGAGCAAGGCAAAGGTCGGAACGAACAGAAATTTATCCAAGACCTAATCGGACCGAAAACAACGCTTGCCGTAAACCAACAGAAAAGTTACGGTACTGCTCCTTTAGCTCGAACCTCAGAAGACGAGGCGTTGATCAAAAAGTATATCCGGGACCTAGGCGGTTCTAAATCGTTGGTTTCTCAGCTTATCGACAAAGCGAAAACGATTTGGGGTAAACAGAAACTGGACCGCTATAGCCCCGAAGAACAAAAAGCGCGGTTGCTTAAAGACCTGGAAGCCACCGATGAGTACCAACGGTTGGTCGCTCGTTTAGAACAACCGACTAGCGCCGAACGGCAAATCAGCCTCCAAACCCCGGAAACCTATGAGGGGTACCGGCGGGCGAGCAACGTTGAACCCCGATCCCAGGGAATAATTCGTGAAGGGCTACGGGGATTAGGGGGTGCAACAAGCCTAACCGCCTCTTGGGTCGGTACCGGTCGCGATGTCGTTCAGATGACGGAAGGCCTGGCGTTAACGTTCGACCAAAGCAAAAGCCAGTACATGCAACAGCGTGGCGCAGAAAGTTTTGTGCGAGCCGGGATACGCCAAACGTTAGGAGTCGGAGCCCAGGTTGCAGCAAGATATCTCTCCAAAAGCATCAGCGCTCGGTTCGGTTTCGCAGCCGGTGGCATGGTTGGTGGGTTACCGGGGGCGTTGATCGGTGGCGCGATCGGCGTTGGTATTTCTATCGGCGTTGATTACTTCTTAACCCCGAAACTCGTGAACTGGTTGGGCGGTCGTTCTTCCGAGCGCGATCTTATTGAACATGCCGGGGAATGGTTGTCTCAACCCCAACAAAAATTAACTGGTACCTTAGAGGCCTTGGGGTTAAGTGAGAAAACAGCCGAGCGCACCGGTAACGTCGCTGGAACGTTGATGAAACCGATTAGCGCCTCCCTCGGCGCGGTCTCAGGCGTCGCTACCAATATCTGGGAAAACACCGCTGTTCCTTGGTTAAAAGATCAGTGGCAATCCACCCGCAACTCGGGCTCGCTTACCAACTTGCTCCGGAACTTTTTTGTTCCTAGAACCGCTTACTACAACCGTCGCCGGTCTTACTTCAAACAAAGCGCCCGCCGTCGGCTGATGCGGTCGTTCCGAGTTAACCGCGGGCTTTCTACCGATACGGTTCACCCCTTGATCTTAGGCCAAGCTCAAGACCAGCGGGAGTGGCTGATGAGTCAGAAGTACTTCCAAGGCCAGTCTCGGTTGCTTTCCTCGGAGTTCGGGGCACATCACTACGAACCCAGCAACATCATGCGCCTTGCCCTAGAACGGCAACAAGGCCTTTACGATATGCGTGTGGTCGGATCGGCTACCAAACGGCTGGGTCGAGACCAAAAAGGCGCTGGGTTATGGGGCGCGGTTGGCGTCAGCCTCGTTGGAAGTGCTTTAGCTGGGCTTTTCCAGAACCGAGAGAAATTACGTTATCTCACTACTGGACATAGCTCGCAAAGAGTCCGCAAGAAAGCCTTAAGCGAAATCGAGTCCCTCGAACAAATGATGGGCTTGGAAAAAGGAACCGTTAAGACCGAGTTCAAAAAGCAAAACTTAGGTCAGCGCCGTAAGATGTGGGGTCAGTACCGCCCCGATACCGCCGAGGTTACCTTAGCTCGTTCCGTCGAGAACGCGTTAGGTGCTGGTTCCGGCGGGGCGAAATTAGAAGCGCGCTTTACCGTTCTTCACGAATTAACCCACCATAAACAAACTAGGCGTCAGGCTCCCACCGCCAGCGCCAGCGAGCTTGAAGGCAATTACAGCGATAAAATCAACGTTTCTAGCAAAAAACAGGCTCAG
>JBDGRN010000066.1:5963-12806 GCA_042218125.1 Halobacteria archaeon | reverse complement strand
GTTCTGGAAGAGCTTTCTGAAGCTTTCAGTTCGTGGTATGACCTAAAGGAAAAAGACCAGAAAGCAAACCCACCGGGATACCGCAAACGTAACTACTACGACGACAACGATAACTTGGTACACGAAGAACATCCAAGAAGTACAGTCACTTGGAAGCAACAAGGAATCAAACACGACTCGAAACACAACATAGTACGGCTAAGCAAAGGCTTCAACCAGAAACAACATCCTAGCGACTACATCCTAATCGAATACAACGCTAGAGACAACGAAGAAATACAGGATATACAGCAAGTCAGAACAGTCTACAACAAAGATAAACAGCGATGGGAAGTCCACTTGGTGTGTAAACACGAGGTCGAAACACCGAAGAAACCCGGAGAAGAAACTGCTGGAATAGATTTAGGGATAAGTAATTTCTTGGCTATCAGCTACAGCACTGAAAAAAGCGAAATTTACCCCAGCAATAGATTGAAACAGGATGAATACTACTTCTTGAAAGAAATCGCTAAATGTGATGACAGCGACAGCAACAAGGCTAGAAAGCTACACCACAAAAGAACCGAGAGACGCAATCAATTCATTCACTCGTTAGCTAAAAAGGTGGTTGAACGTTGTGTCGAAGAAAATGTTGGTTTGATACGTATCGGTGATTTAAGCTGGATACGTACAGATATGGATGACGAAGTAAAGAACTGGGGTAAACACGGCAACCTCGACCTTCACAGCTGGCCATTCGACAAATTTACTGCTATACTTGAATACAAAGCTAAACGTCGAGGAATCGAGGTTGACGAAGTTAGTGAACGTGGCACTAGCAAGACTTGTTGTATCTGCGGTATAAAAGATAAAAATCAACGTGTAGAGCGTGGACTATACGTTTGTAGTGAACACGGCGATGCGTTCCATAGTGATGTAGGTGGTGCTGAAAACATCCGAAGAAACATAGCAGAAGAAAGTAACTCCGAGTCTGATGACTCCAGTTCAAGTTCTTACGGGAAAAATAAACCCAAGAACTTGAGTTTGGATGAGGATAGGTGTACCGGCTGGTTGGCACAGCCCGGAGTCTACCTATACGACCTCTCCTGCGGATTCTTACCGCAGACAGAGGTGGTGGACTGCAAACCTTAATATCCCAACGCAAGGGAATCCCCGCACTTCAGGGCGGGGAGGATGTCAAATCAACGCCAACGATGGTTCTTGATTCTTTTTTGTCTCGGACAGATACCTCCTGTTGTATCGGGATATGTAGGTAGTACACACCCTCACGATACAGTAGTTCAGCTTGTCCTAATCCAAAGTCTTCGTTGTCTTCGTTTATCGCTTTCTTTAGTAGGTCTAAATCAGTTTTTTTCCCGCGTAGATGCCCTTCAACCTTTTTGTATGGCTTAGGAGTGATACGGAAACTCACTCTACCGTCGTCGTTGTTCCATAGGTTGAATCCCTCGGTGTAAGCCATAACTAAGGGGAAAGCACTTTTTTTGTCTGTATCTGGTGGGTTCGGTTTCGGTTTATCTTCACGGTCGTCGAAACTCCACCACTTACTCAAAAGTTCTTGATAGCTACTCCATGTCTGTAGTGCTTTCCCAACCACCGCACACTTGTTGTTCGCCAAGAAATCATCAACATCTATGTTTTGTTGGATTCGTGTGCGACTGAATCCTTTATCCTTCATTTCAATGGTTTGATTGAAGACTTCGCGGGACTTCATTCGGCTTTCTTTCAACCAAGATCGTTCACCACTCTCTATGTGGAGTCGGAACTATTTGGTCTTGGTTGATTCCACCATATATCTAATATTTTAGTTAACTCTATTAAAGCTATGGATAAAGAAACTTATCGCCGTCAAGGACACACCGTTAGTGCTTGTCGGTATCATTTTGTATGGACGCCAAAGTACAGGCATGATGTGCTAGACTTGGTGGTTAACAGACTAAAGGAACTATTTCACGGTACTGCGGAACGGTTCAACCACGAAATAATTTCGTTAAAGATACCAGACGACAACATACATCTGTTTGTTGAATGCGACCCGAAATACAGTCCCTCGATGGTAGCTAAACAGTTCAAAGGATATAGCGGAAAAAGATTGCTAGAGGAATATCCAGTTTTTCGTGAAAACTATTTCTGAGGAAGTGGCTTCTGGAAAGACGGATACTTCGTCGGAACCGCTGGGAAAGTTTCTGAACAATCTATCCAGAAATACATCGAACGTAGTGAACACAGCTAGCTTACGCGATTCACCCACGTGTCAGGTGTCAAGGGAAATCGAAGATTTCCCGTATCCCGAAAATCTCCGATTTTCGAGGAACCCGTGGAACTCTCGCTAACTTTCTTTAGAACCTTACCTATCAATCATATAACGGAGGTTAGAACCGCCCCCCCCCCACCTTTTTTATCAACCTTTAGTTTAACCAATATTCCCCCTTGCATCGATAACTTTGGGATGGTTCCCGGTGGCTTTTCACGGTACGGTGAAGTTTCTGTTGGGATTCAGGCAACAAGTTTTAATTACTGTGAAGGTATCTATGTAGCCATGGAGGACGAAGTACTGGAGGAGAAACTCGATGAGTACATCCAATCAATTTCCGAGAACGCTATAGACGAGTTCTCCCCCAGCAATATTCTTGATCTGCCGACGGACATCGGTGACGATGCAGTTAAATCGATGGCGAGACCGATGCTGAACGATGAACTCGAGGAAAAGAACGAGTCCTACCGGAAACAGTACTCGATCGTTATAAAGAGCGTCAAGGAAGATGAAACGGATAACGAGAAGTATATCGAGGAGTACCTCGACGCCGATCCCTTCTACGGAAGCTACACCGGCAACAGACCCCGAATCTTCAAAGCCGACCTCCTCGACAGGATGGAGGAGATGCAGGAAAACATACGCCCACTGGTGGAGGCGGATGGGGATACATTTGATGAAAGGGTAGTCGAGGCTTTCGACGACGAGGAGAAAGCCGCCGAATCGATAAAAAAGCTCTTCAACCACTCGGAAGCGGTGGAACCTCATCGACGTGGAGTTGACATGAAGCTGGATCTCGATATGGAGGTCATCGAAAACATACCGTTCCTGGACGAAAACCTCGACTACAGCAAGGAGGCAATCCGTATAATAGAGAAAGGCGAGAACATGCTAGACTCCAGAATTGAGAAAGACGCCTATGATGCGTTTCAGGAACACAGCGACGAGCACACGGATGATTCCGAGTGAAACCCGTGAGAAGCCTACTTAGACACCAACTTGACCCCCAACCTCTTTATTTATCCTCTCAGGTAGCTCCTGGGAAGACCCAGGCTGTTCTCGGCAACAAAGTTCTTGATCATCTCGTTGGGTATGGGAACGGTTTCTAGAAGACGTGAGTTCATGAACAGGTAGATAACCTCGTACTCCGGCGTGAATCCGTTTCCTCCGTGTGCCTGTATCGAGTTGCTCGCCGCCTCCGTCGCTGCCTCGGAAGCACGGAGCTTGGCGACGTTCGCCGCCTCTCCAGCGTCCAAGTCCTCGTCGTACCTCCAGGCAGCCTTGTACATCATCTCACGCGCCGAAAGTAGCTTGGTGTAGCTGTCGGCGAGGGGATGCTGGACCCCCTGGTACGCACCTATCGGTTCCCCGAACACCTCCCGGTCGTTGGCGTACTCGACTCCAAGATCAACTGCTCGGAGACCGCTTCCAAGGCTTCCTGCGGCGGAGGCGATCCGTTCGGTGTTGAGTGTATCCCAGAGATGATATAGCGCTATATCCTTGCTGTCAGGTCCTCCGAGCAGTCTCCTCTCGTCTAAACGGAGGTCGTTTATGTCGAGCTGGAACTGGCGTTCGGACCACGGTACTTCAACCTCGACGGGGTTCAGTTCGATCTCCTCCCTGTCTCCTGGATCCGGTACGATAAACAGCGAGATTCCGTGTGTGGGGTTGCTGGAGTCAAACTCGCTGGTCCGAGCCACCAGAAGCATGTAGTCGGCGTGGTCGACGCCGCTAATGAAGGTCTTGCCGCCGTTCACTACGTACTCGCCGTCCTCTTCTCGGGCGTAGGTGTCGATGTTGAGGGTGTTTACTCCTGCGTTCGACTCCGTCAGCCCCATGGAGAACTGTATATCGCCGTTCGCTATTCCGGGCAGGTATTCCTCCTTCTGGCTTTCTGTTCCGTGCTCCGTGATACCGACGCCGCCGAATATCGCCGTTAAAACCAGGAGGATACCTCCCGGATCGCCCGCCCGGGCGAGCTCCTCGAGAATTATAGTCATCTCCAGCATACCAAGACCTTCGCCTCCGTACTCCTCCGGTATCATCGTTCCCAAAAACCCTCTGTCAGCCATCTCGTTCCAGTACTCCTCGGGGAACTCCTTCTCCTCAACATGTTCCCTTATGTACTCCTGATCGAACTCGCCCCCGAACTCCCTGGCGGCTTCCCGAATCATACTCTGAACCTCTGTCTCGGCGTAATCCATGGTTGAGAAACGAGGTCACCTAATAAAAAGATAGCCGGACATTTAACCGGCGGTTTAACCGTGAGATCGTGAGGAGCAGGTTTATCAAACTCTGGTTAGGAAATCCTATAACTCCGGTTAACCAAACCGGGACAGCGAGGTCTGGAGACCCGAAACCATCGTGGACTTCCTTCTCAGGTCTGGCAAAGATACCGGGAGATAGTCGACTACGTCACGTACGGCGTCGCCGAAGGTCTCGTACTCGACGTAGCTGTTCTCTCCGGCGTTTCTTACCGCCTCCCTTACCTGCCAGACGCCGACTGGAGCCCAGTAGTCGTCCGAGACCTCGCGGAGCACGAGACATTTACCCGACCTACCTATTGAGCGGAGCTGTTCTAGCACTCCGAGGCGGGAGCAGTAGTAAGCACCCGCGGTTTCGTCGACGTATCCCGTCCTGCCTTCGTAACCTTCGCGGGCGCTACCCATCCATATCTCGTCGTCCGGGTTCGGATTCCAGACGCTGCCCGGTGACTTCATCTCGACGAGTTCGAACTCCCATCGCCCCGGCGTAAAGACCACCCAGTACCGGTTCCCCATATACTCGTTCATGTAGACGCGGGTCTTGTCTACGCTGGTGTTTCCCTTAACCTCACCTCGAAGGTACTTACCCAACATGTCGTCGACCGCGGTAATCGACCATCGTGTCGGCACCAGTTTCCGGTCCTCACCTCTCCCTAGAGCACCGACCGAGAGTACGTCGTTAATCTGGTAGACATCGAACCCCTTTTCGTAAAGATACTCCACTGCTCCCCGTGACTTCCAGTCGGTGTCCTCGAAGGTTTTCTCGATCTCACGTGGTACGTATGGATTTTCTGCCAGGTCTGCGTCACGCGCCGTTGCGTTAGGACCGGTTGGAGCCGTAACTTGGTCCATATCGAGGTCGAGATCAGGTTCGTCCCGTAACCGGACTTCGACGTCGACGGGGTCGGTAGCCATTCCAACCTCCTTCTGAACGTCTAAGAGATTCGTGCTGTCGGATAGATCCACGTCGGTACGCCGCCTGCTGTTCAGTAACCCGGTTCTGTACTGGAGAACGCCTTCGATGTTCATTCCATCGTGGTACCAGTCCCCGCTGGTGGTGTACTCTGCAGGGTTTTCCTCCTCCCCCACGGGATTCAGTAACCCAACGGGTACGCGGGGGTAGCTGGATCTTCCTACGAAAACCGATGGCGAGGTACTGCCGAAGAGGGAATCACCCTGCTTGACCTCGTTGAACCTGTCCTCGAAGCCATCCAGGTGATCGAGTATACGGTAGCTCTTCTCCTCAGCGAGTTTACGGCGCTCTCTGTCGGTATCGGGTTCCAGCTCTTCGACGTAGTCCTCGAGACTCATCGTTAGATAAAGATCCGTCGAGGTCAACCAAAAAACTTCAGCAAGACATCTGGTCAACAACCACGGGTCAGGTGACCCGTGGAATCCTGCCTTAAATCTAGTTTGAAACCTTAAAACAGGGCAAAGTAAGCTACAAACAGCTACAGAAAGTATAGCGAGAAAGCCATCGACAAAAACTACAGAAACTACAGCAACTTATCAAGACTGGTAAAGAACATCAACAGACAAAAACTACAGACAAAAACTACAGGAACTTATCAGGTCAGGTAAAGAACTTCAGTAGGTCGTGTCTCTTCTCTTCCTTCAACCTCTGCCGTATCAGCTGCATCAGGTCTTCCACGTTGCGGGACTTGGCGTCTGTGGTGGCGAAGACGTCTCTCCACTGTCTCCAGGGGGATAGATATCCTAGCCTGTCCGCGATCTGGTTCAGGCGTTCGTCCCTATCGTCAACGTCTATTTTATCTATTTTATTTACAGCAACGACTGTAGGGATACCCAGTTCGTTCAGGAAGCCATGTATGTCCATATCGTATGGCAACTCGTCACGTTCCAGCCACCGGTCCACGACGTCGACGAAGGACTTGGCGTCCACGACGTGTACCGCCAGAAGAATCTTCTCTCTGCGTCGCTCCAGGTACTCGACAATACCATCCCTTATCTCGTCGTTGCGTTCGTCCTCCACCCCCTCCATGTATCCGTAACCGGGCATGTCGGTGACCGCGAACGACTCGGCGCTCCAGTCGTACTGGTTCGGTTTCCGGGTAACGCCGGGACGTCTTCCGGTATCGAAGTCCTTCCCCGTGATCTCACGCATTATCGTCGACTTCCCGCCGTTGGATCTGCCCATCAGCACTATCTCGGTGTCGACGTCAGTTAGTTCGAACTTCAATGCAGTTAATAACTAACGCCGACCCCGGAAAACCGTCACGGAAAGTTTGGAATTAAGTAAAGATCGGGACTAAGTAAACTGTAAACCTGACGGTACTCTGTGAACTTCGTCAGAAACGTGAAAAGAGT
>JBDGRN010000066.1:0-5924 GCA_042218125.1 Halobacteria archaeon | reverse complement strand
GCTAATAAACCCCTCTTCTTCAGTTGACTTGATCCTCGCAGTTGATTCCTTGAACCTCCGTTCGAGCCCCGGATCCTCTATATCGTCGACAGCATACTCCAACGTAGCTTCCATTTCGTCGACATCTACGTCGCCGAGATCCCGGTTAAACTCCTTGTACGTCACCTCCTCGGTTCTCGGATAGATACGGTAGTCGAGTTCCTTCAGTTCGTTCTCGTAGGCTTCGAAGTCAAAGTTCCTGAACTTGGTTTTGACGAGGAAGAGATGGTCGAAAGGATTCTGTCCCGAAACCTCCGTGTTGAGACTTACGTTTCCAAGTGTGGCGTATGAGAGATCCAGAAGAATGTTCAGAGGCAGGAAAATCTCACCGTCCAGTACGAGACATCCCTGAAAGCTCACCATATTTTTTTCCCTGGCGGTTTCCGGAACGAAGATCAAGTTTTTTCGGAACTTGGTGTCGTCGAAAATGAGTTGGGCGCCCGGCCTGCAGTCCCTGAAGCTAACCCAGCTACGAAACTCGACTTCACGGAAACTCGATTCCCCCTGGAAATCCGAGCCTCTGAATCTGGTATCGTGGTCAAAGACGGATTCGTCGAAAACACATCCGCCACCAAAACTGAGAAACTCGAACTCGGCTTCCCCTCTAAAACGGGTGGTGCTGAAGACGGCTATCTCACTGAAGTCCGAGCCTGAAAAAACGACATCCTGAAACTCGGAGCTCCTGAAATCTGATCTATCCCTGAACTCTACGTTTCTGAAGTTGGTGTTCTCCCCCTTGAACTCCGTAAATCCGAAGTCAGCGGATCCCCGAAAGTTTGCCTCCGGAAAAATACAGTCGTAACGGAACTCCGACTCACTGATGTCGACGTCACCCCGGAACTCAGTCGAGTCGGCGCTGAAGTCATTGTTGAAGTACGACTTCTCCCAGGATACGTTACCAAACCGGGAGCCGTCTATACATACCTTACCGAGACGGGAGTTTGATATATAAAGGTCAGGTGCCATATCGACGTCTTTGAGACGGAGTTTATCGAACTCCGTATGACGTAAATCGATCGTTGCGTCCCCCTCACCCAGATCAACTCCTTCGAAGTTTATGTTCTCGAAACTGCATCCGACGAAACCCGGCTTGACCCCGTCTTTTGATATAGCTTCGGTGAAACCGTCCTGGATCTGGTACCGCGTAACACCGAGTTCGCTACGTTCATCGACCGACATATGGAAAATGCAGTAACCCGAATCCATGTAGCTATCGTGGGGACAGATCCACGTCTCGTCCAGACTGGACTCCTTCTGGTTGGAGTCGTTCCATACCTGAGGATCAAACTCGAAACCACACGAACCCATCTATTTACTATATAAAGACGGTGGCTAGATATACTTTACCTACAGTCTAACCCCAGAGACGCATTCTATCAACAGTCAAACCACGAAAATGTTCATAATAATATTAAAATAAAGCCGATACCAGCGTCATCACGACCCCGGAGTATACCGGTATCGTGATGTTGTCGTCGAGTATATAGCCGTCACGGTCGATATCCATCGTCAGGTAGGGTAACGAGGTACCTTCGCTTGTTATACAGAGCTTGACGCCGTCAGCAACCGTAGAAGCCAGTGCACCACCCAACATCATGGGCAGGGAAATGCTTACCGGAGGAAAGTCGTGGAACATGTTGGGATCCAGGTTGTTTCGTCCGACTATAGCTATTATCCCCTCGGAAAAAAACACGTCCACGAATAAGATAACCCCCAGTGATATCACGAACATGGATGTGAGCATCTTCCTGGGTTTCACAGGCTTGAGTTTCCCACTCCCCAGCATACCGGCTAACGGATCCGCCCAGCTTAGAAGGAGAACGGAGACGCAGGCAATTTCGGGACGGAAAAGGTTCACTGCAAGGAAAAGCCCCGTTACGGAGTAAGCATATCCAGCGGGAACCTCCTGTTCGTAATCCCTGTAAAGCGGATCGAAAAAAGAGTTACCGAGTACCAGTCTGTCGAACTCCAGCACGAACACTACGATGAAGCCGAAAGAAACGAACACCTGAATTTCGAACCAGGTGAAGATACCGAGCAAATAAGCTAATGCGGGTACTGCCGTAAGAGAATGCATCAGTCTCCTGCCGACGTTTACTTCCGAAATCACGTTAGATAAACCCGTTTTACTTTTAGACGCCATCTAGATCAACGACACCTTCCCTGAGATCACGTACAACGTTCACCAGTTCGTCTACGTCCACACGAACCTGATCCGTCGTATCTCTGTCTCTCACGGTTACTGAACCGTCCTCCAGCGTTTCGTAATCCACCGTTACGGTAAAAGGTGTTCCGGCCTCGTCCTGCCTCCTGTAACGCCTGCCTATTGCTCCCGAATCGTCGTATTCAACCCTCAAACCGTCTCCTCGGAGTCTTTCCTCTATCTCCCTGGCTTTCTCGTCCAGGCCGTCCTTGCTAACGAGCGGAAAAACTGAAACCGCCACCGGTGCAACCTCGGGTTCGAACCTCAGTACCTGTCGGCCCTCACCCTCAATCTCGTCGGAGTCAAAGGAATGTTCTATTACGGAGTATACGATACGGTCGACGCCGTATGAAGGTTCGATAACCTGAGGAACCACACGTTCGCCGGACTCCTTTACGGTCCTTCTCTCGAAACCCGCTACGTCTGCGTCGACCTCAATGGTTTCTCCGTCGACCTCTACCTCGACCACGTTGCCTTCGAACGCATCCGGGTCACTCTCACCCAGATGACGGAGGGCGTCTGCAACCTCTCCGGCTTTTCCCTTGAACTCAGGACCCAGAACCGACATATCTGGCTCCACCACTACCTCCTCCGACTCTACGGCTTCGTCGTACTCCTCGAAAACTGAGAGATCCTCTCCTGAACTTTCCGCGTGTTGCTCCAGGTCATAGCTGCCTCTGTCTGCGACGCCGTTGACCTCTATCCATCCGAACCTGTCCGTGAGGGTTTCGCCGTCCCAGCAGTCACTCGCGTAATGGGCACGCTCCTCGGGAAGATGCTGTCTGAACCTGAGTCTATCCGGATCGATCCCGATCGATTCGTACCACTCCTTGCTCCTCGCGACGAAGTATGCTATTGTTTTACTTTCTATTACACCTTCCTCAACCGCCTCTCCCGCAGTCATACTGAGTTCATCACCACCCGGCTTCTCCTGTTCCTCCACGGGATACAGCTTGAGATCTATATCCCTGACTTCGTCGAACCTCTCGATATCCTGCTCAGGTTTCTTGAAGTACTCGACCTCGGCCTGTCTGAACTCCCTCAGACGCACGACACCTTTCCTGGGATTGATCTCGTTTCTGTACGAAGTACCTGTCTGGGAAACACCGAAAGGTAGCTTACCTCGGAAATATCTCTTGAGACGCTGGAAGTCAACGAAAATACCCTGCGCGGTCTCGGGACGGAGGAAACCCGGTCTACTGCTACCTGGACCCACGTTAGTTTCGAACATCAGGTTGAAGTCCTTAACGACAGGTTCGGACATCGGTTCTCCGCACGACGGGCAGTTTATCCTGTTTTCGGAAATTACGTCCTCCAGTTTATCAGGAGAGTATCCATCGGCGTTCTCGATCCCGGTGTAATCCTCGACCAAATGGTCCGCCCTGTAGAAAGTACCGCAGTCCCGACACTGAGCCAGTACGTCCGCGAAACCGTCGAGATGCCCGCTCGCCTCGAAAACGTCCTGGATCCCGATAGTAGGTGTATCTATCTCGTCAAAACCCTCTCTTCGTACGTAACTGTCTCGCCAGGAGTCGAGTACGTTCTGTTTTAATGCTGTCCCCAGTGGTCCGTAGTCCCAGAAACCCGCCACGCCCCCGTATATCTCGAAACTTGGATAAAGAAAGCCTCGGCGTTTAGATAACTCAATTACGCGAGAGTAAACGTCGTCGCCGTTGTCTTCACCGGTGTTCATACGCGGTCTTCATTAGCCAGTTTTGTATTACTAACGTTTTTTAACCACATGGAAGGAATAAACACCCCCGAACCATGGCTCCGTGAGAATACTTTAAACCACATCCCCTATCCCCGGATTCAGTTCACCGGACGAGATGCTCCAGAAGGTCTGTATCGTCGAGCATACCGACAAGTTGGTCGCCACGCCTGACCGGTAGATGGTGTATACCGTTGTTGTACATATGTTCCGCAGCATCGCTGACGTTGGTGCTTCTTACCACCGTTTCGACGTCGTCCGACATGAAGCTAGATACAGGTTCGTCGGGATAGGAAATCTTGTTGACCGGTATTAGCTCGGTGCTGGTAGCCTGAATCCCCTCCCACATCCACTGATCGTCCTGCGCCGCTACCGCTTCACCTATAACCTCGTTCTCCAGATCCACGTCGGCGGCACCCACGCAGTCGGTTTCGGTTAGTATCCCCACCATTTCGTTTTTGTTGTCGAGTATACAGGCGGCTGATTCCGAGTTCAGAAGTAACGTGTTGACCGCGACGTCGATGGGTGTCTCCTCCCAGATAGTTAGGATGCCTTCCTCGATCAGTTCCCCGATGTCGGTTTCGTCCCCGTGATCGGCGATATATCCGGTTATATCCGTCAGGGTTAATATTCCCTCCACCTTGTCGCCGTCTGTCAGTACGGGTAGTCTTCTCTCGTCGCCCTCCATCATCTTTCTCGCACAGTCCTCTATCGAGGTATCGCTCCCTACAGGCTCCACTTCTCTCATCAGCATCGCCAGTTGGTCCTCTCCGGGTTTCGCCAGAAGTTCGTCCCGGGAGACTAGCCCCCTGTACTTCGACTCGTTTACGACGGGTATGGAACTGACGACACCGTCGGTCATGATCTCGATTATATCTTCACGCGTGCCGGGAAGAGACGCCGTGATGACGTCTCCAGTCATAATGTCTTTAACTTTTGCCATTTTCTGTCTGTTCAGATTGTAATTTTTCAGTTTTTAGTCTTCTTCGGCCTGTTTAACCTTCTGCATCCTCTTAATCTCCTGTATCCTCATCTCCACTGTTACCGTCTGATTCGTCAACTTCTCCGACCTCCCCCTCATCCTCCATCTCATCATCGGACAGCTTTACAGTCAAGACAGGTTGATGGCAGGAACGGACCACCTTCTCCGTTACACTACCGAGCAGGAACCTGTCTAGACCGGTTTTCCCATGCGTCCCCATCACCACGAGATCGATGTCTTCTTCGTCGACGTACTCCAGTATCTCTCGGTGGGGTACACCTTCCTTGATGGACTTTTCGACGTCTACGCCCCGTCCCTCTGCCTCCTCTATGATGCCGCTGGTGGCCGCACGACCCTCCTTCCTCAACGCACTGGTTACGGATTCCCAGTTGGCTTCCGCGGGAAGCGTGCTATACGCGCTGGTGTTTATCACGTAAACTACGTTTAGCTCTGAACCGAACTTCTCGGCTATAGCTAGGGCGTGGTTTACAGCTTTTCTGGTTCCCTCACTCCCGTCTGTAGGGACTAGTATCTTGTCGTACATTCTTTCTGAATAAGTTATCATGGATTGTCCTTAACTCTTTGCCGGAATTTAGCAGTTTTTTATCTAACCTTTCGGAAATATGCGATAAACATAGGTTAGATTACGGCTACCGATAGTAAAATTAAATGTGATAAGACGGTTCCAACGTGATAAGACGGTTCAAGGGCGAAAATACAGTGTCAGGCTGACAATACAGTCCCAGACCAACAACTACAGTCCCAGACAGAATAAACAGTTTTTTGAGGAGTCAATATACGTCTGTTAAAACATTGAATAGTACCGGTATATTTAGCTCTATAGGTGTATCCATAATCGGTTTCCCTGGATGAGTTCGAGTATCTTTAGCATACGTAACCGGAATTCTTAAGGACCGTACGAGGATATAGATTGTATAGCGGGATGGGATAGCCAGGAGATTCCGCCGGGCTCATAACCCGGAGATCGG
>JBDGRN010000131.1:5610-12914 GCA_042218125.1 Halobacteria archaeon | reverse complement strand
ATCTGTTCCAACAATATCTGTTCCAACAATATCTGTTCCAACAATATCTGTTAGCTTACCTGCCCATATACTCAAACCACCAGAACCACACACCCACTCACCAAACCCACATTCAATACACCGACCAACTGCAGCCACTCGAACCGTATTTAAAATTCTCGACTTAAGTTCATTGGTTAAGAACCGTGGTTAATGGTCTCAGTAGAGGTAAGGTTTTTCTTATGACAATTCTTATGGTTGTACCGATGAGCAAGGTTATTCTAAAACCTGTGGTCAAAAACTACCGTCGTGTCGACCGGAAACGGAATACATTCAGACGCTGGGCGGAAAAAAGGCCGTTCTGGGGTGCGTTGCTTCTGATTATTGCCGGAGTGCTGCTTGCGATATCCCCCGCGCAGACGTTGAGTATGTTCCTGTTCGGCGAAGGTTCCGCAAAGATACTGGGAATAGTGGGGCTCTTCTTCGCCTTATTCGTGTTCCTTAGTGGAATTGCCGCCATGACTCAGCCCCAGCTGTCGACGTTGGCTGGTCTGGTGGGTATCGTGCTGTCAGTGCTGTCGATCGTAGGGGGTACGGAGTGGGGTGCACTCCTCCTCGGCACCTTCGCCGGCATCTTAGGAGGCTCCCTCTGTGTCGCCTGGATACAGATAGAGGAAGACGTAGTGATCAAGGAGGAAATAGACGAGGACGAAATAAAGGAAGGCGGCGAGGAGGTCGAAGAACTCAAGAAAAAGGTCGAGAAGTACGAAGAGATGCTGGAGAGAAAGGAGGGTGAAGATAAGGTCGAAACCGTTAGCGAAGCCGTAGAGGAAGGACCTGACCTGGAGGACATCGAAGAAACGATCGGCGAAATAGACGATGAGGAAGAAGTCGAGGATGTCGACGAGATTTTCGACAGAGGAACCGACGATGAAGAAACCAAAGACGAAGAAAGCTAGGGAATGGGAAAAATAAGGGACATCGGCTCGTTCCAGTGAGTTCACCGACGGACAGATCTGTTGGTTCTACAGAACTGCGACGAGTATTCAAAGGCCAGGTCTGTTTTACAGGTGGTTGTCCAGTTCCCGCGCCATTGAGAGAAACGTTTCCTGTGGCGCGACGTAGTTAACCTGGATGCCGAGGTTTTCAGCAGTCCGGCGCGTAGGTTCCCCTATAACGCCCACGACGACGTCGTCCAGCAGCTCTTCTTCCGAACCAACGTCTTTTAAATTACCGAGACCGGCCGCCGTTTCAATGAGGTTCTCGACGGTGAGAGAGGAGGTGAACAGCACTGCGTCAAGTTCACCGTTTCGTAGAGCATCGACGGTCGGTTCACCTGCGCCGTCGGGTTTTTCGAGATGGTATAGTACGGTTTCATGGACGTAGGCACCCGCGTCGTTCAACCCGTCGAGGAGTTCGGCTGTGCCGTGGTTGCTGCGGGCGACCTCGACTTTCCTTCCCTCCACCTCGTCCCCGAGTTCGTTTACCAGTCCCGCGCTCGAGTAATCCTCCGGAACGAGTTCCACCTTCATGCCCTTCTTCCTCACTGCGTCGGCTGTCTTAGGCCCGATAGCCGCGACCCGAGTACGATCGGTGTCGGCAGCGTTGGCGGCGTTGACGTCGTCGAACGTTAATTCGACACCCGATACGCTGGTAAGTACGAGCCAGTCGGGGTTAGGGAGCGGGTCTTCTCCGGTAGGACCTGGCTCAAGCAAGGGATCCGACAACACCTCGTAACCCATCTCCTCGAGGACCTCGGTGCTGTTCTGCGTTCGGTGATCGTCCGGCCGGAATATCGCGACTTGTCTCCCCATCATTCTTCTTCCAGTTTCCTTTCGGTCTCCTCGATCAGTTCCACGGCACCCATCTCCTTCATCTCCTCCGCCATCTTACGTGCACCCTGGTGGTAGCTCTCGACCGGATACCTCCTGTCTAGCTTCACCTCTTCCTCCGCGTCGAGCGACAGTACCTCTCCACGTATCTCTATCTTCTCTCCCACAATACGGGCAAACACACCCATCGGTATCACGCATCCACCTCCAACTTCGGACAGTACTATCCTCTCCGCAGTCGCCTCGACACGGGTTCTCGAATCCTCTATCCTGTGGAGGGTCTCGAACTCATCCGTTCCATCCTCGGCAACTACGGCAACCACCCCCTGGTTGGCCGAAGGCACGAACCTGTCGAGGTTGAGATTGTGGGTTTCTACGTCTAGATCCATCCTCTCGACGCCAGCACCAGACAGCACGACAGCGTCGTAGTCGCCGTCCCGTAGCTTCTCTACACGAGTATCGACGTTCCCTCTCAGATCATGGACCTCGATATCGGAGTCGTATCTTTTTAGCTGGGCACGCCTCCTCATGCTCGAAGTACCCACGACAGGGTCGTCGCCAAGCTCCTCTATCGACTTTCCATCCGTCGTTACCAGGACGTCGTACGGCGTATCCCTCCGCAGAACTGCCGCTATTTCGAGGTCCTCGTGTCTCTCTACCGGCATGTCCTTCATCGAATGGACTGCGGCGTCGACGTCCCCCTCGACTACACGTCTGTCGAGCTCTCTAACGAAGACACCCTGGCCACCTATCTCGTCGTACCGGGCGTTCTTGTAACGGTCTCCTTTCGTTTCCACCGTAACGTACTCCCAGTCAACCAACAGGTCGTCGAGCCGATCACCCACCATCTTGGCCTGTGTTACGGCGAGGTCGCTTCCTCTGGTTCCCAGCTTCATAGCGCTGCTTTGTACGCCTCTAAGGTCTCGTCTATATCATCCTCTGTATGGCTGTACGAGATGAACTGGGATTCGTACTGGCTCGGGGGGAGGAATACTCCCTCGTCGACGACGTCGTCCCAGAATATCCTCCGCCACCTCTCGGTGTCGCAGTCGTTGACGTCGTCGTGGTCGCTCGGCGGTTCGCCATCCCGGGTGAAGAACACTTTGAAGATGCTCTCCGTCCCACCGACTGTGTAGGGAAGATCTTTATCCTCTATAACCTCGACCAGTCCTTTCCTGAGTTTGTTACCGAGTTTCCTTACGTGGCCATGTACGTCGTTACGTTCTATGTACCGCAATGTAGAGTAGCCCGCAGACATCGTTACGGGGTTTCCGCTGAAAGTCCCCGCCTGGTATATGTCGCCTGCGGGAGCGACCTCCCGCATTATCTCGGCACGTCCACCGAAGACACCTATCGGGAATCCTGCACCCGTAACCTTTCCGAGTGTGGTGAGGTCGGGTGTGACGCCGTACTTCTCCTGTGCTCCACCCATCCCGACCCTGAACCCCGTGATGACCTCGTCGAAAACTAAGAGGACGTCGTGTTCCCGCGTGATCTCACTGACTTCCTGTAGGTATCCTTCCTCGGGTAGTATGGTGCCGGTGTTACCCATAATAGGCTCCATAACTACGGCGGCGACGTCGTCCTCGTACTCACCCAACGCCTCCTCTACCGCCTCCGGGTCGTTGAACGGAACCTGGAGCGTGTGTTTGGTGAAGGACCGCGGTACACCGGCCGAATCAGGTGTGCCGAGAGTTGCGGGACCGCTACCAGCCTCTACCAGCACCCCTTCGTGTGCGCCGTGGAATCCGCCCTCGACCTTGACGATCTTTTTCTTTCCTGTGTATCCCCTCGCGGCACGGATCGCACTCATAGTCGCCTCCGTACCTGAGTTGACGAAACGACACATCTCGACCGACGGAACCCGGTCGGCGATAAATTCGGCGAAATCTACCTCGAGACGTGTGGGTGTACCGTACAGTACGCCGTCTGATATCTGGCTTACGACGTCGGACTCCACCTCCTGTGGTAGTCCGTGTCCCAGCATCAGGGGTCCATACCCCATACAGTAGTCGATGTACCGGTTGCCATCCTCGTCGTAGAGGTAGGCACCGTCGCCCTTCTCGGCGAAGAACGGATAGGGTTCGACGCTCCGTACGGGTGACGATACACCGCCCGGGGAGACGTCGAGCGCCCTGTCGAAAAGTTCCTTGGAGTTCGGTCTCGGTTTCATACTGTGAGATAGAGAGATGCCGCATATATTAGTTGTCTTGTCAAAATCCGCCAACGTATCCGGTTCGGTAAAGCCAATCACCTCACCCTACCTGCTCCACAAAAACCTACTTATCTCTAATAGACTTGTTCCATGAAGTAGGTTTGAGGTAGACATAAGTGGAAGTAAAACCGATATTTTTATAAAATGTCTGCGGACCATCCGTTGAAGCAGCGGTTCGTCCTCGACACCTCCACCTTCATCACCGAAGAAATCAGGAGGGATGACGAGGAGTTACGTGACACGCTCGAATGGTTTCTCGATCTTATTGCCAAGGCGAAGATGAACCTCAACATCTCGTGCTACATGCCGCCGACCACGTATAACGAACTCGCGGGCATGCTGAACGACCGCACCATACCGGACGAGGTCTTCACCCAGCTCAACACCTGGCTCATAAAGAAAAATCCCGCGCGTTTTGAGGTTATGATTCCAAGCGACATCGTCTACAGCTTCATAGCCGACATACGTGACAGGATGGACAAGGGACTCCGGGTTTCGGAGAAGGCTGTCCGTAAAGCGGAGAAGACGAAGGAGGAGACTGTGGACGACCACGAGTACATGACGGAGGTCGACAAGGTCATCTCGGACCTGCGGACTGAGTACAGACGCGCGCTACGTCAGGGCGTCCTCGACAGCAGGGAGGATATGGACCTCCTTATCCTGGCGCGGGAGCTAAACGCCGGAGTAGTAACTGAGGATCAGGGCATCATCGAGTGGGCGGAGGACTTCGGCCTCCGGTACATGAAGGGCAGGGACTTCCCCAACCTCTTGGAGGAGTACCTCAAGGCGGGCGGAGAACTCTGAAGCAGTGATAGAGGAAGGTAACGTAGAGAGAGATAATAAAGAGAGCGGAAAACATAGAGAGATAATAAAGAGAACGGAAAACGGAGCCACTATAGACTCCGGTGATAGATCGGAGGATACGGGTTGATTTACTTGTCACACGTCCGTCAGACGCCTCCAGTTTCATGGGGCTTTGGGACTCGCTATTTTTATGTTCCAGTGAAGTTATTTCTTAAGTGATGAGTGTCGAGGAGGCCGACCAGGAAATTGACGACCACGTCGCGGAACTAACCGAAGAACTGAGTGCTGAACCCCAAGAAATCAAACAGGCACTCCAGAACTTGCTCGAGTACAGCGTCCCGGTAGACGAGGCGAAACGAAGCGTACGGCGGCGGTTCCAGAGCGAAACCAGCGCGCCGAGCGAGCCCTCAACCCTCGATATATCCGAGGTGGAGGCGAGCACCTCGAACGCCGCGGTGAGAGCGGTAGTCGTTTCAGGGGGAAAGAGAAGCATACGGATCGACGGCGAGGACACCGTGATAGTAGAGGGGGAACTCTCTGATTCCTCGGGAACCATCGACTACACCTGCTGGACTGATTTCGGATACGAACCCGGAGATACGGTTGAGTTTTCCGGCGTAAACGTCCGGGAGTGGAACGACGAACTCCAGATAAACGTGAACGAGAGCACTGACGTCCGGGAGGTGGACGGTCTCGACGAACCCCCTGTACAGGAAGCCTACGGAGTCCGGGAGTTGGCCGACGTCGAATCGGGAGACAGAGGATGCACCTTGGAGGTGGAGGTCGTCGATACCGAGGAACGCGTAATCGACGGACGGGACGAGGAAACCAGGATAACCTCCGGTGTCTTCGGTGACGGTTCGGGGAGACTGCCGTTCACGGACTGGATGGCACGTGACTTCGATGAAGGAGACTCCATCAGAATAGAGAACGCCTACGTAAACGATTTCCGGGGGGTCGCCCAGGTCAACCTAGGAGAGTTCACCGAAGTAAGTGAGATCGGTGACCTCGACGTAGACGGATCGGCACCCGAAACCACGGTAGCTGAAGCTATCCGGAACGGCGGTATATACGACGTTCAAATCCGTGGATCGGTGCTGGAGGTCAAGGACGGCTCCGGCTTGATACAGAGATGTCCGGACTGCGGCCGAGTGATACAGAAAGGTCAGTGCCGGACGCATGGAAAGGTCGACGGCGATGGCGACATGAGAACCAAGGCTGTCCTGGACGACGGGACGGCGGCAGTCAACCTCATTCTCGACCGGGAGCTTTCGGAGAAGATATACGGCGACGACATGGAGGCCGCACTGGAGGAGGCGCGGGAGGCGATGGATCAGTCGGTGGTTTCGGACTCAATTTCGGAACGCGTGGTCGGGAGAACCGTCCGGGTACGTGGACACGTCAGCCTCGGTGAGTACGGCGCAAACATGGAGGCGACCGAACTCTCCTGGGTGACTGAGGACGCCACAGAGGCCGCCGACGCCCTACTTGAGAAGTACGAAATAGACTCGGTTGAGGGAGGTGACGGATCTTGAGTACCGACGGTCTCGACAGCGGCACGGAGGTAGCTTGGCGTCTGTTCTCCACGGAGTACAACGACGCCGACTGGAGCTTTAAGGAGGGTGAGGACGAAAGGTCACCCAACTACGTCGTAACCCCGACGGGAGCCAAGGTCAACCGGCTTTTCGTCGTCGGTGTGGTGACGGAGGTCGACAACATCGGAGAGACCGACGACCTCTACCGCGTCAGGATTTCGGATCCGACGGGTGCTTACATGGTTTACGCCGGACAGTACCAGCCCGATGCGATGTCCTTCTTCGCCGACCTCACACCCCCCGCCTTCGTCGCAGTCGTAGGTAAGGCACGGACCTACACACCAGACGACGGGGACGAGGTCTACACCAGTATACGTCCGGAGGAGGTCAACGAGGTCGATTCCGATACCAGGGACCGGTGGAACCTCCAGGCCGCCAGCCAAACCCTGTCGAGACTCACCACGTTATCTTCCGAACTCGGCTTCAGCGAACCGCGGGGAGAGGAGGATCCGTACGGACTCTACGACGTACGGGAGACGGCGGAACATTACGGCCTCGACACGGACTACGTCGAGGATCTGACGCAAACCGCCGTAGAAGTTATCGGCGACCAGTCCTCCCGGGAACTGGACGCTGAAAAAGCCGTGGAGGAGTTCTACATGGGAGGTTCCGGTGTTACTGAAGAGAAGTTCCCGGAGGACGAAGTTCTGGAAAACGAGGCCACGGATGGCTTTACCGACCTTTCTGAAGAGATAGATACAGGAACCGAACCTGGTACGGATGATGGTATAGAGTTAGAGGATGAAGAGATAGATGGCACAGAAGACGTCGAAACAGACACCACCCAAGAGATCGAGACCGATCTTACCGAGGAAGCCGAAACTGACACCACCCAAGAGATCGAGACCGATCTTACCGAGGAAGCCGAAACTGACACCA
>JBDGRN010000131.1:0-5510 GCA_042218125.1 Halobacteria archaeon | reverse complement strand
CCCAAGAGATCGAGGCAGATATCTCCGAAGAACCGGAAACCGAGACAGGGGACTCCACGGAGTTCGGAGACGTGGAGAATGAGGAAGGTTCATCAGGCTTTGCCGAAGGAGAGAGTTCCTTTACGGAGGGGACGGGCAGTGATTCCGGAACCGGATCGGAAGCCGGCACCGGTTCAACCGGTACGGCGGAAAAGGATGTTACCGGTGAGGAAGGAGAAGGTAAATGGGAGTGGGACGACGGTCAGCGGGAAGAGATAAAGGACGAGTTCGGTGATGATTTCGTGACGGGTGCGGAGTTCGATCCGGATTCGGAGGAAAACGAGGATGAAGACACAACTCTGTCCGGTGAACCGGAAGGGACCGCGACGGAAGTCGGTGACGGGGAGCCGGAAACCGGGTTATCCGGGGAGGATTCGGACGCTACGAAAACAGACGAAGAGGACTGGGACACCGGTGACGCCACGGAAGAGGAAGAAAACACCGTCACGGATGAAGCAGACGGTTCCGGGGAGAGTGAAGATGTGAGTTCCGAACCCGAGGACGTGGAGGAGGACAACGACGTCACCGAATTCGAGGAATCACCCAGGGACCTGATACTTGGGATAATAGAGGAAGACGCCGGCGACGAGGGGGTTGGAAAGGACGAGATAAAACAGCGGGTCGTGGACAAAGGCGTATCCGATGAGGAGTGCGAGGAGATACTGGAGGACCTGATGCTCGAGGGAATGTGTTACTCCGTCGACTCAGACAGGATCAAGCCTATTTAAATCCCGTATAAACCGACTTTTCCCTTTACTCCACAGTTTACTCATTACCCACAGTTCCCCATCACACCACAGTTCCTCCTTACCCCACAAACGACGTATAGTTGAATATACCGAGATACCGTTATCAAAACCGGAGTACCAATTAAAAATCGAAGTATCAGGTAAATACCGAAGTACCAGTTTAATTAACCGAAGATCAGTTTTTTAAACCACCCTACCTCCTTAACGGACCGGAATATAACTATTCGTCGTCTACAGGGGTACAGAGACGGCAGAGGTACTCCTTCGCCAGTGATCCCTCGTCACCCTCTATCTCTATCTCGTAGTTCTTCTCACCCACCCGGAGATGCCATCTGCCACAAGCCGCACACTTCTTCGGGAGGACTCTCTCCCAGAAACCGGGTTCCAATGAGATGGTAAGGTCACGTGTGGTTTCCTCCGTCTCCACCGTCATGGCTACGGTTTCGACATCGTCCTCAAACATGTCGAGTATCTCGTTCACCGTCTGCTCCCGGCCCTCGGGAAGCTTCTTGGGTTCGTGCCGCTCCACCTTCTCCCCACAGAGAGGACACACCCCGTCTATCAGCTCATCCTCGTATATTTCCTCGCTACAGCCGGGGCAGTTCATGGCCATGAGAATATATACTCCTGCCGAATTTAAACTTAGTGCAGGGACCTACACCCAACTGAATCTACCCCAGTTAACGCCGGACTCCGGAAGGCTTAATTGAAACACGTGGCTTCCTCTCTATATGGGAGATGTTAAGTTCCCGGTTGCTGCGACTGTCGCCGTTACGTTAATCTTCGTACTCCAGCTGGGTTTCGCCGAAAGCCTGCCCGAAGGGATCAGAAGATGGGGTGTACTTGCCGCACTCGTGGTCTTTATCCTTCTGAGCAGTTTCGCGGGACTCAAAATATCGGATCGCATGTACAGATAGAGAAAAACGCCGGAGTCGGAGACGGGTACGATACAACCGAATCTAACGGTTTTTCGGAAAGCAGTACTTTACCGGAACCACAGTTTTAATTTAACCACGGCTTTTCCCCTTCAACTTCACCATCCATTCCCACGACACCCACAACTTTTCCCCTTCAACCTCCTTTCCCTTCAGCACCCTCTTCAACTTCACCATCCATTCCCTCCCCCTCCACATCCTCCTCTTTTGCCTCGTCTCCTCCGGATTCCTCTTCTTCATCGAGATCCTCTAACTTCTTCCTGTAGTAGCCGAGGGGGTGGTTTATCGTCTCACAAAGTTCGTCACGGTTCCTGCAGTCTCCGTAGGTCACCATGGTAGCGCAGGAGGGGCAGGAGTACTCGGTTGGACTGGTCTCTCCCTGTATGTGGTCGGTCTGGTACCGCGTCATATCCTCCTCGAAACCAGGATTAACCTCGTACGTCTCGACGATGTCGTCGGTATCCATACCTATGTTGCTGAGAAAAGCCGTTATCGCGAAACGTGAATGATGGTCGAGGTGCTCCCCCTCACGAATATCGGACAGAAGCGCCTTCATACATGGCGGAAAGACACCTTCCTCGACCCTCTCAATATCCGTCGTCAGCTGGGTCTCCGCCAGTACCTCCTTGACCGTCTCCACCGCGGGAGCGACGGCTTCCTCGACGGCGGAGTTAGTTTCGATGGGGAGGTCGTCGGAGATACGTTGCCTCACGGCTTCACGTGCAAGCTCAAGTACGTCGCTGCGTGAAACCTCCACCCAACCGTCGCTGACGGCGCGGTTGACGAGCTTCCACTCCTCGTCACTCATCCCGGAAGCGAGTTCGAGATACCTGTCGACCGCTAGCTCGTAACTCTCAGGACCGCTCTCAAGATCGAAATCCAGCTCGTCCCTGACCTCGTTGAAGTCGGTACGTGCGTCCCCGACACTTCCAAAGCTCTTACCCGACTGCTTGAGGTCGTCCTGGAACCTCCTGTACGCCGTGTTTGCCTCCGCCCAGGCGTAACGCCGGGTAAGTGCGTGTTTGTCTATTGCGCTGACTACGGCACGGGCCACGGGATAGCTGTAGAGTTCGTCCTCCGTGGACGACGTGATCTCACCCACAGTACGTCCCTCAATGGAGTTCACTACCCTCTCCTCCGCCCTTTCGAGGACGGCATCCGATACGAGATCTTCGAATCCCCCTACTCGGCCACCGACCACGTCTTTAGCTTCGTCGAAGAAAGGGTATCTAGCCAGCTTTGTCGGGACTGCGTAACTCATTACAGTTTACTCTTTTCTTTAATTTGGTTTACTCGTTGACACGTTAACGGCTTACTCATCACCGCGTAACGGCACCAGTTTCCAACTCTCCGTTTACACGCCAGCTATATACCGGCATACTCCTTTCCGACTTTGCGTTTAAACTTCCTAAATACCGGCATAGTCGTCCCAATATTTCCATCTGCAGATCACCAACGTATACAGCTTACTCGTTCAACGTATAGAGTCTTACTCGTTCTCTATACGTGGCGCGAGCAGGTAAGTGACGTGGCCGTCGCCGCCGACGATATCGAAGTTCATCTTGACAGGGTAGTCGTCACCTATCTCGAGCGTTAGTTGTGCGTCACGTGGAATCGCTTTAGACATCGAGTCAAGGTAGTCAAGGGAGAACAGTGAGAAGGCGTTCTCGCCGCCCGTCTCGACCGCGATCACGTCATTTTCCCCCAGGTCGACACGGACGTCGTCGGTATCACCCTCCGCCGACATGTAGAATCCACCGTCCTCGACGCCGAACGCCATATGGTCGCTCACCATACCCGCCGCTTTTATGCCGCGTTTGACCTCGGCACCCGCCACAACTACCTCTCCGGGGAGGTCAAGGTCGGGTACGTTAGGTTCCTGGTGTATCGACGAAGGATCGATAAGCGAGAGGGTGTACCTCAGACCCTCTATCTGTATCTTGAGTTTATGTGTCTCCTCGTCAAGCCTTAGCTTTACCACGTCGCCCTTGTTCGCCATACCCACGATGTCGTCAAACCTCTCCAGGTTGATCCCCAGCACCTCGCCGTCCGCTTCGTACTTCTCGAAACTCTCTTTCTCGACGTCGAGTTCGACCATACCGACGTTCGCCGGATCAACAGCTTTGATGTGGAGACCGTCCTCCTCCATCCTCACCTTGCATTCATCGACCAGGACGTTGACCGTATCCACCGCTGACTGGAGTAAACCCGCGTTTATTTCGGCGTTAAACATGTCTCTATCCACAACTCAGTTTCCAATCTATTAGGGCTTATTAATCCTGTCCGTGAATCCCTATATTATCTCTAACTCTACCGACGAGGTTAAGGACCGCAGTTTCAAAAACCTGGAGTCGATCCGTGAAGTTAACTTCGGGCGCCGGATACTCCATCACGGGAACACGAAACTATGGAGATCACGGTAAACGCCGCCGTCAGCGCCGACGGAAAGATATCCAACCGAAAGAGGGAACAGGTCGAGATATCGAGTTCTGAGGACTTCCGGCGCGTCGACGAAATGCGGGCAGAAAGCGACGCCATCATGGTGGGCGTGGGGACAGTGCTTGCCGACGACCCCTCGCTTACGACGGACGCGGGACCCGACCCCGTTCCGGTTGTGGCGGACTCGCGTGCCAGGATGCCCCCCGATGCCCGACTAATAGAAAACGCCGTCGACACGAGGCCTGTCGTGGCGGTCACGGAGGACGCCCCCGGTGGCCGCGTAGAAGCTCTCGACCGTCGGTCACGTGTGGTTGAGGCGGGTGAAGAACGTGTCGATTTGCGGAAACTCGTCGAGTATCTCGAATCACTCGGTTACGGTAGCCTGATGGTGGAGGGCGGCGGCGAACTCGTATACTCTTTCTTCAAGGAGGATCTCGTCGATCGATTTATACTCTACGTGGGAGATACCGTGATAGGTGGCCGTGACTCACCGACAATCGTGGACGGCGAAGGCTTCCTGGAGGATTATCCCGAACTCGAACTCGTTTCCGTCGAGGAGATGTCCGGCGGCGCACTCCTGGAATGGAGCCTAGATAGGCGGTAAGAGAACCTCAAATCTGTCTTTACCTGCAGTCAAACAACAAAACAACCCCCTCAACCCCCTCATTTCGACTGGGGAATAGTTTTCAGGTTTTTAAATTATGCTATATTCCTCGACGGAAATTCAGGTTTCAATAGCCTATATGGAAGAATGTCCAGATATGAACTTCGACAGATAATCTCCGAAAGATGATGAGCTTAATAAACCCCTTAACGGGATGTTGGTTTACAGTTCATTAATCACAACCGAAGTATAGTTAATGACGTTTACCTCCTACCAAAACTAGATGCTTTTGAACGCATCGAGATGTGGTTCCTGTGGGTCGGAAGACTCCATCTCACCCGTTGATGTAGAAGAGGGGGAGATAATCTGGGAGTGTTCCGAGTGCAACGAAACTTTCAGTTCGGCGAAGATATGGTAATGATGTAACAAGTCACGTTAACAAAACCTGAACGAGTGATCAAAATCCAGGATGTAAACATCCACGGGTCGGGTGTTTGGCAAATCCCTACGGGATTTGCGAAAGCCGAAAACTGTTGAAAATCGGAGATTTTCAGATCTCGTGAATCAAAGATTCACGTATCCCGAAAAACGAAACGTTTTTCCAGGACATCCAAAAATCTCTGATTTTTGAATACTCCGCTTTTCGACAACCCGTGGCTTTTTTAATTCCCTCAAGAAAGCACTCCAGACGAAGCGATTTGGCTGGATGAGGTTGGGCGGTTTACTTTTCGTCTCGAAGCTTGC
>JBDGRN010000011.1:0-13066 GCA_042218125.1 Halobacteria archaeon | reverse complement strand
GCAAGCAAATCACTTCGTGATTTGCATACGCCGTCACGGCGGGGAGGATGTCAACATAACCGTCCTGAGTCACGGAACACCATTCATATTAACTTCAACCACGCAGTTCCGTACATACATATGACGGGAGCCAGTCTTAGGGAGAAGACCAAGAAGTACGAGAGGATGTTGTCCGAGGCGGTTGAACATACAGAAATTAAAACCAAGGATGAGAATGCGGAGGAGTTCCGGGTGATGGCGGAGTCTTATCTTTCCGACGGCCGGCATTTCAAAAACGAGGACGACTACGTGAATGCGCTGGCTGCGTTCTCCTACGGCCATGCGTGGCTAGACGCCGGAATGAGGATGGATTTCTATGAAACCGACAGGTACGACCTGTTCACGGTGGAGGAAGAAAAATGAGCGAGACAGGTGGGATGAAGGTATGTTCGCTTTTTTCGGGGGGAAAGGACTCCACGTACTCGATGTACGAAGCCCATAAGGAACACCAGGTAACGGATGTCGTGATAGTGACGGCGGAGGAAGGAAGCTACATGTACCATACGCAGGCGACGGATCCCGCGGAGTTAGCGGTAAAATCATTGAGCTGGGACGTCGACCTCCACCATGTCGAGATAGAAGGAAAACCCGACCCGGACGTCGAAAAACGTGACGAGATCACGCCTCTAAAAACCAAGCTCCAGGAACTCGATGTCGACGCCGTAGTTTCCGGAGCCGTCGAAAGCTCGTACCAGAAATCAAGGGTGGACGGAACGGCGGAAAAACTCGGGCTCGATTCACTCGCTCCCCTATGGCACACCGATCCGGAGGAGAAGCTACGTGAGATTGTGGAAGATTACGTGGTCATGATAACAGCGGTTGCGGCTGGTGGTCTCGATGAATCCTGGCTGGGAAGAAAGATAGACGGTAAGGCGGTCGACGAACTCCTGGAGCTTAACGAGGAGTACGGCGTCCATCCCATGGGGGAGGGCGGCGAGTACGAGACGCTCGTGGTGGACGGACCACACATGGATTCGAGTATAGAACTGGAGTACGAGACTCACTGGGATGGCGTCAGGGGAGGGATAGAGGTTGAGGAAGTCAACCTAGTTTAGGATATAAACCTGATTTAGGATTGTTTTCCCTGATTTAGGATTAGTTCTAATACTGAACCCAGGGTTAACCCGTCTCTGCCCTGGCAAGTTGGACAGAATCTATCCCGGAGTCTATCTCGGTAACCTCGGATAGACGTCATAACAACTGACACCTTGGTGACGAAGGTTTCAACAAAAAAGTATTGCCTATCGAGCCAAGTTTAGTTTACAGTTATGAAACATGGGTCCAGACGTATCGTTCTGGTTGGTGTGATTTTACTGGTTCTTTCGGTATTTGGGGGATGTATCGGCCAGGATGGTTCGGGTATCTCAGGTGGTGATGGGGATAGATCTACGGAACTGGCGAAGTTCGATTCCGCCAGGGATTTCAGGGAGTACATAAACGACGCCACCTATTGGAGGGCGAAAACGTTGCCGGAGAGGCCGGATGTTACGGCCCTGGTGAGAGTAGGAATATAAGATCCGGGAGTTATAGCAACGATACCAGCGCCGAAAAACGAAAAGAGTCCGGTGAACGTCGGGCATCGTCGACAAACGTACAGGTCGCTGGTATAGACGAACCGGATATACTCAAGACCACACCGGAAACTATCTACAGAAATTCAGCGAGAGTGCCTCGGGGCTTGATCCCGAGGTAGTTCACAGGACACTAGACACCAGGTATTTTTCATTCCGGGGGACCGTGCGGGATACGTGTTCTCCTACAGAGACGGCCTCCAGCTAGAAAAAGCATTCAAGATACAAGATCCCAAGAGAGCGGCGTATATCGGCGATACCCTATACATTTTATCGGATTCTGAGATGGTGGCCGTGAACAAGAAAAACTGGCAGCGGATGAAGACACTGGATCTAGGTGATAGTTAGAAAGTAAGGGAGATTCCCCTACGAATAAAGATATAGACGGTTTATTTTATTAAAGAAGGTTTATTTCCGGCTACATAATTTTCGAATAAGGATTTTGAATAAGGATGTACGGCTTTTCTTCAATATTTAGGTAAAGTAATAATTTTAGCCTAAAGAAGTATTAACTCGGACTACGGCGAATTTAACTACATGCAAAACCGAAAACTCGTGCTGATTATCTCGGTGGTGGCGTTAAGCCTCGGCGTCGGTCTTTCGGGATGTATTGCGCAGGACCAGCAAGACTCGGGAACAGATGACGGTCCGGAGTCGGGTGAACTGGATAATGAGATAATACCGTCGGATAAGGTGGAGACGTTCGGTTCGAAAGCAGAGTTCAGGGAGTATCTCATAAACGCTCCAGAAACCTCCCGGAATAGAGGTTTCACGGGGGCCGAGATTACAAGGGAGTTTAGTGAAGATGTTTCCGGGGCCCCCATTAAAGAACAGGTTTCCGCCGCCAAACAGTCGCAGAAGGCGGGGTCCGGTTCCGAAATCCGGCGTTCCACCACCAACGTCCAGGTCGAGGGTATAGACGAACCGGACCTTCTCAAGAACACCGCGGAAAATATCTACTTCTCAACGAACAGGTTCGATGACCAGGTCACGAAGGTAATCGACGCCCGGCCGCCGGAGGACGCCGCCGTGGATGCCAACATATCCGAGGCAGGGAAACTTCTACTACACGATGACGTCTTAATGGTTTTCCAGACCAACCGAATACTTGGATACGACGTCTCCGACCCAAAAGAACCACGTAAAAAATGGAGTCGGAAACTCAACGCCTCGCTGGAAACCTCACGTCTGAAGAACGGTAAGGTATACATCGTACTTTCGGAGGATGTCGACAGGGGGAATCCCTGTCCGATAAGACCTATGGAGGAAGTTTCTATACCCTGCACCTCGATCTACCGTCCGAATGTACAGACTGATGTCGACGTAACCTACAACGTTTTTTCCCTCGATCCGGAGACGGGTGAGGTCGGTGATAAGACCTCTATGGTGGGTTCATCCGGGAACTCCGTAGTTTACATGTCGACGAAAAACCTGTACCTGACGTATCCTACATCGACGTCGGCAACGACTGTATACTTCGACTTCCTCGCGAACAACACCGACCTGGTTGGGGAGAACGTCACACAGAGGATAGAGAAACTCGAAGGCTACGATATATCTGAAGAAGCTAAACAGGTCGAAGTCAGAGAGATAATCGATGGCTGGTTGAGCAGGTTCGGGGAGGACGAACGGAAGACCAAGGAGACGGAACTAAGTAACAGGTTCCGGAAATACCTGGAAAACAACAGGAAAAAGCTACAGGGTACAGGTATAGCCAAGATACCTCTAAACTCCCTGGAGGTAGCCGAGACAGGTACGGTTCCCGGAAATCCGTTGAACCAGTGGAGCCTGGACGAATACGAGGGCGACTTGAGGATAGCCACCACCGTATCCAGTAGGAGTATCCAGGGCCTCACTCCGGTAAACCACCATGGCTTCCGTAGGTCCCACACGGTGGAGGTGGGTGGTTCGACCGAGAACGATGTATACGTCCTCGACGGCAACCTCGAAAGGAGAGGTTCAGTGCAGGGTATGGGTCTCGACGAACGGATCTACTCGGTGCGTTTCATGGGTGACCGGGGATACGTAGTCACCTACAGGAGGATAGATCCTTTTCATGTACTCGACCTCTCGAACCCCGACGATCCAACGCTCGAGGGCGAACTCAAGCTACCGGGATTTTCCTCATATCTCCATCCACTGGAGAAAAACCGTATCTTGGGGGTGGGGAAGGAGGACGGGGAAGTCAAGGTAGTTATATTCGACGTCTCGAATCCCGCTGATCCGAAGGTGGAGTCCGACTATATCCTCAGCGACTACGACAGCGAAGTCGTTGACACACACCGCGCCTTCCTCCAGGACCCGAAACACGAGGTTTTCTTCATACCGGGGCGCGAAGCAGGATACGTGTTCTCGTACTCCGACGGCTTGGAGTTAAAGAAAGCACTGAAGATCGATAACCCCCGGAGGGCGGCATATATTGGAGATTCGCTCTACGTTCTGTCGGACTCCGAGATGGTTGTGGTCGATGAGAAATCCTGGGATAGGGTGAAGACCCTTAATCTCGGAGACGATGAAAGACGTCCTCATCCACCCCCGACGGGTCCGGGGCCGATTATCCCAGACAGATAAGGGAAAGGAGGCTAACCGACAGCTGAAAACAGAGTCAGTTTCTTCACATCCGACATCACACCGTCTCTCCCTGCATTGTCTTTTCATCTTTTTTCATCGTTTTCACGTCCTTCCCTTGCATCGCCTTTCCGTCTTTTTTACAATGTTTTCACGTCCTTCCCTTGCATCGCCTTTCCGTCTTTTTTACAATGTTTTCCCCTTTTTCCCCTGCATCACCTTTCCGTCTTTTTTACAATGTTTTCCCCTCCTTCCCCTGCATCACCTTTCTTTTTTTCTATGTTGTTTAACATTTCTCGGTATTCTATCCGTCTATTCGTTCCGTATCGAACCAGTATCAAAAGGAATAAACGCCGGTTCGAACAAGTTCGATCCGATAAACAATGAGTGCAGAAACAGAACGTGAGTTCGTCAGAACCTTCTTCACGACACCGACCGCCGTGGAGGGTGAAGAGGACTCCGCCAAGATGCTGAAGAGCGCTATCGGATTAGAGGGAATGAAGGCACCCGACGTCTGGGTCCCCGACAACGAGGACGCCACCGCACCCAACATGAGGGACGAAGGAGCGGAGAACATCGCAGAGGTCGTCGCCGAAGGAGGAGACGACTTCCCCGGCGAAATTCATCCCCGCGTTGTCTGGCACCGTGACTCCCCCAGCACGCGTTACAGGGGACTTAAACATATGCTCGAGATCGCCGACCCCGAAAACGGAGCGATCGAAAACATCGACGGATTCGTCATCCCCGAAGTCGGCGACGTCGACGACTGGAAGAAAGCTGACGAGTTCATCACGATAGTCGAGAACGAGTTCGGACTGGAAGAGGGAAGCCTTTCAATGTCAGTCATCGTCGAGAGCGCACAGGCAGAACTCGCGATGGGTGAACTGCGGGACGAGTTCGGTAAAGAAACCAACAACCTCGAGAGGATGTTCCTTCTGGTCGACGGAGAGGTCGACTACACCAAGGACATGAACGCCATCACACCCACCGGCGGTCTACCTGCCTGGCCCGAACTCCGCCACAACACCTCAAGGGGCGCCAGCGCAAACGACCTGATCTCGGTCGACGGACCCTACGACGACATCCGTGACATCGACGGATACCACCAGAGGATGGAGGAGAACCGCGCGAAAGGTATGATCGGCATCTGGTCGCTTACCCCCGGCCAGGTCGTCGAAGCAAACCAGGCACCCCTGCCTCCCGAGGAAGGAAGCTGGCTCCTTGATGCCGACGGCGACGAAGTAGAGCTCGACGAGGAGGACGGTGTCCAGGTTTACAAGGGAGACAAGGTCACTCTCGAGGAAACAGACGGCGGATACGTTCTACGTGTCGGCGCCAACGAACAGGAACTCGACAGGGACGAACTCAAGGAGGAACTCGTCGGACTCACGGACTACGTACCCAGCATGGACGACATCGTAGACTCGATGGAGGAGTTCGAGGCAGCCAAGGAAGCCGGCAAGGGAGCGATAGCGATGACGCAGTCCACCACCATCAAGATCGGTGACGTAGAAGTCGATATCGAGAGCGACAGGATGTGGGACGAGGCCACCTACCAGGCCGCCATGACACCTATCGCGCTGTTCCAGGACGTCCACGAGAACCGTCCCGACCAGCACGAGGAACTCGAGGAGAAGTACGGCGAGGACCTCGTTGAAAGAGCCAACCAGGTCGGATAACTATAACAACCAGGTCAGAAAACTTTCTAGGGTTCAAGAGGCATCAACCTCGTTCTGACTTATTTTAAATCCCTGAACTCCATAGATCCATGTTAGTAGAACGGTTTCAGTAAATCCATGTTAGTAGAACGGTTTCAGTAAATCTATGTCAGTAAATCCATGTTAAAAGATTCATGATAGTAGATCCATGTTGTACTTCGTGTAGCCGTAAGACCGTGTCTCGTAAAAATATAGATCCAATTACGTGATTTCGAAAGAGGAACTACGACAAAACCAGGTTTGGCTTTACGCGGTCGCTGTAGTTGCTGCGGTTTTGGTAGGTACTTTGGCACGGAACACAGCTCCGTTCCTGGAAGCCGCGATCAATCCGGTGTTGGCTGTTTTGCTTTACGTTACGTTTCTCGAGATTCCTTTTGTACGTATAAGGAGGGCGTTTCGGAACCGGGTTTTTATCTCCGCGGCTCTTGGAATGAACTTCCTCGTAGTACCGGTCGTGGTGTACGGGGTTACTCGGTTTCTTCCACGGGAACCGGCTATCTTGGCGGGCGTCTTTATGGTTCTTTTGACTCCCTGTATTGATTACGTCATAACCTTCACAGAGCTAGCGGGGGGTGACTCGGAACAGATAACCGCGACGACGCCGGCTCTGATGCTGGTGCAGCTACTTCTTCTTCCGATGTATCTCTGGCTCTTCATGGGACGCAAGGTAGCCGAGTTCATTCGGGTAGGTCCTTTCGTTGAGGCGTTCGTCGTTATCATTGCGTTACCGTTAATACTCGCATGGCTGACTGAACTATGGGGTGAACAGTCCACGTCCGTTGGAGGATGGCAGGAGGTTATGGAGTGGCTTCCTGTTCCTATGATGGGTGTCACTCTGTTCATCGTTATATCATCACAGCTACCACGTGTCCAGGACTCGATAGGAAAGATAACCTCCGTCGTTCCGGTGTACGTGTCTTTTCTTTTTATAATGCCTTTACTTGCGAGACTGGCATCCCGGTTTCTCAAGATGGATACGGGAGAGAGCCGCGCCCTGGTCTTTACGTCGGTAACGAGGAACTCCCTCGTTATACTTCCGTTGGCGCTTGCGTTACCGTCGGGATACGGGCTGGCTCCCGCGGTTGTCGTTACCCAAACATTGGTCGAGCTTTCGGGAATGGTGGTTCTTACGCGTGTGGTGCCTGCGTGGTTGGTGCCGGATGGCTACGGATAAACCCGGTACTCTCTTTATTTCTGTTAGCTCTATCCTTAACCCGGGGGTTCAGTTTCATGAAAAATCTTTGGATTAAATTTTTATATTATTGATATATTTTTGTACTGTGTGGCATGACCGATGGTTCTTCGAAGTCAGATAAAGCTCTGAGTAGGGAGATAGGTCCCCTAGGTGCGATAGCTACGGTTGTGGCGGGAACCCTCGGAGCCGGGGTATTCGTCACTCTGGGTACCGCAAGCACCACCACCGGGCCAAGCGTCACGTTAATAATCGCAGTCACCGGATTGATCGCGATGGCAATAGCGGTAAACTACAGCTGGCTGGCGACGATATTTCCAGCCAGCGGCTCCACCTACAGCTACATCTCCCGCGTCTACAGAAACCGTCTGGGTGGTTTCTTCGGGACGTGGTCTCTCTGGCTGGGATATATGGCTGCTGTAGCAGTAGTAGCTCTAGGGTTCGGAAGCTATCTCCAGGTGTTCGTACCCGGGATAAGTCAACAGTATGCCGCCATCGGGCTTATCACCGTGCTTTTCCTGATAAACCTCCTTGGAGCACAGAAATACAGCACGTCCCAGAACATCATATTTATACTTCTGCTGCTCTCCATCTCCGTGCTTATCGTACCGGGAACCTTCCAGGTGAATCCCGAGAACTTCACACCGTTCTTCACCGGAAACCTGGAAGGTGCGTTTGCCGCCGCAGTACCTTTGTTCTACGCATACCTCGGTATAGCGGTTGCTGGTGACATAGGTGCCGAGGTCAAGAATCCATCAAGAAACCTGCCTCTGGCGATGGTCGGTGGAACATTAATACTCATAGCCCTCTATATGTGGACTTCGTTAGTGATCTACGGTGAGGTCACCGACTACCACGTGCTAGCAAACTCCGACCGTCCGTTATCGACTGCTGCTTCGACCTTTCTCGGTCCGAAGGCCACTGGTTTTGTTGCTTTCGGCGGTCTGCTCGCAACCGCTTCGAGCGTTAACGCAGTAATGGCGGCGGCTACAAAACTCCCTTACTGTTGGTCGTGGGACGAGGTGTTCTTTACTAAGTTCTCGGAGGTTAACTCCCGGTGGCGTACTCCACACTGGTCACTTTTCACGCTCTTCGTGGTCTCTGTAGGACTGACTTTCTGGAGCAAAGGACTGGATCGAGTTATAGCAATATCAACTATGAGCTACCTTATTGCGTACGGAATGACGTCCTTCACCGCTATATATCTATACGTCAAAAAACCTAACTTGAAGAAAAAAGCCGGCTTCAACCCGGGATGGAAGATATATGTCTCCGGTATACTGGGCGTCGGAGGATCGATACTCCTGATATCTCAGGCGTATCAGGACGCACTAATAATCTACATCCCATGGCTCGCCGTCGGTTTGGTTATCTTCGGAGCCTACTGGTACCATGGCAAGAAAAAAGACGTCGACGTTGACGTTATACTGGACACGCTTCCAGGGGTACCAACCGAGGAATACGACCCAGAAATAGGTGAAGATAAGCTGAAGGAGGATTCTGAAACCACGAAGGATACATACATGAACACCAGTCATAATCAACCGGGTCGTCACGAAGGAAAATGAGTTTAACTCCAATCATAAACAACCGGGTCATCACGAAGGAAAATGGGGTTAAACGACGTTAGGAAATATAAGTTATCAGTCCAAAAGGAAGGTAATGTTACAAGCGCGAAAGAAAAATAGCAATAAAACCACGAAGTAAAGCAGAGATTTACATTACAGTATGAAAAGTAAGTTTAGAACCAAAAAACGACTTCGTTTAAATGTGTTTAAATAAATAATGTGTAAGCAAGACGAAACAGAGTTTGACGTTAACGGTACAGAGTTTGACGAGAACGGTAGCAACGACTATCGTAAGGCGATAGATCTACTCCAGGATCTCGTAAAGATTCCAAGCCCCTACTTTGAGGAGGACGAGATAGTCGAGTACGTTTACCGCTGGCTCGACGAACGTGGTCTGGATCCGGAGTATATGGAAGTTACTGAGAAGAAAATCACGGGTTACGAGGGTAGGAACGTGCTAGCCCGGTCGAAGGGGTACAACCCCGAAGCACCTACATTGATGTTGAACGCCCATATGGACACGGTGAAGATAGTAGACGACTGGTCCGAAGACCCGTTCTCGGCGAGGATTGAGGACGGAGTAATGTACGGTCAAGGTACCTGCGACATGAAGGGCGGTCTGGCTGCCATAATGACGGCTTTCGAAGAACTCGCAGAAAAAGACCTGGCTGGAGACGTCCTGCTTGCTGCCGTCGTGGACGAAGAAGGTCCGTACGGCCTGGGCGCGAACCAGTTAATCCGTGACGGCATAACTGAGGATGTCGATGCCTGCGTGGTGACGGAGCCCGGACCTGTCCTGGCACAGAGAGACATAGAAAACCCCAGTTTGATACTCGGTGCTCGCGGAAGATTTCTCTACGAGATAGATGTCTACGGGGAAGCGGCACACGGTTCCCAGCCCGGTAACGGAGTTAACGCAGTAGTGGAAGCCGGAAAGATAGCCCATGCACTCAACAAAATGGATCTGGGAACACATCCGGAGCTGGGAGACGGCTCCATCTGTCCTCTTTACGTCGAAGGAGGAAGCGAAACCCTCTCAGTACCTGAACACTGCCGTCTACTCGCCGACAGACACGTAGTATTGGGAGAGGACCCGGAGACAGTACTAAAAGATGCGGAGGAAGTAATCGAAGACCTGGAGCTTGAATCCCGTGTAGAAGTCGGTTTCAGGGAAGCCCCCGAAACCGACATACATTACGGACCATACGTCACCGATCCCGACCACGACATCGTGGATGCCCTCAAACAGGGCTGGTGTAACGTTTCCGGCAAGGAACCCAACGTCGGCTACTTCTCCAGCATCGGAGACTTCAACTACTTCGGCCACAGGGCAGAAACCCCCACCGTAATACTGGGTCCCGACGGTGAAAACATCCATAGCTCGGGAGAATACGTGAAAATAAAGGACGTCATCGACGTCACCGAGGTAATAGTAGATGCAGGCGAGGAATACCTGAGTTAAACTTCTATCCACGGGGTTCGACCCCTGTACCTTTCTCAACACTGTTCAGAACCGGTTCGTTTCCCTCGTAAGGCACGCCGCTGTATGGATCGTCGGCAAGAAGCAGTGTGCCATCGAGGTCGGCGTAATTCCCGAAAGCCGATAGATGTATTCCTGCAGAAAGGCTGGCTTGGCTCTCCACCATACATCCGGTCATGACTTCCAGTCCGTGTTTATCTGCCTCCCGGTGGAACTGCGCTCCCCGTCTAACACCACCTACCTTCATAAGTTTCATCACTACAATGTCACATATATCGGCGACTTCGGACACGTCGTCGGGAGTGACGCAGGATTCGTCGAGAGCGATGGGTACACCGGATTTATCATGTATCTCCCTGTGGCTCTCCCGAGGTGCGTCCGCGGGAAGAGGCTGTTCCACGAACTCAACACCGAGGTCATCCAGAATTTCGGTCTTCCTCAACGATTCCCTCAAACTCCAGCCTTCGTTAGCGTCCACCCTCACAGTTGACCTGTCATGGATCTTTTTTATCACCCCGGACACTCTTTCTATGTCTTCTTCGTCACCCATCTTCATCTTGAGGACGTCGAATCCGTTATTCAGGGCGTTTTTCGCTTTCTCCACTGCCTCCTCTTTCGATTTTATACCTATTGTGAGGGAGGTGGGTGGAGGGTCTGGTTCGGCGCCCAGGTATCTGTAGAGCGGTCTTTCCTGTTTCTTGAGTGCGATGTCATGTAACGCAGTCGAAAAGGCAGCCGTACCCGAGCCAACGTCAGGGAACTCCTCCTGCAGTCTTTCTTCCACGATATCGAGTCCTTCTCCGGAGTCCAACGATATATCGACGGAACAGTCCTTTATCGTCTTGATCATACCGTCCGCTTCTTCCTCGACGTCCTGCGGTGTCTCTCCGTAGTACCGGCTTGGAGCAGCTCCGCCATATCCCGTGGCTTCGCCGCCGGTTACCTCGACGAAGACGTTTCTGGTGTACTCCTTGGAGTTCCTGCTTATCCGGAACTCTGACTTGAGTTCGAGTTGTCGGTTATGGAGTTCGAAGGTCAGTTCCTCAGTATTCATCTACATCTCCCTGTCAGTTCTATCATAACTCACTCACTTATAATTACTTTTAAGCATTAGTAACAGCATCCAAAATATAAAAACCACGTCCTGTAGAAAAACCCTAGAGTTCTCAATAAAATACCAAGAAAAAGGAGAAATACAAGCAACCGTTGCTAGCGGCTTCGACCGGGTTAGGTTTTCTAACAAATACCGTAAAAGAACAGGTTATAAATTTAAAGCGTTAAAAATATCCTTGTTAGTTGACTGCAAAACCAACCAAATACTTGATCTAAGTATAAGTACTAAACAACCACACGACACGAAAGTTGCTGAAAACTTACTAAAGTATAATCTCGAAAAAATAAATATTCTTACCGCAGATAAGGGATACGACTCCAGCAAATTAAGAAAAGAACTAAGAATAAACAATATACGTCCAGTAATCAAACATCGAGAGTTTAGTATCTTAGATAAAGATCACAACGCCCGAATAGATAACGAAGTCTACCATCAACGATCAAACGTTGAATCAGTATTCTCCAGCCTAAAACAACGGTATAATGATCGGTTATTAAGTAAAAAATGGTACAATCAGTACAAAGAAATTGTTGTAAAATGTGCAGTAAAAAACATCGAAGACTCCATCAAAAACTAGCGCTTAAACAACGCCCTTAATTGTTTTTGTACTGATAACTATACTTCGAGGTAATAAAGTTTATACTAACTTAGCTTCAGCTAACTTAGCTGAAACAATTTTATGGAAAGCTCTTTATGTAAGTTTCAGGGGCAAAACCCCGTGCTTTAGCGCAGGGATACGCCCGACAACACAGATTAACTAACCATGTATTTCTGAAAAGCCGGATATTCAGTCGTAAGAACTATAATCGCGTGACATAAATGTTTACGTGTGTATATACACCGTACCTATAAAGCTAAAATTGAAAACCACAGCCAAGCTGAGAGTGACTTGGATAGGTGCGGGTATAGTGCATCGAAGCTATGGAACGTAGCAAAATACTACACAGACAACCGATGGGATAGCGATGGTGAAATTCCTGATGGTGACGAACTGAAAGAACAACTTAAAACCCACGAGAAATATAGGGACCTGCATAGTCAGTCCAGTTCCGTCGAAAATCTTTGATTTTCGGGATGCCAAAAATCTGTGATTTTTGGGCACAGAAAGTTCTGGAAGAGCTTTCTGAAGCTTTCAGTTCGTGGTACGACCTAAAGGAAAAAGACAAGAAAGCAAACCCACCGGGATACCGCAAAAAGAACTACTACGACGACAACGATAACTTGGTACACGAAGAACATCCACGAAGCACCGTGACATGGAAACAACAGGGTATCAAACACGATTCAAAACACAACATAGTACGACTATCCAAAGGCTTCAACCATAAAGAACATCCAAGTGACTACATCCTAATCGAATACAACGCTAGAGACAACGAAAAGATACAGGACATACAGCAAGTCAGAACAGTCTACAACAAAGCTAAAAAACAATGGGAAATCCACTTGGTCTGTAAACACGAAGTTGAGACACCAGAAAGACCCGGAGAAGAAACCGCTGGAATTGATTTAGGGATAAGTAATTTCTTGGCTATCAGTTACAGTACAGAGAAAAGCGAGATATATCCCGGTAACAGATTGAAACAGGATGAATACTACTTCTTGAAAGAAATCGCTAAATGTGATGACAGCGACAGCAACAGAGCTAGAGAGCTACACCACAAAAGAACGGAGAGACGCAATCAATTCATTCACGCGTTAGCTAAAAAGATAGTTGAACGTTGTGTTGAGGAAGATATTGGTTTAATTCGAGTTGGTGACTTAAGCTGGATACGTGAAAATAAAGATAACGAAGTGAAGAACTGGGGTAAACACG
>JBDGRN010000020.1:0-13087 GCA_042218125.1 Halobacteria archaeon | reverse complement strand
CTCACCCGTATAATTCTTCGTCCCTTGGAATCGTAGGAATATTTGAGTACCCCGTTTCTGTTGTCGTACTCGAACCGGTTGTCACCATCAACGTCGTATTCGTACTTCACGATCCTGCCGTTCCTCGGTGGCTCGCTGTCTCTTGCATCGATCACGACCTTCTGTCCCACGTCCGGTGTATCGGGGCGTACCTCGAACCTAGATACCGGCTCTCTTTGACGGACGTTTATCGTGGGACATGAATCACCATTTATATTGTTCTTGTCTCTTCCTGCTATCTCGAGATCCGGAGAGAACCTTTTCTCTACAGGGTCTTCGTATCTGAAGGTTTTGCTGTCACTCCGCGTCCACCGCGTGTAGCTACCGTCGCCGTACTTGGAGTAACGGTAGTATGTTGCTCCGCGGGACTTGCTGGCGTCAATGGTTACCCTGTCACCGGGACGTATGTCCGTTTTGCTGACCGTACATCTCGGTTCGAACCTGACGACGACTGTTTTCGTCGTCCTGTCCGTCCTGCCGTCCGGGCCCTCGACAGTTAGTTCGACGTCGTAACGACCAGTATTCTGAAATCTGTATCTGAGTGTTCTGCCGGTCCTACGTTCACCATTTACGTACCATCTGTACTCCACGATATCCCCAGACGAATCGCTGCCGCTGAAACGTGCCAGTTCACCCATTGAGGGGTTTCTAGGACCGTCGATACGGGCGTCGAGGCTGGAGTTGGAGCTCTGTGCAACTGCCGTTCCGGTAATAGCGACGATAGCCAGACAACATAGGGCAGCTAGTAACAAACTCTTCACAGAGACATCCTTCACGTCACCCGACCTCCCTTCCGGTTAATGTAGTATGTAGATATGGTTACCACGGTTGATTGAGGTTATTCATAACATATATTAGTTATGGCGAAATCCGTTTCAGTTTTCTACACGCCATAGGAAGAAGTCCAGACAACCATAGCACGAAACAACCACAGCACGAAACAACCACACCACAAAACAACCACACCACAAAACAACCACACAAGATCCAGTCCAGCTCAAGATTTTTATACGAACCCATTGAATAACAAATAAAAATGAGCTATTCCCAACAGAAGGATCCTCCATTTGAAATAAAAACCAGATTCAGCATGCTGATAGCAGTGATCTCTGTGATATGGGGCATCTCCATCTTTGTCCTCGGTCTATTTATCCTGAGTTTAGGTCCACTTGCCGCCGACATTTACGGTAGTCCGGGTGGCTTAGGTCCCGCTTTAATTATAGCAGCCATCTCCTTCATCGGGGCATCTTTCCTCGTTACGGGAGCTGTAGGTATATGGTGGGAGGAACCCTGGGCATTTAAGATAACTCCAGTGGGATACCTGGCCGCAGGTACGCTTGAGGTGCTGACGATAATCAACAACGGCGGCCTGATGGGATACCTTGGTTTACTACTGATGAACGTCGCTTCCCTCGCGATAATATACTGCTTCAGGAAGGGTGGTTACAAGGTATACGACCTACGGAAGCTGAAAAAATACAGGGATATTTCACAGTTTTACGACTAAAAAAGCATCCAGGAACCGGTACGTGTTATGACAGCTCCCGGTTTCTTAATTTGTTAAGGATATGGTACGGATTAAGATAGAGTTTTATTAAATCCGGTCTCTATAGCCAGGATATGTCGGTTGGTATTTTTTCTTTGTCGAAGCCCTTCCTTATACCCGCCCTGTCGCAGTAATGTTTCCTGCCGATGAAGTTTTCGTCAAGGTTCGCCATTAGGGTATGGTAGATGTCGTCGACTGTATGGTACTTGTCCTGTGACGTATGCTCGAGAATTTCCTTGAGGTTCATTTTACCTCCACCCGGGGCTTCTACCTCAACCTCACCAAGGGATTCCATTACGGAATCGTGATCGATGGGGTACTCGTGAGCCTGGTTCAGAAGCTGTTTGACATCTTGATGTTTCATAATTCTGCGTTATATAATTCTTCATGTAAATATATAAAGAATAACTAGAGATCCAGTAAGTGAAAAAAGACACAAAAATCAAAAGACATCAAAAAGTCGATACTCCCGGCAAACAGGGCAAAAACCCGGTTACCCTAATGAGATAAAACAAGAACTCCGGTAAGCCGGTGTTCAAGTAGTGTCCGGGTAAGTACATAGATACCAGATATATAATTTCTACCAGATACGTAATCTCTACCTCCCCACCAACCAGTTGGTACAGGTAAAAGTACTTAGAATACGGAAAAATCTACATTTAAGCCGGGTATCCGGATGTAACCCGCCGAGAATGTAACCGTGATAACCTAAAGTTATTTTAACTATCCATCTAAATTAAAAGACGAATGAATATATTGAGTATATTAAATCAGGCACGGGAATGCAGCCAGTGTGAGAAGAACGAAAACGGCATGGATTTCTGTGAAAAACACGGCTCGATGGTTGACGAAGCAGAGGTTAAACCTGCAAACAGTCTTTAACTCCTCTGGATGTAGTACTACTTTAACTAAAATAAAATATAAATCTTGGAAAAACAGAGAACTGGAAAAGCATAGATCTTGAAGTTACGGATAGATGCCGGTTCCTTTCTAACCTCAGGAATAAACCGTTGTTTCGGACGAGTTGTACCTGTTGATTACGTAGTCCTTCCCAACCATCGACTCCATCACTTTATCGACTGGCGCCCTTTCGTCCCTTAGAAGATAACCCCGGGAGTAATCAGGGTCGTGCATGTATCTATCTCACTCGTTAGGTTAAGGACTCCTTCGTCGGTGTTCCCGTGATGGAGTTCCCGTTCCGACAGATGTCCGGGGTTTTTGGCCGCAACCACCTCTATGTTCTGCAAAGATCCCGAGTCGGACGTCCTGAAACTGTACACGGAAGGATATACCGAGGAGATGGTCCGGAGTTCGGACTTGAAGAACATGGATGCTGTTCCGGAGGGGGAGCTGATTATGTTCGATACGAAGTCGCCGTCATCGTCCATCCTGTTGTACGTCAAGTTCACGAACTGCCGCGTAGTCAGTTGGATCGGTCCTTGTCTTCTTGTAGGCATCGAGCACTATCACGTTGTATGTACGGTTCGTTTCTCGCAGGTACCGGCGACTGTCGCCCTGGATCACGGTCATGTTGTACTGGGAAACGTTGAAATAGTCGTTCGCGACGTCCACTACCTCCGGATCTATCTCCATGACGTCCACGTTGACGTCGTGGTACTCAAGGAAGGCTTTCGGACCAGTGAATCCGCCGCCTATGAAAAGTACCTTCTCAACGTCGTCCGGAGGAGAAAGGGGAGGTGGAAGTACCTTGTGTAACTGAAGACGTGTCGCCCGGTTCGTCGGTATACATGGCGCTGTGGGGCTGGCCGTCCATGTACAGCATCATTACGTCGCCATCGTCTACCACACGTATGTCCTGATAGCTCGACTGGGTTTCGTAGACGACGTCCCCCGTGATACCGAGACTGGTTGGAGTCGCCAGCAGAAACGTAAATACCTGTACAGACATGACGGCTAACGCGGGCCTGTAGTCAGGCCTTTCCTCCCCGTACGCCACCGATATCCCCGCGGCGAGGGAGACGGCGGCGAGTAGTATTGCTATCACGTCGACATCCATTGTTGGTATCAGGAAGAATGTCACGGAAAACGCACCGATGATGCTTCCGAGAGTACCCAGCGAAAAAACCCTCCCTGATGCTTCGCCCTTGCTGGTTCTCCCCGACAGTTCCACGGATAGAGGCGTTATGACACCCAGTAGGTATACCGGGGTCCGAAAAGGATAACGACGGGGAGAAGCGGTGCGAGCCTGGCGGGGAGTCCGGGTGAACTCACGAACTCTAGCATGTGCCTGTGAGTGAGTACAACGAGCGATATGTACGCCGTGGAACCGAGAAGATATGCAGTAACCTGCTCGTAGTCACATTACTCACTCGCCTTCAGTCCGTCTACGTAGTAGCCGAGAGGAATACCCCTATTACTGTTCCCCAGGTGTACACCGTGCTGCCGAAGTACGGGGCGGTTAATCTACCGGCAATGATCTCCATACCCATGCTGATTATGCCCGCCGCGAAAACAGCCAGGTCATCCCTCTCGATGCCGGTTTCTTTTATCTCTCTAATCCGCCGCCTCATCTAACAGGTTTTAGTTACCGGGGACTAATGAACTCTTGTTTAAAGTTCTGTACGTGGAGGAGGATGATTCCCGGGATACGTCACAGAAATACGTCACAGAAATACTCCTGAGGGTACAGGGTTCCGGTTCCCTGGCCAGGGAGTATTTACCTTTTCCTTTCCCCTCCTGTAACCGCCCTGGCTGCGTTAATGTTTTCAGAAACCTCGTCGAGTACGTACCCACAGCTGGAGCAGGTGGCCCTGTAGGGGTTGGGGCTTAGCTCCATTTCCTCAACAACGTACTTTACGTTCGTCCTCTTATCGCAGTTAGGACATTTGGTATGCATTGTTTTTCGCGTATACCCCGTTGCAGTTGGTGCAAACCGTGATTTTCTCTCCGTCATCCCATACGTACGAACCGTTGCCGCAGTTTGAGCACGTCTCGTAGCCCTCGAACTCTGCGTAAGGCTCGGTACCGGCCACTGTTTCGCTCTCGTATTTGTCGTTTTCAGTTACGTTTTGAAACACATTACAACTGTATACCCGTATAGACTTAAAATTTATGTTTGCACAATTATGTTTAATCTTTAACTATATTCATATTCTTCTTGTGCCACTTTAACTTTAATTGTCAATCTTATTCACCAAAAATCCCTCATTTGGTATATAATTAACCTATATATTGATGTTCGTCAATTTTACATGTTCTATAATCAAATTAACCATTATTATTTAGTATTTGTTTTAATAACCCAAAGTTTTCAGGAATATACCCACATAATTTCAATTTTTCTTAAGCTGTTGGCAAAACCAGATGAAACCATGTTAAGGTAATTAATTTTTCAATTATTATCGCAAATATTACCTATAATATAAATTAGTTAACCCCTAAGTCTTCACAATAAAAACTTTTTTACGTAAATTCCACAAACTTATGGATGCGTGGGTTCGGCATCGGATCCACGAATAACTGCCTGAACATCGATGCCAAAATTGCTCCCCAGCTACTTTTACTTGCCACCCTATTTTCATCAGCCACCGATCTTACCTGCCGAGGTTCCATCCCTCTACACAAGATACCTCAGGATTGCTGTGGACTGTATCTAAAAACCGGTCCACCATATCGACGTATATCTACCAGTTGAGGATCCGGAAAATCGAAGAACCAAACAGTCAAAAAACCAAACAGATGAGTTTTAACTGACGTTGCTTCTGTATCTCTCGGACGAAAGTATTTCCTTTACCGACCTTTTATAAGCGGCATCACGCCATGTGTTGCCGGACTCCCTCTGCTTTACCTCCAGGGTATCACGGAACGCTTCTTTCATCTGAATTTCGAGACGTTCGTTGACTTTCCTCTCGGTCCAGTACTCGTTCGAGGTATTCTGAAGCCATTCGAAGTACGAAACCGTAACGCCGCCGGCGTTCGCAAGTATGTCGGGGATGACAGCAACGTCCCGAGAAGCCAGGTAGTCGTCCGCCTCCGGTGTCGTAGGTCCGTTAGCCATCTCCAGGACGACTTCGGCGTCGACCTCATCTACGTTTTCGTCGGTGATCTGATCCTCTATTGCCGCAGGAACCAGTGCGTCGACGTCCATAGTTAGCAGTTCCTCGTTAGTTATCTCCTCGTCACCTGCCTCGGACAATGGAGATCCCCCCTCTTTCTTCTCCACTATGTGGTCGATGTCCAGCCCTTCGGAACCGTAGACGCCTCCGCTAGCGTCACTGACCGCGACGACAGAGTATCCCCTCTCATCCAGGATCCGTGCAAGATGGGATCCCACGTTACCGAAGCCCTGTATCGCGACCTCCACACCGTTTCTATCCTCTCCGATATACTCTAGGTACTCGTCGAGCACCACCGCTCCTCCGAGTGAGGTCGCCTGTTCCCTCCCTCGACTACCACCGAGACGTACAGGTTTGCCGGTGATTACGCCGGGGTTCTTATCGCCCTCTATCCCCTCGTACTCGTCCAGCATCCAGGCCATTATTTTTGCGTTCGTGTTGACGTCGGGTGCAGGTATGTCTGTATTCGGACCTATATCGCCATGGTACTCCTTCACGTAGGATCTCGACAGACATTCAAGCTCTGTTTCCGAAAGCTTGTCCGGATCCACCTTGACGCCGCCTTTCGCACCACCGAACGGTACGTTGACTACCGCGCATTTCAGGGACATCAAAAAAGCAAGTTCGTCCACCTCAGACTCGTCCACCTCGGGATGGTATCTTATGCCGCCCTTGGTAGGACCCCTGGAGTCGTTGTACTGTATCCGGAACGAAGAAAATATCTCCACGTCACCGTCGTCCATTCTTACCGGAATGTTGATGTTTACCCTTCTCCTTGGCTGCTGAAGGATCTCGATATCCCTGTCCGTCAGTACATCGACCTCACCCACTCTGCTGAGTTGCCGTTTGCAGAGTTCACATATAGTATCCTTGCCGCGATGTCCTAGATCGGCATCCATACAGGGTAATCAAACCCAAGTAATAAATATCTGACGCGGATTCCAGGTAAAGTTAGAGACCGTTCGAGTTTATATGGCTCCGTCACCTTGGTCGACTGCCTCTACTCCACGTTGTTCTCTATCCAGCGCCGGACCTCCGCCTCGGTTTCCTGAGGACCCTCCCTCAGGACCTTCCAGTCTACTGCATCCACCACGGTACTTCCTGAGACGTACTCTCCTGGTTCGGTACGGATTACCAGTTCCGCCTCGTTCTCGATAGAATCGAGTTCCTCCACCGTCTCGGCGGAGGGGTTACCCGAAATGTTTGCACTGGTCGACGTCACCGGACCGAAGTTCTGCGCTAACTTACGGGGTGCCGGGTGGTCGGGAACCCGTATCCCCACCCTTTCTCTACCGCCGGTCAAGACGTTGGGTACGTTATCCCTCTTCCCAAGAACGACGGTAATTGGTCCAGGAAGAAACTTTTCTACGAAACATTCGGCGTCTTCATCCAGGTATGCGTAACTTTCGATCTCGGCGGAACTGGATACAGCGAGTGAGACGGGTTTGGAAAAGTTCCTATCTTTCGCTTCGAACACCTTCTCGACTGCTTTCGGATTCAATGCGTCGGCGCCGATGCCGTAAACAGTTTCGGTAGGATAGATCACTAACCCCCCTTCACTCAACGTTTCTACGGCATTTTCTATCTGTATATCACCACCATCAGCCACCATCTTGAATCTATCCGAAAATCCGTTACATTCCGTCCGATTCTTGCCCCGGTCGGACATCTTACATATCGAGATCTACTTCCATGTCCTCTGTCGCGTCCTCCAGGCCGTCGACCTTCGCCGAATCCGTCATATGCTGCTGGAGTTCTCTGTCCTCCAGCACTGCTTCGAACTCGTCTCTGTAGCTGTAGTCCGCCTCCTTGGCCTGGTTTTCAGCCTCGACTACGTTTCTGTAGCTCCTTACGGTACTCGCACTCACGTCGAGTTCCTCGGCGGCATCAGCGGTTGAAACGTCGTTTTCGTGGAGTTCACGTAACCTGTCCATCTCGAACGGGGCGTCGAAGTCCGAATCACGGAAGAGATGGAGCTTGACTCTTGCTCTCTTGACCGTCTTGTTGAGTTTCTTGTCGCCGATCTTCTCCGCTATCTCGGTGTCGCTGAGGTCGTTGTAGTATCCTCTTACCACGAGGATCAGCTGGTCCCTGTCGAGTTTGGTGCTTACGTCGTACTCGTCTACTACCTTTTCTATTACTTCGCCTATCTCCTCCTCTACCTCCTCTTCGTGTTTTAAGGTTCCTCTCGTCTCCTCCTTCTCCTCGGTAACCGTTGACTCGTCTGTAACTTCAAGGAAGAGGTCCCTGAGTTCCTCCGCTTTTTCGTTTTCTTCTGTCATTATCCTGATGGAAGTTTTTTTGTGTGATTATCCTAAATAAACTTTTCGGGATCCTATCTATGTCCTGCCGCCCTACCGTGGTTTCTACTCCAGCCCAGTTCCTTCATTACTGTAGATAATCCACGCCGCTGTATAAAACCAACGCCAAAGTATTTCAATCTTATCTCTACGAGCTTGAGTGATACCGCGCCGTATATAAACTCCGGGCGAAAATAACCCAAACATGACGGTAGCCGTACTGACAGGGGTTCCAGGCGTCGGGGCTACGACTCTCGCTGACCACGCGCTCTCCGAGTTGCAGGAGCGCGGAGTCGAGTACGAGGTCGTGTCCTTCGGGACAGTGATGCTTGAAACCGCAAAGGATAAAGATCTGGTTGATTCGAGGGACGAGCTAAGGAAGCTCGACAGCGAAGAGCAGCGCGAGATTCAGCAGGAAGCAGGAAGCAGGATCGCGGAGAGAGCCGAGGAAAGCAACGTGATCGTCGATACACACTGCACGATAAAGACCCCGGAAGGTTACCTCCCGGGGCTTCCGGAATGGGTTCTTAAATCACTCCAGCCCGACATCGTCGTTCTAGTAGAGGCTGATCCCGACGAGATACTTTTCCGGAGGATAGACGACGAAACCAGGACGCGGGATATGGAGACCACAGAGGAGATCAGTACACATCAGGAGATGAACCGCGCGGCAGGAATGAGTTACGCGACGCTGACGGGATCCACAGTCAAACCCGTTGAGAACCCCGATGGCGGCGTCGAGGAGGCCGCGGAGAAACTGGCGGACAGCCTGGAATAAAAAATGGGAAAAAGGAAAGCGAAGAGACTTATCGAGGAAAACCAGGAGTTCGAGTCGATACTCGAGAACCTGGTGGAGAAACAGGAGGAGAAAGGAGAGATAGAGTGGAAGGACGTCAACACCGACATTACCAGCGGTCAGTGGGGCCGTCTGATAGGTCAGGGGGTTCTGGAAGACAGCAAAGGCGAAGGCTTCGTCGTGGACGACTTAGAGGGCGTTAAGGAGCTTCTGGGACTCAAGGAGAGTTCAGAATCGGCGGATATCGACTACAGCCACGACACCGACGTCGAGGACATCGATACCAGCTGGAGTCTCTACGACAAGGGCGCGGCACTCATTGGACTCTTCTTCATCGTCTTCGGGTACCGTGACGCAAAGGTCCAGGCTGTTATTGGTGAAGCCGTCAACATTCTGGTTTTACCGCTCGAGTTCGCGGGACTGAGGTTCTACCACATAGTCCTGATTCTCGCGACGATTACCGGTCTGTACAGCAGCTATCTCCAGAAATACCTGATGGACTGGGACTGGATATCTGCACAGCAGGAGAAGGTCCAGGAGATCCAGAGCGAACTCAAGGAAGCCAAGCTGAGTGACGACGACGAGAGAGCGGACGAGCTACAGAAGGAGCAGAAGGCAGCTATGTCGGAGCAGATGAAGATGTTCAAGATGCAGTTCAAGCCCTCGGTTTGGATCATGGTGATCACGATTCCGCTGTTCATCTGGCTTTACTGGATGTTCACCCACCGAGCCGGCAATCCGCCCGCGATACTCCAGGCTGGAGGAACGATGCCCATGATACATATGCCCTTTGTCGGGGACGTCAAGTTCTCGAAACAGGTGATCGGATTCCTCCCCATCGGACAGGCGTGGTTCGTCTGGTATATACTGTGTTCCTTCGGATTCGGACAGATAATGAGGAAGGTACTGGGCGTCAACCCGACATCCTGAACCCGGCTTTCGGTACCCTTTAACCAACCAGCCGGTTTACAGGAAAGAAGATATATTCTGAACCGCCGGAAAGAACATATTTCACCCCTCTGTTTTTTTTAATAAATGACTGTTTCGCTCGACGAGATCGGGGAAGCCAGGGAGGTTATCGACGACGCCAAGGTCGGATGGCAGACCTCAGTTAAACACAGCAACACTTTCGACAAGAAGACAGGAGCCACGGTAAAACTCAAGATGGAGCATCTACAGCACACCGGCTCATTCAAGATCCGGGGCGCCTACAATAAACTCAACATGGTGGCGGAGGAGGGAAAAGCGGAACACGTGGTGACTGCTAGCGCCGGCAACCACGCACAGGGCGTTGCATTATCGGCGACCGTCAACGGCCTCGACTCAACTGTAGTGATGCCTAGAAACGCGCCCGAGAGCAAGATAGAGGCGACCAGGGGTTATGGCGGCGAGGTCGAATGTGTCGGCAGGAACTTCTCGGAAGCCCTGGAGTACGCACGTTCGTTGATGGACGAGGACTCCGTCTTTGTACATGCATACGACGACAAAGAGATCATAGCAGGTCAGGGAACTCTGGGCCTGGAGCTACTGGAACAGGTACCAGATATAGACGTCTGCGTCTTGCCCATAGGTGGCGGCGGACTTATCAGCGGAGTAGCTACCGCCCTCAAGGAAAACGATCCGTCTATTCGGGTTGTGGGGGTTCAGGCAGCTGACGCCGCCGCGGTACCGGTAAGCCTCGATGAAGGGCACCCGGTGCATATAGACGAAGTCAATACCATAGCCGACGGAATAGCGACCGGTGGGGTATCGGAACTGACATTCCAACATATCGAGAAGTACGTCGACGAGGTAGTGACAGTGACGGACACCGAGATAGCGTATTCGATACTGCTTCTACTCGAACGGACGAAACAGCTTGTGGAAGGTGCGGGCGCCGTCCCAATCGCCGCGATGATGTACCGAGACGTGGTGAACGATGGCGAGATCGCTGTACCTGTGCTTTCGGGAGGAAACATGAGCCCGGTGATGTTACAGAAGATTCTCACCCATGGACTGGTATACAGGGATCAGCTCATCAAGCTACGGGTTAAGATACTGGATACGCCAGGTAAGCTAAACGAGATCTCCGGCATCATTTCGGATCAGGGAGCCAATATACGTAACGTAAGCCAGGAACTACCGTACGAGGAACTTGACGTCGACGAGGCTTTCCTGGACTTCGACCTCGAAACCAGCGGACCGGAACACAACGAACTCGTGGCACAGACGTTGATTGATGAGGGGTTCGAGGTCGAGAGGTTGGACTGAGATACCTCTCACAAGAGTTTTAGACTCACTCCTTCCCCCCCGAGTGCTCCTCCGTCCCTAACACATTCCTCAAAAACCGTCAACCACGGCCGGATCGGTTTGATACCGTGGTATCGAGCTGAAAAATACTTTTTTAGCTGTCGGTTTCTACCCTGGATCGGACCAGGTCTTTGTCCCGGACGACGGTCCAGTACTCGCCCTTGTGTCTCACGACACCGTCCTCGTATAGCCTGTTGAGTATCGGGACGATCCAGTCCCTGCTGACTTTCGCCTTCCCCGATATCTCGGTGGGTTTCCAGGCCCTGTCGTCGTGTTCGAGGAGGAACTCTGTTACTTTCTCGACGTTTTCGTCGTCTTCGAGAACACCATCCTCCTCGGACTCGAACCTGTCTATATCTATAGACATGTGGGTAGATACCGGTTGGAGATTGATTAAGTTTCTAAATAAGGTGGGTATCGAAAGGGTTTAAGTGGAGGTTCAGAGTCAGGTAATTGCTTACAGGAGCCTAACTTTCTGGATTTCCAGTTATTCCAGGGTTACCTGGGACGTGGATACAGAGCTACGAATCGATAAATTCCAAGTCTGGAGTCGCTTTTGATGTTTTCGCTGGCTTCCTCGGCTAGATGCTCCAGCTTTTCGTCGTTGCATCGGACGTAGAACTCGGTTGAAGCTGGAACTCTCCCGTGTACGTTACCTCTAACTCTCCCAGGTTGAGGTTTTCGTCACTTACTTGATCGAGCGATACATCAACGGCGGTACGGCCTTGTTTACATTCCATTATATCGCAAAATAAAATAAACTATTATATAAACTGAATCCGGTTGACTAAAACAGGTTAAAGAGAACCCTTAATAGATTGAACTCTGTAAATATAGTTAACAATGAGTGATGCTTTGGAAACAATGAGGGAGTTGGAAGAAGAAAAAAAGGATTTTTATATCAAGTTAGGTGAACACGACTGCGAAGAAGTGGATGGAAATACAAAGGACTAATCCTGTACTTGATTAATCTAGTACTTTCTCGAAATAATTAAGCCACATCTTATATAACTCAGTTTCTTTAGAGTCAAAATTACTCATATCTATGTTAAGGGACGGAATTTTTTCTGTATCTTTTCCCGGGATATCCTCCGTTTCCCAGTCTGGTATAATTATATCATTTGTTTTGTATAGATATTCTAAAGTATTGAATGAGGTTCGTAGATTGGCGTCCGGGAAAAAGTGATTTCCGATTAACGCCGTCATCCAATAAGCCGACTGTTGAGGTAAATCTTCATTAGTAGGGAAACCATCAATTATTTGCTTCAAACTTTTTTCCTCAACTCTTTTAATATTTTTTCTCGTCTTTAAAATAGTACTATAAACATCGTACCGGTGTTGATTATCTTTCAGAAAATCAAGATTTCGTCTAATGATTTTATTTGGTTTTAAATCCACCTCAGCTATTTTTTTTTTTTTTTCACTTTCGTTACACTCGTTGATCTGATGATTATTTATTCTTTTCTGACCTTTTTCCTGGATTCATTAGTCAACCCCTCGGTCCGATCGAAATAGCAGTCCGCTAATCCCCCTCTATAGAAATCTATCAGTCAGTTCCACAACCGGAAAAATCAGTCGCCCAAACTTTTCCGGTGGATTTCTGGTTGTTTCCATCGGAGGCAGGAAATTAAGAACTACATCCATTTTCTCAGGTTCTTCCCCGTCGTTCCAACTGTCTCCATAGCCGAAATCCACCAGCTATGGGCGACTCCATTCCTGTCAAGTCGTTCCACTCCATTCGCGTTCGTTGACTACGGCGGAATCCTGGAATACATCTTCAGTAAGTTCCTGACTTTCAGGAGCGGCTTTTATCACCAAGTAACTCGAAGCTATGCTAATCCTGTCCGTGAGCTAGAAGAACTTTAATCATGCTGGCGTAGTGGAAGACGTTATCGTTGCCTTCCTATTTCTCCTTCTCCGCCAGCTCAAACGGCTTATCTGCTTCCAGTACATACCCGGCTTCCGACTATACTTCGGCGTCGTTAATTTCCGGTACCAACGGCCCCCACGTTTTTTGAGGTACCTATTCACAACTCGAGTA
>JBDGRN010000132.1:1930-13352 GCA_042218125.1 Halobacteria archaeon | reverse complement strand
CATGAGCGAGTTTTACGAGGGAATGGAGTGAACGAGTGATAACGAGTGAGTGTGTAAGCCCGTGTTTTGAACTCGGCGAGTCACAGCCCGTGCAACGAGTGGATACGAGTGAACCGGAATGTCTCGCCATTAGTTCAAATCCGGGCTTTCCCATGAGCGAGTTTTACGAGGGAATGGAGTGAACGAGTGATAACGAGTGAGTGTGTCCACTCCTGATTCGGACTCAGCAAGTCGCATGCCCGGGAACTGCTGTACCCAGGAACGTCTTGCTATTAGTTCAAATCCGGGCTTTCCCCATGAGCGAGTTCTAAGAAAGAATACTACCAGGACCGTTTCGGCTAGAAAAAAGGTTGGTATTACTCTACCTGACTTCGATAGTTACGGAGTCGGTGCCTATCTTGCCTTTGTCGTCCGTGGCCGTCAGTGTCACCGTGTAACTTCCCGCCTGGTCGTAGGTATGGCTCTGCCACCATCCTTCGCCGCCGGTACTGTCACCGAAACTCCATGAAAACCCAGTGATCCAACCGTCGGGGTCCCCGGAACCATCGACCCCGAAGGTTATCCTTTCGCCGGGTTTGGCTGTAGTTTTACTGGGGTTGATCTTCGGAACTGGTGCCTGGTTGGATCCGCCTCCACCGCCTACGACGGTGACTGTCTGGGTATCTACCGTTTTCTTTCCATCGTTGTCAGTAGCAGTCAGTTCGACGGCGTAATCTCCCTCCTTTTCGTAGGTATGGCTCTGCCACCATCCCTCGGCGCTGGTTCCATCGCCGAAGTTCCATGAAAGCTCTTTTATCCAGTTGTTGTTACCTGTCGTGTCTTTGACGGAGAAGGTGGCGCGTTCCCCGGGTGCCACCGTATCACTGTTGGGTACGATACGGGCTGCAACGGATCCGTCGTCCTCTTCGCCATCGTCACCGTCCTCCTGGTCATCATCTTCCGAACGCGTAACCACGTTCAGTACCCTGGAGTTCTCCGACGTGTTTCCCGCCTGGTCTTGGGCGGTTACGTGGAACTCGTACTCAGTTCCGGGGAAAAGGCCAGTTACTTCTGCCGTGGTCTGGGAGGTTTCCAGGTGTCTAACTCCGTCGAGGTATACCTGGTAGTTCTCCACGCCGGTATCGTCAGTGGATGGATTCCATTCCAGACTCACCGAACTCTGTGTTTTCTCCGTTGTAGAGAGATTATCCGGTGGAGTGGGTGCCTCCGTGTCCCTGCTTTCAGTCGTGGTGGTGACTTCGTTTGAATACCCGGACTCGTTTCCCGCCACATCCACCGCCGTCACCTTGAATCTGTACTCCGTTCCGGAGTCCAGACCTTCAACCGTAGCAGATGCATCCGGACTCGTCCTATCGAAGGAGCCGTTTCTGTATATCTCGTAGTGGTCGAGTCCGGAACCACTGTCGTTCACCGGATCCCATGCCAGGGACACCGAGGTTTCCGACTTGTTGGTCACCAGGAGGTTGGTTGGACTGTCCGGTGGTGTCGTGTCTTCTCCAGGATCTGGCTGGGGTTCCTGAATTCCTCCGGGGACGTCGGAGTTACGTTTCCTCCTCAGGAAGCTTTTTATTAGTTCTCCTTCGTAGTCTTCTCCTCCCTTGACGTTCCAGTTTCTGTCGAACATCGCCGGTTTCCAGGTGTGGTCGAAGCACCATGCTGTAAACGATAGGTCGTACTCGTTCAGGAACTCGACGAACGGTTCGCCGTGACCCGAAGTCGTCCCTTTCAAGTAGGGGGGTCCGCTGTTCATGTATCCCCACTCTGTAATTATAACCGGTACCTCCTTCGATGGTTCGCCGAAGTAGTCGCTCCATGGCTTGAGGTCGTCCTGTGTGTAACAGTGGCCCGAGTAAGCGAGGTTCGAACCGTCGAACGGTTCCCTTGCTGCCCAGGCGGTGAACTGACTCCATTTAGGAGATCCGATTATGATGATGGTGTCGGGTGCTTTTTCACGAATAAGATCAACCCAGGGCTGTGCGGTAGACTTCCAGGTCCTCCACGTGTCCCTCGACTGATCCGACGTTTCGGCGGCGTCTCCGTTGTATGGTTTTATCGGTTCGTTATAGACCTCGTACAGTACGTTATCGTACCCCTCGAAGATCGGTGCGACTGTATCCCAGAACATCTTGACCTCCTCGTCGATCTTCGGGTCTGTGTAGTCCTTCCATCGATGTCGATGGTATTCGACTATACAGTAGATGTTCATCTCTCTGCATTTATCGACTGCGGGCTTTAGGTATTTCTCGACGTAGTTGTTCAGCTGTGTTTCGGTGAAAGCTACGGGTTCGGGCTTGCTTCCCGGGTTGTGGTCTCCTATGTCTGTCGGTTGGCATGGAAGCCTTACGATCCTGGAGTACCATTCTTTACTGTCATCGGTTGCATGTTCTATGGTCTTCGGTACGGATCTACGCCATTCCATACCCGCCCGTTTTGGATCTACGGTGTTCACACCCCTAAGGACCACCTTGTCCCCATCCGGATCCACGAAGTTGGAGCCCTGTACCTGGAGACGTGGTGTTTCGATTCCCTCGACTGAGAATGGATATTTGTTGGTAAACGTCAGTGTCGTGGTGCCTGCGCCAACGGTTCCCAGGAAACTTCTTCTGGTAAACTGCGAGTTCTTCTCCTGGTTATCCCTAGGATTTTCAGTGCGTCGTTCACCGTCGGATTTTTGTTCGTTTTCACGATCTTTTCCATCAATCTCTCGTTTTCTATTCCCTGATATCATGTTAAATATGCATAAGTATTTGAAATATTTAACCATATCGCATCTATTATGCTTATTATATAACTATATTCACTTATTAACTTTAGAAAATAAACTAAAATACCTAATATATCCAAAATTTAGTTAAATCGGAAGAATCATCAAAATACTTTATCGTAAATAAAGGAATTATTTAAACATTTACGTTTAATAATAAGTTTACTTGCCTTAATAAAAAGCTAATTCCAGAATATAATATATAAAATTAAAGATGACGATTAACATAAAATAGATATTAACGAATTCGATCCCAAAACAGATGATTACAGGTGAATATTCAACCAGAGGGTGCAGAATGAAAAATAACGACCTAATTTAGGTAAGATATAGATTTACTATTCAACCTATCGTATATCCTCTATAATATAACTAAACTGTTCTATAAGCGATGTAGCGAGAGTACCACGGGTGACCTCACCCGTGGTTGTTTACTAAATATAACAATCCATATTTTCTGAAAATCTTTACAAAAAATACGTACTGGGGTGTGCGGTTCAGTTACACTGCTTCTTCTGCAAGTTCGTTCATCCTGGCTCGGATTCTCCCGCGGTCACTGTACTCTGACTCCGTCATTGAATCAGCGATTATCTCTCCCAGTTTGAATATGGCTCTCTTGTGTTCGGACTTAGAACAGTCAATGCTAGTCGGTCCCGTGTTCATGGTCTTGTACTCATCTAGCTTCTCGCTGGAACACTCGTCGTTGTCGAAATTTACCTGTATGTCGTAGAGCAGCGAGTGCAGATGGATTAGCTCGTCCTTGTGCAAGATGTTCACCTCTTAATTGCTGTACAGCCCAGTAATACTAAAGAGTTATTTGGTACTAACTAACGGTGCACATGGGATCCTCTGACGTTTTTTCACCCCGTCAGTTCGATTGGTACAGGTGTAAAAACAAGTAAACCGAAAGCGAGAACTACTATCGCAAGTATCTTTCTCTTCCACCCCAGATCCATCCCCCTGTTTGGCAGATCTACGGAGCCGACTACACCAAGGATCAGGATGAGTACACCCCAGAAGAACCATACCGTGGCTAGCTTGTCTAGAACGAAATGAACGTAGACACCCAGGGAAAATAGAACGACTGGAACTCCGTATCCAATGTACCTCGCTCTGTCCCCAAGAGTAGCCTTCAGTATATGTCCACCGTCCAGTTGACCAACAGGCAGGAGGTTGAGGAAGGTTAGAAACATACCCACCCAACCACCGACTACCACAGGGTTCGGGTTGATGTTGGGGGACTCTACCCCAGGTGGAGATCCTACTATATCCTTAATTATGTGGTAGAGAGGGGGAAAATGCAGTACGATTCCCTCCGCGTTTTCTGCAGCACTTGTTTCGACCACGGGCATCTTTAGACCGACGACGGTGACAAGTATAGTGGCAACCAGTCCAAGGAGGGGTCCGGCTATTCCGATATCGAACAGTGCCCTCCTGTCTGGTATATGTCCCCTGACGTTAATGACTGCACCGAGGGTTCCGATAAGGGAGGGGAAAGGAATGAAGTACGGTAATGACGCCTCTACTCCATGGCGTCTTGCGAGTAAATAATGTCCGAACTCGTGAGCGGCCAGAACCCCCATGACGCTGACTGCGAACGGCAAACCACGGAGCAGAGAAAAGGGGTTCTCAGAAGGATTTATATTATACCATGCGGTGCCGACGGCAAGCGTGGTAAGGAACGTAAGACACGCTAAAATTAGATTGAGCCAGGGAAAACTCTCCTCCCTGGAACTCAGGGTCACTACGTGTTCCCCCTTGTCGTCATTTAGCTCCAGGACGTATCCGTCGTTCCTGACGGTTCTGTCGAGCTCCTGTACGGTCCTTTCTATTTCTTCCTCTTTCGGAATACCGTAGTAACGAACCTCGCCGGATTCGGTATCCACCTGGTAGACATCCATAATACTGTGGATACGTCTTGCGACGTAGATGCTGACGTCGTCCTCCATACCCGCCCGCGATAGCTCCTCCATCAACTACCTTAACACGTTTTAGAAATAAAAAAGACCTTATGGTATACCGTCCCAGTGTTTCTGACCTTTTACGTCTAAAGAAGTTCAGCGAGAGTTCCACGGGGCACCTGACCCGTGGTACTTCACTTAAAACCTCTTCAAATCTAGGTGAAATAGGAATATTTCTGGTTTTTATTTATTTCTGAATTAGTCCTGTGGATCAAGTAAGGACTGAACTAAAAACGTGGGTATTGTTGTATATCTTCGATTATTGCTGCTTTAAAATATCTGTAAACAACCACGGGTGAGGTCACCCGTGGTACTCTCGCTTTATTTTATATAGACAGTAGGTTAGCAAAGCTGTCTGGGATTATTGGAATGGAAAATGTATTTTTTCCGCGGACGAGGGTACGAACCTCCATGGGTACGGGTAATAACGGGTTCGTTGAGACGTCCGCTATGACGTCTGATGTTGATTTAATTACCTAGCGTTTATTTTTTGTGGTTTAATACCAGTTTTATCGTCTAACTTGGTCTCTCCACCTTCCATGTCGTGGCGCTAGCGTAGCTCCATTTCTCGATATCGAGTTCCTCACACTGGTCTTTGAGCCTCAGCATGTTGGCTCCTATCTCCTTCGACGACATGCCGAGCTCGTCCGACATGAACTTGCTCTTGAAGTACTCCTCACCCTCCTTAACCTCCCTCTTCAGGTACTTCAGGATCTTTACTTGTTTTTCGCTCAACTGCAGACCTTGGTTTTGTGGCGTGGCGGACATCTCTTATTCAACTCCATCTTCTCGTATGTTCTGGCTTTAATTAAACACCCATCAAGGTTTGATATTATTTATCGTGTTCACCCGGATTTAACCCAGTTTACGGAAATAAATAAGCACTTTAGACTGTTCAAGAAAGTTTAAAACATCTTTTTAGACGTTAACTCCGAATCTTTTGTTCCAGAACTTCGGCGAACTTATCATAAAATTCAGGCTCGTACTTTTCGAAATTATCTACAGTGGGTCTTGCGTTAACCTCCAACACGGAGATCCGCGCGCCAGAAACCAGAACGTCGACGCCACAGAAGTCCACGCCAAGCACCTGTGCGGCCTCCTCGGATACCTCGATGACACCGTCGGGTGGTGTGACACCCCTGGCATCTGCACCCGCGTGGACGTTCTTTTTCCAGCCGTCGTTCTCACGTACCACGGCACCGACGTAATCACCTCCGATTACCATTACGCGGTAATCGACGGGGTCCTCCAGGTACTCCTGAACGAGGTACACCTTGTCGAAAACGAGGGAACTCTCGTGTATGACGTCAAAGTAATCGAATACACCTGATATATCCCGAACATCGTCGGCTTTGATCGCACCCCTTCCACGAGTAGACGAGTTAGGTTTAACCACTACGGGACCCTCGAAACTCTCTTCGACACTATCAATAACGTCACTCCTGTCGGTTGGATTAGAAACAAACAACGTATCCGGGACATCGATATCTTCTCTCGTCAGTTTCGCCGTACACCTAGCCTTGTTCTTGCAGGTGAGAACTTCGGTCTGACCGTTCACCCAGGCAATATCAGTTAAGGCGTCGACGATACCACCCTCCATCAGTCTTCCAGGAAAAACCAGTCCAACGTCGACGTCTTCCAAACCGGTAAACGAACAGGGTTCGTAGACATCCCCTGTTACTTCGGGTGAGACGAAGCTGAAACCATAGCTCTCCAGGTTTTCTTTTATACGTTCGTTGGATTTGTCTCCGTGGGTCAACAGAACCTTCGTCACGAAATAGACTGTAGAACCGAATCAAGATAAACCTCTTTATCCATATCCCGGTTGAATGCTCAACTGGGTCTAACTTTACTGGATAACAATCCGTCTGTAGTAGCTAACTTTACCGGATAAAAATCTGTTTACAGTAAACTGGATAGCCTTCTACTGGGACAGAAGTAATTGACTAAACCCAATCCAGCTAAATCGGCTAAAATAGAGTCCATTGACGGATAAACTATTGGTTTACGAATCTTACAGACGGAAAATAAATCACCTGATACGGGGAAGTATATCCGTATACCGGAGAACAGCTGGTTATTGGTATCCTAGCCGGTGTTTTGGAAACAGTTGGGCGCAAACTTAATAACCATCCATCCACCATTCCCGAGTAATGGGTAAAATTGAAATCGATGTCCCGGAAAGGCACGAAATGAAGATCAGCCAGTTAATAGAACAGGGTGAGTATATCGACAGACAGGAAGCAGTCGAAGACCTCGTTTCGATCGGAATTAAAACACTTAAAACTAGTGGTAAACAGGATCAGGACGAGTTCGACGACTACGAAGATACTATGGGGGGAGACGACGAATACCTCTTCTAAACTTTCTCTAAATTATTCCTTCTGAACTTTCTCGAGTAGAAGGGCTTTCAGTTACCGCAGTTAGTTAAACAAATCCGATTTTTCAGTTCGGTGCAGGCCGCTCTAGTTCGATGCAGGCCACTGTGAATCTAGTTACTCCAGACCCAGTAAATCCATAGATGCCTGTCTAACTGTATCTACTTGGTTTTCGGGGGTGTATACACCGACGTTCCACTGATCCTTCTGAACCTGTTTTAAGGTACTCACGAGGCTGGAACAGTTTTCTAGCTTCCTGACGACACCGTCATTAACTACCGAGGCACCCGTTTCAACCATTTCCGGTGGCTGTGATCCGTCCAGTATCACCTTCGACTCCGATACCCCAGCACGTTCAGCGATGGCACGCTCAAGATCCGTATCTTCGGACGGATTCATGTCATAAGGACTCTCCCAAACAGCTCTTTTATAGAGACGACGATCCCTCAGCCTCCTTCCGAGATCCCCGGTTTCGTCGCTCTCTCTTATCGCCACTATCAACTCGTGGTCGTCCATCCTCCTCACCCTCTCGGGTGATACACCTCCATCGATAAGTCTCTCCGTCGCCCTCACCAGCATCGCCATCGAGATACGTGCAACGTGGTGGTTGTATACGGTCGGATGCATCAACGCCCGTGCAAGAAGGAGGGACTCCGCCGTCTGGACGTTCCCCTCCCCCAGAACCAGTTCGCCGTCCCTGAACTCGAGCTCCAGCACCAACCGACGGGTGTCTATGGCTCCGTACGGAACTCCGGTGTGGTGGGCATCCCTCACAAGGTAGTCCATCCTATCGACGTCTAGCTCTCCCGAGATCAGCTGCCCCCATTTACCCTCACCTTTAATTAAGCCGGCCACCTTCTCGACATCCAGTCCTTCACGTTCAAGTATATCGCCCGCTTCACCATCCAGAACGTCGAGTACGTCGTCGTGCCACAAACCGGTTTCACGGTATACCAGCTCCTCAATACTATGTGAGAAAGGCGTGTGGCCGACGTCATGGAGGAGAGCCGCCGCACGAACCTCGTCCCTCTCGACACCCGAGACGTCGAGGTTATCGAGTGCCTGGACGGCGAGATGGTAGACTCCGAGAGAGTGCTCGAACCTTGTGTGGTTGGCGGATGGATAGACCAGGTAGGCAGTCCCGAGCTGCCGTACATGGCGTAGACGTTGCATTACCGGAGTATCTAAAAGATCGAGCGCAAAACCTCCAATCTCTATGTGATCGTGGACAGCGTCCTTGATAGCTGTAACCTCGCGGTCACCGTCGCCGTCGTAGAACCCGTCTTCGCCGTAGTAGCTATTTCCTTTTTCCATATAATGCAGCCCTCAGACGGCCTCCTGAGTACCACTTATTTCTGTTTTTGTACTTGTTTTCGGTTTCTATAGCTGTTTTTCTATTCTATAGCTGTTTTTCTATCTCAGTAACCCTTTTATTTCTGAAACCTTCTGGTCTGTTTTCGGATTATCTGTTAGGCTTTCGGGTTAGCTACTGGGTACTTTATTACGGTACTCAGTATTGATTTACTACGTCGTATCTCTGGTTCCTCATGGCGGCTGGACGTCCCGCATCATTGATTACGTCGACTATACCCTCCTCGGTCATCCTGAAGTCCGCACCAGCCTCAGCAACTACGTTCTCCTCCATCATCGTGCTACCCATGTCGTTCGCTCCGAAAGCCAGCGCCATCTGTCCAACCTTTCCGCCCTGGGTCACCCAGCTAGACTGGAAGTTACGGTAGTTGTCGAGCATTATCCTTGATACCGCGAGTGTACGGAGGTAGTCGGTCGCAGACGGTCCCTTCTCGCCTATTCTTTCGGCGAGTGGAGTGTCACCGGGTTGGAAGTCCCAGCAGATGAAGGCCATAAATCCATCTGTCTCGTCCTGTAGGTCACGCAGTTTATCAAGATGTATGATACGTTCCCTCCAGGTCTCGACGGTGCCGTACATCATGGTAGCGGTAGTGGACAGACCCACGTCGTGTGCTGCACGCATCACGCCCAGCCACTCCCGGGCTGTTACCTTTAGGGGTGAGATACTGTCTCTTACCCTGTCCACGAGTATCTCGCCTCCACCACCCGGTATCGAGTCGAGTCCGGCGTCGGACAGCCTTTCGAGAACCTTTCTGTAACTCATGTTTTCCTTCCGGGCCAGGTCGTTTATCTCCTCGGGCGAGAAAGCATGTATATGTATATCGAACCTTTCCTTGATGTCCCGGAGCATATCTTCGAACCACTCCAGGTCGAGGTCCGGATGTACGCCGCCCTGCATCAGAATCTGTACTCCACCTGCGTCTACGGTTTCCTGTATCTTCTGATACAGTTCTTCACGGGAAAGAACGTATCCCTCCTCGTTACCGGGCTTCCTGTAGAAAGCACAGAAGCTACAGTAGGTGTCACACACGTTGGTGTAGTTGACGTTCCTGTCCTTGATGAAGGTGACCTCGTCGCCAGCACGTCTCTCCCGGAGTTCGTCCGCGACACGTCCGAGCTCCGCGAGTGGAGCGTGCTGTAGGGACACTCCCTCGTCGACGGAAAGCCTCTCACCCTCTAGCGCCCTGTCGAGAGCTTTCCTCCATTCCGTTCTCCCGCTTCTCGATGTCTGTATACTCATTTTTCGAAGATCCTTATATCAGGTACCGATTCAATTTCACTGTTTTGTTCCGCGAACTCATAATACTTCTCAAGGCCACGGGCGTGTCCCTCGTCGAAACCGTGGTCGAGTAAAGCCACGTACTCCTCCGCCACACTGTAACTGAGATCCAGTCTTTCGGCGACATCCTCTGCTATCACGTCTAGGTTTCTGTAACCTTCCTTCTTGGAAATGAGGAGTCCTTCGTGGGTGTTTACAACGTCCACGTCCTCGACGTCGTCACGGACGGCCCAGACGGCGTAAACCATCATCTCCCCCGTCATCTCCTTCCACTCCTCACCCAGGTCCAAAACCTCGACGTCGGCCCCGGAGTCCTCGGAGTTTTCGAGCTTCCTGTACTCCAGTAGGGCGTGGTCACCGATAACGAGGGCGGCGTCACAGTCTTCGAACATGTCCTCAAGGTAGGGGTCGCGTCTGTGGAACTCGGGTTCAACGCCGTACTTCTCTCTCAGAAGGATACGTAGGAGGGTGACACTGGTTTCGCTGGTCGACGTTACCGCCACTTCCTCGAGTTCGTCGGGCGGTTTCTTGCTGAAAAGATAGATGCTGACAACCTTTCCGTCGCTGGTCACCGAGAGGTCCGGCAGGATACGGTAGTTCTGGCTGCTGCGTGCGTACTCTATACTGGATATGGGGGCCAGGTCGATATCTCCGTGTTCGAGCATCGAGTTCAGCGCCACGGGAAAACCGTCGATTAGCTTGAGGGACGTCTCACCCGGTACATCGACCGAGCCGTTCTCGAGTCCGTAGTAGACGGGATCGCTGTTCGCGAAATCTATCCTTCCCACTCTGACAATGTCGCCGTCCCGGTTGACGGGGCTATCCATCTACACCCCCTCCACCGTAATGAAACCCCTCTCCACCCTGGAGGTAGCTGTCGGATTCCACCTCGACGGGATCGAAACCTACCTCTCTTATAGCCACCCCGGGTTCGAACTCTGTTTTTCCCGTGACCACTATCTCGTCGACGCCGAACTCGAGAGCCGACTGGATCAGCTTCCCGTCGAAACTCCCGGTAGAAACCGAGACGTGGGGGACGTTGCAGCAGGTTCTCAAACCCGACAGAAGTAGCAGGTCGGTGTAAGCAGTGGTTTTCCCCATGGGGACCGACTCGATCGAAACAACCTCCAGCTGGTCGATAACATCCCTTGCTTTCCTCAGATCGTCGGAGAAACAGTCGAGCCCGTTACCGTAACGCAGACGTAGATTTACGGGTTCGTGTTTCCCGTCTCCCTCTAACGGAAGGTCGTCAGCGCTACATTCCGACAGTTCGACGTCAACTACTCCGTGGCTTTCGTACCTGTCTCCGTAAAAAACCCGGTCTTCCCAGATATCTCTCTTGAGCTCGTGCGCCAGGCTCCCGAGTTCAAGAACCTCCCGACCTTCGATCAAGTCGATTACGCCGTCGACGTCACCTACCCATCCACAACCAAACTTTTCCCAGGTGGGAGAACTATCCATTATCAGTAAAAGACTTTCGGGAACAACATAACTTCTTCCAAAACCAAAACCATCAGTTCTTCCAAATATATCGTTCATTCCAAAACCAAAAAACACCGCATCAGAGTAAATGATACAAACTGTATCTACGGTAAAGCAGGGAAAACAAGGTTTTCTACGGTAAAGCAGGGAAAACAAGGTTTTCTACGGTAAAGCAGGGAAAACAAGG
>JBDGRN010000132.1:0-1830 GCA_042218125.1 Halobacteria archaeon | reverse complement strand
TTTCCTGACTCAACCGAGCTGCCGCGCCACCTCGAGTACGGGTCCGGAAAGCCAGTCCTCGTTCACGTATCTCTCGTATACGGGTAGCCTTTTTTCGATACCGAGGCCGCACCGTTCCGCGACCTCCTCCAGCTTACGTACTTCGGGCCAGTCGTACTCCGGGTTGATGTAGTCGGAGGTCACGGGAGAAACGCCTCCGAAGTCACCTACACCAGCCTCCACCATACGAGGCAGGTTTTCCGTAAGGTTGGGGGGAACCTGGACCTCAACCTCGTCCGGAAGCCCGTACCGTGCCATCGCTACGACACGCTCCATCTCCTCCACCGAGGGTTTGTCGTAGTCGCTGCGTTCGTTCGGCACGACGTTTTGCACGATAACCTCCTGAATATGTCCGAACTCCTCGTGTATCCTTCCTATCTCGAGTATCGAGTCGGCGCGGTCCCTCCAAGACTCGCCGACACCCACAAGTATTCCCGTCGTGAACGGTATCTCTTGTTCTCCGGCGTTCTCCAGAACCTCTATCCTACGTTCCGGCTGTTTCGTCTCGTAGCCCTCGTGTGCCTCTATCTCGGCGGTCGATTCGAGCATCAAACCCATCGACGCGTTGACCTCACCCAGCCTTCCAAGTTCATCGTACGTCAGATACCCCGGGTTGGAGTGCGGGAGTATTCCCACCTCCAATGCCACTTTACACATCTGCTGGAGGTAGTCGAGACCAGAACCGTAACCCATCTCTTCTAACTTATCCCGCACCGCGGGATAGGTTTCGGGATGGGTGCCGAACGAAAACAACGCCTCCGTACATCCCAGTTTGCGGCCGTCCTCTAGTCTCTCCCGGACCTCCTTCTCCGTCATAACCTCTGCCTCGCCGGGTTCGTCGAAGAAGGCGCAGTAGTTACACGAGTTCATGCAGGCTGTAGATAGGGGAAGGAAGACGTTCTTGGCGAAACTTAGCTCCCCTGGACGTTCCACTTCCTCGGTATCCACCTCGAGAAGTTCGTCGGCCGTTAGCGAGGATGTTACAGTCACTCGTCCCAACTTTCAGCACGAAATACAAAATCAGCTTCGGTAAGTTTCTGAGCAATACTGAAAAGACGGTTCCGTGAAGATCCAAATACGCTGGTGTTTTAACCGAATACCAACAAAATACCAGTTGATGAAAAGACTCGTCGTCGGCATTACGGGAGCGAGCGGCATCCAGTACGGTGTCTCTATACTCGACCAGCTACGGGAAACCGACGACGTCGAAACCCATCTTATCATCACGAACGGTGCCCGCCGTGTTATAGAGGCGGAAACCGAACTCACGTACGACGACGTATGTGAGAAAGCCGACGTCCGCCACAACAACAAGGACATCGCGGCGTCGGTGGCGTCGGGAAGCTACGACTTCGACGGAATGGTGATCTGTCCCTGCAGCATGAAAACCCTGGGATACGTGGCGAACGGAATCGCCGAAGGACTCGTTCCACGCGTGGCCGACGTATGTCTAAAGGAGAACAGGGATCTACTAATTGTTCCCAGGGAATCACCCATGGCACTTACTCATCTCGAAAACATGGTCAGGGTAAAAGAAGCTGGAGCTATAGTTGCACCCGCATCACCGGGTTTCTATACACAGCCCGAGACTATCGAAGAACTCGTTGACAGGTACGCCGCCAAACTACTGACGCAGTTCGGTATCGAAACAACCGAGATGCAACGTTGGGAAGGAGAATGATTCGACGAAAGAAAATTCGAGTCCTTCAATACCTTGAATTTATTTAGGTCATCTTATTGAGACTGTCTGAAAAACATTGATTTAACACTTGATATAGCTCGTTTTCAGTT
>JBDGRN010000081.1:0-14265 GCA_042218125.1 Halobacteria archaeon | reverse complement strand
CGAGACTACGCGATACAGGTAGTTACGGATACGAGAAACGACGACATCATCGAGTACGGCGCCAGTCCGAGAGCGACGTTGTCGTTGATTCTCGCCGCCAAGTCCAGGGCGTTCCTACGTGGAAGAAACCACGTGAGCGAGGAGGACATCAACGAGATGGCCGTCCCTGTACTCAGACACCGTATCATCATAGATTTCGAGGCGGAACGGGAGGGAATGACCCCCGACGACGCAGTACAGGAGTTACTCTAACCTAGATTAATGACTATCGATCCAGGATTCCTCAAGGAGCTAGAGAAGTTCGACAGCGAACTGAAACGTAAAGTGAACGATATCTTCCAGGGTGAACAGGAGAGTCCGCATGTAGGTGAAGGACTTACCTTCAGCGACTACCGCAAGTACAGTCCGGGTGACGACACCAGGCTGATCGACTGGAAGCTCTACGCCAGAACCGACGAACTATATATCAAACAGTTCGAGGAGGAACGTAACCTCACTATTCACGTCCTCCTGGATGCCAGCGAATCTATGGATTTCGGTGACGGAGTGAAGAACAAGTTCGAATACGCCGCCAAGATAGGGCTCGGGTACTGTTATCTCTCGGCACAGGAGAACAACGACTTCAGGTTCTCGGTGTTTCAGGACGGCTACGAACGTCTCGACCAGGGGGCCAGCAACCGTGGTGAGATCCTCAGTCTGATAGATCAACTCAACGACATAGAGCCAAGCGGGGAAGCGGACTTCGGTAAAGCACTCCCAAACTACGCCGCCAAAATATCCAGCCGGTCACTCGTCCTGGTGGTCAGCGACTTCATCGGAGACCAAAAAGATATAGAGAAAGGAGTAAGGTCTCTTTCCCAGAACTACCTCAACCTCGCCCATATAGTGGCCCCCGAGGAGAGGGAGTTACCCACAGAGGGCGACACCATTTTCGAGGGTATCGAAACGGGACTCGAGCTAAGGACCTATCTGAGCAGAAGACTCAAGAAGAAATACCAGCAGTCACTCGACGAACATATAACACATGTTTCGGAACAGGCGGTAGGACCCAATCTGGAACACGTACTGATCAACACGGGGGACGAGTTCTTCGACAGTTTCACGGAGGTATGGGTCGACTGAGCCCTGTTTCTAGTTTATACCGAATATCTGTTTAATCTTTGACGACCTCTACGCCGGTTGAGTCGTAGACAGCGACCTCGTCCTTCCCGAGTTCGACTGAGTTCTCCCGGTAAACCTGTAGGACTTCCGTCTCCTCGGTAGCTTCACGTATCTTACGTCTCTTCAAGTTTCTCGCGAACTCCATGGCATCTCCATCTGCCGTATCACCACCCACTCCTTCGCAGGCATCGACCGTCAGAACCGCGTCACAGCTAGCGAGTTCAATATAGAATGGAGTGTTAGGTTCCTGGGTTGTAGAACTCTTAACTTGGTCTGAGACGTCGCTGTATGGACAGTAGCCTTCGGGTAGGTCTTCGGGCGGATAGATATTGAAAGGAAATGTCCGGCAGATAACGGGTCTGTCCCGGTAGACACTGCATCCTTCGCCGTCATGGAAGACACAGTCTCCACAGCCGTCCCTCCCCACCGTCCATCCGAAGGTTTCGTTTTCACCCCAGGGGAGGGGTTCGACAGGTTCGTTAAACAGGTCGCCGTCCGGAGTTTCCCTTTTTTCGAGTTCCTTCCTTTCATCCGCCAGCAACATCACCGCGAACTCCTCGCCGTCGCTCCTGCAGCAGTCTCCGCAGTCGGTACATCCGAACCCAACCCTCTGGACCGCTTTTTTTATGACTTCGAGATCCAGGCGTCTGCTCCATTCGAGTCTAGACACGGATATCAGATTAACGGTAGGAATATATTAAAACCAGTCTTTCGGATGTGAAACGGGTTCAGATTCAAAATCCACGGTTTCAAACCGTTATACCGTCCAACCCCCGCTCCAGGTTCCGTCAGGTGGTTCCTTCAAGATAGCTCTGTTACGGCTTCTGTAGGTTAGTTTACGTCAGTTACTGTGCTGCGCCGGGACCACCAAGGCCTCCACCCAGGCCGCCCAGCATCTGCTGAACCTCTCCACGGAGGTTCTCGAACTTCTCTTGAGCCTTCTCCTCACGGGACTCCAGCTGTTTTACACGTACTTCGAGAGTCTCCTTGTCTTCCTCGAGGTCATCCAGGGTTTCATCGTGGTCCTTACTTATCATGACGTCTCCGACGGATCTGTATACATCGGTGCCATCATCGGTTTCCTCAAGTGCCTCTATAGCACTCTCCGTTTCGTTTAACTGGGCCTGGGACTCCTCCTTCTGTACGGTTATCTGAGAGATCTGCTGCTGAAGTTCCTGTAGTTTCTGAAGTTTTTCCTGTGCTTCCGGCGGTAGTTCTCCACTCATATCTGGAGAATTCACGAGCCAGACATAAAAGATTAGTTAAAACACCCTGCTTTTCGGCGCAAGGTTCATGTAAGATCATGAGTATCGTTCATACATGGATAAGAAAAGTAAACGTCTAGCCCTACAGGTCATTCTTGGCATCATAGCGGTAGGAATCGGACTATTCATTATTCAGGATATCGGAAGCGACGCAGACACCATAGATAAGGTCACAGCGCTGTACATGGTTGGGGCGGCTATAGCCCTGTTCTGTTCGGGCTTCGGTTTCGGTCACCTATTTAAAAGCGCCTGGGGTCATGGGAACGGCGACGCAAGAAGAGTCGCCTACTTGATGATACCCGTCTTTCTAGGTTGGTTAGCATTCTACATCGAGCACCAGTTACTGGGTGTATGGCTCGCGCTTGGCTTCACGTTCGGCACGTACCTGTTCGTCCTGGGCGGGGTTGAGATAATCCGGATCTTCGGTAGGAAGACAGGAACCAACCAACATTACATAAGCAAGAAAAGGGATCTACAGGACCAGTGGGAAATAGTGGAGATGGAGATCGAAGAGGAAGAACGGGAGAGGTCACAGGGTAGATAACTCCGTCTTAACTTTCCATCTGTTTTATCGGTATAACTGATGAAGTAGTACGGCATCAGAAATACATATCCTATCCAGTAGTACGATCACGGTGAAATCTCAAAATTCCACGCCTTCCGATGTCTCGGCCAGCTGTAGCCAGGTATTTACCGATGCTCTCAAACCGACGGGATCGGGAGAGACGGTTTTCACCGACAGTATTCCCTCAGTTATATCTATTTCTGAACTGGATCTACCCTCCAGCCCCTCGACCTCGGGTTTTATAGCACGGTACAGTACGTAAGCCTCACCGGCATCCAGCTCCGTAAATTTGATCTCCGCCGAATAACAGTTAGTCCCGTCCGCCTCCTCAACAGCCGTTCCGGGACTGCCGTTTCCTTCTCCGTCTACACCTTCATTTACCGTTTCGTATCCGTTCGTTCCGTCACCAGTTCGCTCGTTACCGGACGTCAACTCTCTTTACACCCCCACCGCGTTCCTTGAGAAAGATACGGTGTCCGCAGTAAGGGCACTTTATTCCTCGTCGACCTTCTATATCGACTCTTCTTTTACAGCGTGCGCACTTGTATGGCATTTTGGCTCCTAGTTGTCCTCTATAGCTTCGCTGATAGCCCTGTCCACCGCTTCGCCCTGAGGTGTTGAGACGGAGTAGGCGCCTCCCGTGAACCGGTAGCCGCATTTACCGCATTCCCATATTCCGGTGTCGGTTCTCGAGACCTTGTCCTCGCCACATTCCGGGCATTCGGTCTCCTCGTTCATCTCCTCCTCGACGTCCGCTATCCTCTTCCTTCCGATCCTGCCGTACCTGGCTCCGAAACGGCCGGCACTTCTAGTCACCTTGCCGGACTGACTGTCTTCACTCATGTATACGAAAAAGATACGCTGAAAAATAAAACCTCTTATTATACCACGGTCCGCGCGACCGTAAGACGACAGCGTTGAGTGGTAGGATTTTTAACAGATAAAGTTCAAAAGAAGACCTAATGAGCACGGACAGCCATACACCCGACGAGACACACCATCCCGCCCCCAACGACATACCGAGGGATTACGGTGAAGCTAGTTGGTGGCCTTTTATAGCAGCTGTAGGGGCGATGATTATCTACGCGGGTGCAGCCATATACTTTCTGAGTCCAACGATGTTCCCCCATCTGGAATCGAACAATACAGAGATGCTTCAATCAGGAAGCCTCGGTTTAGGTATCTTTGCCTTCGGGATTGCCTTCACTATGTTCGGGCTTCTCGGATGGACGTATCAGACCTTCGTTGAGGGGTTCTGGAAACGCGGGACGCGGACCCGTGGATCGGTAGCCCTCAAACACGGAATGCTACTGTTCATCGCTACCGACATAGCAACCTTCTCCGGCGGACTTGCGTACTACTTCTTCATCAGGTTCCACCCCACGTGGACGATTCCCGTCGACACAATATCCATATTTCTCTGGACGAACACGGTTCTCCTGGTAACCAGCAGTATCACGTTCCATTACGGACACCACGAGTTAAAGAAAGGGAATAGGAAAAGATGGCACGTACTCCTTGGAACGACGATAGTTCTCGGAATAGGATTCGTTCTGGGGCAAGTACTGGAGTACAGAGAGTTCCTTGAGCACGACGGATTCGGACTCAACAACGGGCTGTTTGGCAGTGCCTTCTACCCAGTAACTGGTCTGCATGGACTCCATGTCGTTCTCGGTGTAATACTTCTGATAATGGTCTTCGTACGGTCCATGAAGGGGCAGTTCTCGGGTGATAGGGATACGTCAATCCTCACAGTAGGTTACTACTGGCATTTCGTGGACCTGATGTGGCTCATACTCGTAACAGTACTCTACCTGGGTGCAGCACTGGGCACAAAGTACTGGCCTCCTTTCTAGGAAAAGTTCAAGTCAAAGTCTTTCTCAGTTTTCTACAGATACCCGGTTTACAAGTACATCTCTCGATTAAGCCTACTGAAGCATAAGTTACAACTACTCGACTTTACCCGATTGAGGAAACTACTTTGGTTGAAGCTCGATCTTTAAAAATCAAAAACAAAGGTAAAAAAATACCTGGTGATAAAATCTGGACACCACTATAAAAACCATTATTAGCCGATAATAACCAAGACACCATTAAAAACCATTAATAACCAATAAAAAACCAAGACACCAATAAAAATAAAAACTGGTTGATGAATTATTATTCGAAGTATAACCGAAACAACCTACATTATAATTAAACGATCCATTTCCTGATCCCTGGAGGATGAAGAACGTATAAAGACTCTAAACACTGTTTCAACTTCGGCTTCGTATCTGTTTAGCCTTTACCAGAACACCTGTGCTTCAAGTTTTTGCTGTCAAAACCCCTATAACTGAGACATAATCCTTCCAGAGTAAATATCTAACATCTCCGTAAACAATGTAGACAGTGGGTCGGAAACACCTCAAATGAGGAGTCGGAACTACCTCAACGAAAAGATCCCGAACTGGGTTGACCATGGTTGACGCTGGAAATTAGAGGAGGTAGAGGTAGGCTTTGTTTATCTTCCCCGAAATACCTGGGACACCGGAAGATACGTTACATCCGTGACAGGAACTGGTGTCTAACAGAGCTATGTGGAGTTAGGTACTTCTCCGTCTATCAACCGAAAAAGGAAGCTGAAATAGAACACTGTAGATTGAAAGTTCGTATCAGTAAAAGTTCCGATAAATAAAAAATCCGTTTATATACAGGATTCGAGTATATGAAATAGTCGCAACCGACGGTAAGAAATTAATAATTCATCCGGACGTCCGTGTTTTTCCGGAACGGTTACTGCTTGTTTAAGAAAGCTACTTCTCAACCGGGTCGTGTTTAAAATATAACCATCCGAGTGTGACAGGTATGGATAGAGGCGGAATTACGACGAAAGCCCAGACAGGGTCGACACCCCAGAAGAACAGGAGAACCACGTTGATTACTCCCACCATCAATAGCGGAACTATGGCCTTTGCTGCTCTCCACCTGTTGACTTCGAACTCCTTGTCGGCATTCCACTTCTCAGCCATTTATACGTCGAAAAAGTAGTCGCAGGTTTATTGTTTTTGCTTAATCCAGTTCTTGAAACGGGTATCGTTTGTGACGGTGATGTTACCCAGCATGTTGGAATGGCTGGTTCCGCAGTACTCGGTACAGTACACCTGGTACTTACCCTTACGAGTTATGTTTACCTCAGAAATCAGGTTGGTGCGGCCCGGTACTGCATCCACCTTCCAGCCTAACCCGGGTGCTGCAAAGCTGTGCAATACGTCGTCTGAACGGACCCGTAGATACACCGGTTTATCTACTGGCAGATACATAAGATTGAGACTAGTTACGTTGTACTGCGGATACTCGTAATGCCACTGCCACTGCTGCCCGGTGACGTTTACGATGACCGCGTCGGAACTATCCGGCATACTGTTGGCTCTTTCGTCGAGAGGCGCCATCTGGGTTGGTGTGTCGTTCATTGCCGCCATACCCATGTAGGAGGACGCTGCGACGAAGACGAGAACTATAGCTGTAGTTACTGTCCAGGTTATTTCTAGACGTCTGTTTTCCACGGTCGGTTTGGCTTCATCCCTGTTTCTGAACTTCAGTACCGTATATATCAGTATTAGTTCGGTGATTATCAACAGGATGAATCCGATAACCTCGTACTTTTTGTTGAGTTCACTGACGATCTGATCGTTGTGACTGTTGAATACAGCAGCGACAGGCGTCGAGGCCGCTATAATTGTCAAGGTTAATAGAATAAGTCCGTGGATTATCAGCTTAGACCTGCTCTTTGGCTTAATATCCATGTTGAGGAATTGTGAAGCACCGTATAAATAATTATTGAGATGGGTTCTCTAGCACGGCGCCATCACGTAAAAGTACACTACGGTTCCCGGGTGGAACTGGAGAATATAAACAGATCAATAGAAGGTATACCACACGGAAGGTTTACTTTAAATACCACACTGAAGATGTAACATATATACCACACAGAAGATTTACTCCAGTTTTTATAATAGATAGAATGTGCAGGAGGTTACGTCGAATATCACCTGTCTCTACCAGGCTCCCTTTCCGTCCGCGATAAGCCGAACCTCCTGTCGTAGATATAATGGATCGCTCTCCAGACTGTGAGAAATACGCAGCCTCCAATGAAAATGACTGCTGCGAAGGTCGGTGGTGAGTCACCATGGAAAAAAGACGTGCTCCGTAGAGAAAGACCTATGAGTGCCGTGAAAAACCAGGAAACCAGGACGTACAGATAGGACCCCTCATGGAAACGCCCGGCCCCCGCAGTCAACGTAAACGTAACCAGGATCCACCCCACCAAGAAGGGAGTTAAGGTGTCGAGATAACGGAGTGTAAACTCCCAGGGCTCTATACCGTGGGTTATGCTACCTGCTGTCAGAAAAACCACTATAGTAATAAGGTCCCCGATCAGAAGACCTCGCCCTACGCCTGATCGCCGTTCCATGTAGGTTTTTACTCTGGATTTACGGTACCTGGTTTAGTCTATACGGCTCTGCTCTTTCCACCTACGCCGAACAGAACAGTTCCTATTGAAAGAAGAACCGTTCCGATTCCAGCGATGAATGCAGCCGTCAAACCCCATGGTAGGAACATGATGAGGAAGATCATCGCACCACCTACAACCGAAAGTGCTACACCCAGTTTGTCTTTCATATCAAATTAATTACCGTTATCTAACATAAATCAATGGTTTTGCTTCAGTGTCGATTCCGTTCCCTGAAAATAAACCGGATGTACTGTACCACCCCAATGGATTTTATGGGTCGGCGCGGATTTGAACCGCGGACCTCCGCCGTGTGAAGGCGGTGTCATAACCAACTAGACCACCGACCCCCTCTGGATAGTTTCTTCGGAAGGTAATTTAAATTACTGAATCTATACCTTGAACCCAACGACTATATCCTAAACCTAACCATTACTCCAAACTCAACGACTATACTATAAACCCAACCAAAACTCTAAACCCCACAACTATACCCTAAACCCAACCATTACTCCAAACTCAACGACTATACTATAAACCCAACCAAAACTCTAAACCCCACAACTATACCCTAAACCCAACCAAAACTCTAAACCCAACGACTATACTGTTACCTCGGAATTATATCTTTCTAGTCGTAATCACGCCACTTGTGGTCACATTCAGTACAGATATAGAACCGGGTTTCACTCTCATCTGCCGAACGTGTCTGCTGAAGATACCAGTAAGCCTGTTCGTTCCCACAGTCGGGACATGGTTCATCAGTCTGAGGTAGACCCTTGTCCTCGGCATCCTCCATTATCGTAACTTCCTCACGCCCGCCTTCCTGGGTCGTCGTAAAGTCGAAGTCGTCCTCCTTGATCTTGACGGCCCCACAGCTCTGGCACTCAAACATATCCCCCTCGAGATACATCATAGAACCGCATTCACCACAGAACTCCATACCTGACATGGGGATTCTAGGAAACCTAGCCACTTAAACTGCACTAACTCGGTCCGGCGAAGAAGCCTCATTAGAAAATTCTCCGTCCAGGTCCAACCCAACCGCCTTTATTCCTCCAGACCTTCGAGGCCAGCAACGATCCCGTAAGGCGACCTTCCCCCCTCGACACCCTCGACAACCACACGTATCTCGTCGAGAGACATGAAGTGAAGACACGCAATAAGTCCGAGACGCGTAACCTCTTCACCCCTAACGAGACCCAGCTCCCTCAACTCAGACAACGCGTCCCCCGTACGTGGTCGTCCCAGCAAGGAGTCGTTTAGCTCACTGTAATCCGTTCCCGCCACACAGATGTTAGCAAGCGTCTCCTCTACGGCGTCCGAAAGATCGTACTCCACACCCACGCCACCCATCTCACCGTCCAGGAGGTCGAGAGCAACCTCATCCTCCGTACGTTCCAGCGACGAATGGTAGGTTGCGTCAGGTTCCGCCAGAATATAAACCACTCCCCTGTCGTGGTAGTCGGGACGTCCCGCCCGCCCAAGCATCTGTTCGAACTCCTGGACAGTAAGCCACTCTATACCCATTGCAAGCCTCTCGAAGATAACCTGGCTGGCTGGAAAATCGACACCCGCACCAAGTGCAGCGGTCGTAAACACCGCAGCGATCTTACCGTCGTTAAACCTGCGTTCCACGTCCTTCCTTTTACCTCCGCTAAGACCGGCATGGTAAGCCGCAGACGACAGATCCACCGTACCCGCGAGTTCCTCACACCTCCTTCGAGAGTTGGTGAAAACGATGGTCTGACCCCTGTATCCCTTACTCGACTTCCTGTTGTACTCCCTCTTCACCAACCTGTCTATCACGTCCGACTTGTCGAACTCACCTACGAAGGTAAGATGTCTATCAATAGGTACCGGCCGTTCCTCGTACTCGACGAGTTCGGCATCCAGCGACCTCGAGAGCTCCCGCGGGTTTCCGACAGTGGCCGACAGATATATCCACTGACCCCCTGAAACCGAGTTCTTCAACCTCGTGATCAGTCCGTCCAGGCCGTGCCCCCTGTCCTCGTCCTCCAGGTTATGGACCTCATCGATAACCACGGTGCCGACGTCACCCAATCCTTTACCGCTCCTTAACATATGGTCCACCCCCTCGTATGTTCCGACGACGACGTCGGCGTCGGGATCGAACTCGTCCTTACCCCCGTAGATCCGGTTCGACCCCACCTTCTCTGTGACGTCCACGAGCCCCTGGTACCTCTCCCTGAAACGGCTGTACTTCTGGTTCGCCAACGCAACCAATGGCACCAGAAACAACGTCTTACCCTCCCCGTCTAACGCGTTCTGGATACCGGCGAGCTCCCCGATAAGGGTCTTACCCGTAGCCGTCGCACTCACCACAAGCTGATCTCTACCGTCCATCAGTCCCTCCCGGACGCTCAGTGACTGCACCGGGAGGAGCTCCTCGAAACCCACCGCATCTCGCAGACCGGGATGGAGGGACAGGTCGTCGACCGACACGGAATCACCGATGCCAGAAGTTTCACTCACCGTGTCGTACTTGGTCAGTTCAGGATCGAGGCTGGCGTTCAACAGTCCAACCAGTTTTTCGACGTCACCCACCCTCAGCAGGAGTTGCTTGAGTCTATCCCTCACCTTTCGCGACAGGTCGCCCTTGTAGGATATCTCCCTATCAAGTTCACGTTTTCCGCAGTCGGGACAGATATACTCGCCGTTGAACCTGACTCTCCTTCCCTCCCCTATCTCTGTGAAACAGTTCTCCAGCAGACAGAACCTGCATACCTCGATGGTATCCAGGTTTAGCTGGAAAGCATCCATCATTCCCTCGAGCCTCGCCGCCTCGCTAACCTTGATGTCGTCCGGAACCACGATACCACCAGCCATCTTGGCAAGATCAAGGAACTCATCGGGCTGACGGACGTCGGTAAAGCCGTCCTCACCATCCCTGACCCTGAACTTACTCGGCCTCGCACCGCTCCCGGTGTCCTTGAGTTCCAACTCGGCAGCAAACAGAGTATCACCGTCCTTCCTGGGAAGTACCACGAACTTTTCCTTACGCGGAGAAATCAGGACGTCCATCTCTATCTCAAAACTTCCTTATTCCGGTCTGAAGATTCAGCTGCTTACCCTTCTTCAGGCTGAAGTACTTCTGGTTCACGAGAAACGGATCGATTCCACTGGTTTCGAGGTTTTTGTCCGAGTACCCCCTCATCTTGCCCAGTATAAGCTTAAGTTCGCTTCTAATCATCCTCCGTTTCGCCGAAAGCTCGATAGCACTCAGATAAAACCTCTGTGTAGAGATACCCCCCGTAGCCAGCCTCCTCCCCAGAACACTTTCGTTGAAACGGATGTTACCTAGCTCCTGGGAAAGAGCCCTGTACTGATCCAGCAGCAAACCTATCTGAATCGTGTCACTGTTGCCCTGAGAACCGTCGTTCACACCTCTACCGATCGACTCGACCCTCCTAACAAAGATTCTACCCTCCACCTCGCCGTAGGTGGTCGAAGAACTATCACTCAAAACTTTACTGAACCGGGTGCCAAAGTCACCCTTCTCCCTAATGCTCGGAGGCCTCGTAATGGTAGTGACCGTGGATTTTGAACTGTTCCTCGACCTCACATCTATACGCAGATGGATCACACCCGAAAGATTCCTGGTGGCAGTTTCACCAAAAACCACCATACCTCTACCATCTGTCGTATAGCTACCGTCGAGATCCGTTTCCTTATTCACACCCTTCAACCTGACCGTCGCATTCGGTAAAGGCTCACCACCACGGTTAACCTCGATCATGATATTACTACCCTCCTGGGTTACGCTGGTGGTAATTCCCTGAGCCGAGACAACCCCAGATAACGTTAGAAACAGAACGGATGCAAATACTAGAACCCGAACCTTATTCATCCATATACAACTTACCCCTCCCTTGATTAAACCGTTTCCCTTCACCCGAACAGAACAGAAAACAGTTAAGTCGATAGAATTACCACCAACATACAGAGGCTCCGTTAGTGTAGTCCGGCCAATCATATTGCCCTCTCGAGGCAATGACCTGGGTTCAAATCCCAGACGGAGCAATAAATCAGCACGCTTTCCTGTGATTTTGTTTCTCGCAAAAACCCGAGTCGTACTGATAAGTTAGGGCAAACAAACTAAAAAATTATACCATCGTACCGCAGTCATGCGGTTTTCACCTTTGCCCCGGCTACTCGACTCAACAGAACCAATCAACAGAACCAATGTACAAAATATGATTGAATCAAGCGACATTACCGTGGTAACACAACCAAGTAAAGAAATGTTGAACGAAAGACAGTTGGTAGACTATAAACATGAACGAAAAGAATGTCTAGAATGGCTACTTACGAAGGGTAAAAACCCAGACAGAGCGGACGGATACGCAGAAACAACACTCGAAAGCCGTACTTACCGGATGGATATGTTTTACCGCTGGGTCTGGTCAGAGATCGACAGATACACTACCGATATTACTCACGAGCTCGCGGACGACTGGATGTATGAACTCGCTCAACAAGACAAAAGTATGGTACACAAAAGCAATTCACAAAAAGCCGTTAAGATGATATTCAAATGGCTACAACATGAACATGGAGTCGAACCCTGGGAACCTAACATCAATTTTTACGACAAAGATAGCGCAAACAATCCCCGTGACTACCTTACTATGGAAGAACGAAGAAAGATCCGCGAAGCCGCATTAGACTATGGATCAGTACCAAGCTATCACAGTCTGTCAAAGAAAGGAAGGGAAAAATGGCGTAGGTATCTATCTCAATGTTTCGGTAAATCTAAAGATAAGATTTCACAACAAGACTGGGAACGTGCAAATGGATGGAAGATACCAAGTTTGGTTTGGACCAGTATGGATACTGGTCTACGTCCAATTGAAGTTGCTCGGGCTACAGTTGGCTGGGTAGACGTTAACAATAGCTTACTTAGAATCCCAAAAGAAGACAGCAGTAAAAACCACGATCACTGGTCTGTGAGTATAAAAGATAAAACTGCTAAGTTCTTACACAGATGGTTGGAACAACGCAAACTATACGATAAGTACAACGACTCAGAAAAGATCTGGTTAACCCGAGAAGGCAATACATATGGATCGAGGTCGTTAAAGTACATTTTGTCCCGATTGTGTAATATCGCTAGCATCCCCTTGGAAAGTAGGAACTTAAGTTGGTATTCTATCCGACACTCTGTAGGAACCTATATGACTAGAGAAGAAGACTTAGCAGCCGCACAGGCACAGCTACGTCATAAAAGCGAGAAAACAACTATGAAATACGATCAAACACCCCCCGAGGATCGTAGGAATGCTTTAGATAAAATAGGTTAATTTAATTCATCATAAAATTAGTAGATTTATAATAAACTGTATCCTATTATCCAAAATATTATTCATTCATTAATAAAATTACCGCTAATAGTTTATTTTCTAAAGTTTTTAGTCGCATAAAGTCTTATATAAAATTTGATATTCTATTTTATTATGTCGATAAAAAAGAGATCCGATTCATTAGAGAAAATAGACGAAGCCGATGAAAATTTCGAAGATTGGTTTATAATAACCGAGAAGTCCAAAAGTATTCTAAACAAGCGGCAAGAAGTTATGGAGATTAAGGATAGAAAGAGATTCATTAAATGGTATAAAAACAATCCAAATCTCAATATAAAAAAGAATACGTTTGTTAATTACTTACGTAGATTGGATAAAATTAAAAGACTATTTTGGAAAAAAGACGGTTATAGAAAACTATCTCCAGAAGACGCAGATGAATATCTAAAAATGCTAAAACTAGACAAAATACGAAAATCAACAGGTGAGGAATATAGCGGAAGTACTAAACGTAGAAACATAAACGCATTACAGATTTATTTTAGATACAAAAACGAAGACTGGACCCCTGAATTTAAATTTCAAGAAGGTTCAACGTTCTCCCGAGATTCATTTACTGAAAATGAAAGACGCAAATTAAAGAATGCATCACTTGACTACAATACATTACCAAATTACGGTGACGTAACTCCAGAGGAAAGAAAAAAGTTCAAAAAATTATTGTCATATAGACTGGATAAACCCGTAGAACAAATATCGCCTGAAGATTGGAAAAGACAGAACAAGTCATTTAAAATTCCTAGCTTGATACATGTCGCCCTAGATATAGGCGCTAGACCAAGTTTGATTAACCGAATGAAAACCGATTGGGTTCGGTCTAACAAGAAAACTATCTATATACCTAAAAATTGTGCACCAAAAAACAACCAAGCATGGGAACCCTCAATCACAACCGAGACTGCAAATACGTTAGAAAGATGGTTAAGAGAAAGGAAAGCTAGAGAGAAATACAAAAATAACGAGCACCTATGGCTTAACCGCGAAGGAAACACATACAGTTCCAAGTCTCTATGTAAACTACTGAGAGATCTCTGTCAAGAAGCAGGTATTCCTACTAACAATAGAAAAATAACATGGTACTCTATCCGACATAGTCTCGGTGACTTAATGACGAAAAAGGGAGGAATTGAACAAGCAAGACAACAGCTCCGTCATAAACGAATAGAATCCACATTACATTACACTAAACCGTCCATTGAAGAACGAAGAACCACATTACGTAAACTAGATTAGAAATTTGGAGTTTATTACCATAATTCACCTACTATAATTGGTTGTGGTTAATCAGGTTTGGGCACTAATAGTTAAAAACAATTTTTACCTTAATTAAATTTGAATTCATTCTGTGTTGTACGGTAAAGATTTCGTTTCATTAGCTTTCCACCTCTTCTTGATTTA
>JBDGRN010000027.1:0-15085 GCA_042218125.1 Halobacteria archaeon | reverse complement strand
CGACTCTCGCAAATCCCTTAGGGATTTGCCCAACACCCGACCCGTGGTACTTCACTTGAGAGACTTCGTCTTAACTGTTTTTAGCTCCGTCCACTTAGTTAAAATGTGGACCGAAAATCCGTCTTTGTAACCGGTATGTCCTGCAGTGGATGTGAGGAGAGGGTCGAAAACGCCTTGATGAACCTATCGGGCGTAAACCGGGTCGATGCTAATTGTGACGCCGGCACCGTTGACGTGGTCGTGGAGGAGGACGTAGATGAGGGAGATCTTTACACAATGATCGAACAGGCAGGTTACGACGTATCGGAATAACCATCCGACCCAACTGATCTATCTATGACTCCCCTTCTCTGTCCTCCACCTTGAACTTCGTGTTGAGGTTCTCACCTCCCGCTAACTGTCCACCGAAACTGTTGGCGAGGACGGCGGACACCGACAGCACCATTGCGATCATCGCAAAAACCGGATGGACGAGTCCGGTTGTCGCTGCTGCCACCCCGATTCCGTTGAATGAGAACGCGGTGACCAGGTTCTGTCTCGTCTTACGGTAGGTCTCTTTGCCGATCTCGTAACTGTCCATAACGCCGGAGAGGCGGTCACCCATCAAGACGATATCAGCAGATTCGATAGCGATATCCGTACCGGCTCCGATGGCTATGCCGATATCGGCCTGGGTGAGGGCCGGAGCATCGTTGATGCCGTCGCCAACCATCGCCACCCGATGGCCGGAGTTCTGAAGACGCCCGATTTCCTCCCTCTTTTCACCGGGAAGTACATCAGCAAGCACGCGTTCAATACCTAAATCGGCAGCTACAGCCTCAGCTGTCCGTTCGTTGTCACCGGTCAGGAGTACGGGTGTGATGCCGGTGTTTTGCATGTGTCGTACCGTTTCGGCTGCATCGTCTTTCAATTCGTCACCGATGCCGATCAGCCCTACGAGTTTACCGTTCTTTGAGACGGCCGATACCGTAAGTCCCCTCTTCTGGAACCGTTGAATGCCGTCGGTTGCAATACCTAAATCTATACCCTCGGTGGATATCCATCCGGGTTTACCCACCAGCACGTCGTCACCATCTACTGTCGCCCGGACTCCTTTTCCGGTCACGGATTCGAAATGTTCCGGATCGTCGTAACCTACGTCTCTGTCGTCCGCGTACTCCAGTACCGCGTCAGCGAGCGGATGTTCGCTGAACGTTTCAGCACCTGCCGCCATAGACACCACGTCTGACTCGCTACCGTACATCGGTACGACATCGGAGACCACCGGTTCTCCCACCGTTAGGGTACCGGTCTTGTCGAGAACTATGTGATCGACGGCCGGGAAAATCTGGAACGCTTTCCCCGACCGCATTAGTACTCCCTGGTTGGCTGCCTTGCCACCGCCACGAATGAGGGCGAGAGGCGTCGCCATACCGAGCGCACATGGGTATCCGAGTACGAGTACGGCAAGCGCGGCAAACCCTCCACGCTGGATGTCTGGTGCTGCCCCCCATAACGGTGGTGCAACCAACCAGAAAATGAAAGAACCCGCCGCTACCACCAGTACTCCGGGAACGAAGTACCGAAGCACCCCGTCGGCGAGTTGGACGATACCGGGTTTCATCGCACGAGCCTCCTCGACTTCGTGTGCGACACGGTTCAGGAAGGCGTCGTCTCCGACCGCCATGACCTTGACGAGAAGGGTTCCAGTCTCGTTAACGCTGCCGCCGATGACTTCGTCGCCTCCATACTTCTCCTTGGGGATCGATTCTCCAGTGGCGACAGATTCATCCACGGTGGAAACCCCTTCGACCACCTCTCCGTCGACAGGGACTTTTTCTCCGGGCTTGACCCGAACCCTATCCCCTACTTCGAGGTCATCGACCTCTACCTCTTCTACCTCACCATCGTCGGATACATACCGTGCGGTGTCGGGCTGCAGTTTCAGGAGGTTCTGCACAGACCTGGAGGCTCGAGTTCGGACGACGAGGCTGGTGTACTCGGACAGAACGTGGTATGTAGTGATGAAGACGGAGACGGCGAAGAAGTGGACTGTAGGAAAACTTGGAAAAACGAATAGACCGAGTAGCCCTCCGATCAGGCCAGCGAACCCACCCGCTTCAAGCAAAACGTGTTGGTTGAAGATTCCTCGCAGAAGGCTATGGTATGCTTTATCGAGAATGTACCTACCGGGTCCAAACATCGTACCTATAGCCAGTGCTAGCGCCGTAAGATCCATAGCGAGGGACTTGGAATCGAAACTCCCGGCAACGAAGATCATCCACAGCATCAGTACCGCTGTTGCAACGGAGGCTCCACCTGTGAAAAGGAGACGGCGTCTAGCTATCTTGAGTTCGGACTGCTGTTCCTCGTACCGGTTTGCTTTCTCAGGATCACGTATACTGTATCCAAGGTCACGGAGAATGTCCTTCAGTTCAACCTCTTTCAGTAACGTGTCGTCATACTTGACGATGACTTCCTCATGGGCGAGGCTTACGTCGACATCCTCCACTCCTTCCGTCCTGTTGTAGGCCTTTTCGATGTTTTCGGCACAGAACGAGCAGGCCATTCCGCCAACGTAGAACTGTTCGTTCGTCAAACTCATTACGTTCGTTAATTGGCACGCAAATACCATCATCATTATGATTATAATTGTAGCGGTAAAATCTATCTTGGAGTATACCAGGATTTATGACGTTAGTCTTACTACTGTCGTTGCATTATTTGTTAGTGGGAGAATGACTTTACTCAAAACCGATGTTCCGATAAGAGAGGTTATCACGTCCGATCCCGATAAGTGGAAGGCACTCGAGAACGACGTAAGAGCAAAAATACTGGATATGCTCGCAGATGAAGAGATGAGCATAGAGGATATCCACCGTGAACTCGAACGCCGCGGCGAGGATAAAGCCGAGACCACGGTCCGCCACCACGTGAACGTACTGAAAGATGCCGGAATGGTTGAGATTTCTCGAATGGAAGAGGCAGGCGGTGGCACGAGAAAGTTCTACAGATCCAACACTCGAATATTCTCGTACCAAATACCGGAAAGCAGCGTGGAGACGTTGGCTCCAGTAGAGGAGACGGCGAGGAAAAAACTCTTGGAACTGGTGGATTCGTTATTTAAACAACACGACGATGAGATAAAATCCGTCGCACGGGAGATACAGCCCTGCGATTTCTGTGAAACCCAACATTATGAGGAGTCCGCCATACGTGAGTTGCTCGAACGTGCACTCATCGATCTTACTGAAACAGGTAAACTAGATGAAGTTATAAAGGATTGATGCACGATCCGTTCTAAAGTTTAGGAGGCTGAAACAAACCGGGTTTATAGAAACTGGGTCGAAATCCGACGGACCTGGCCGGATTTTATACTGGTTAACTTTATACTGGTTAACTTTAAACTGGCTACGGAGTTTCAACTGATTTGGCTGAAACTTCAACTTTATCAGAAAATCAGGAATAAGTGGTCTTATTCATCGGGATGGAATCCACCTGGTTGAGGGTTCGTCCGAACATCTTGTTGAACTCCTTAATCTGTTCCACCGTAAACAAGCCACTTTCTCCGTCCCTAGAAACTAGTCTTATTTCCCCGTCAGACGTTGTCCCTTCTCTAACGAACCTGTTTTTCACGCAGAAACCCACAAATACCGAATCCCTTGAACCGTTACTTTTCTGCACGTAAACCATGGTCCCCACGAGATAGCACGGCTTACGTACACCTTTGTCGTTAAGATCGAGGATCATAGCATCGAGGTCGCCTGTTTTTAACTGATTACCGAGTAGAGTATTTTCATTAGATTCGGAATACCAGAACCCCGAAGGCTCTTCGTCGGTAAGATGGTAGACGTCGTAGTTTCCATCCAGTTCCACGTTCGTGAAGTCTTGGATGGTTGTGGACTCCAGTTCCCTACCTAGACCGAAATCAATCTCAATCAACCTTCGTAAGAAATCGGGTAATTCGGTCGGTAACTCCGGGAACTCGAGTTCGGTCAGGAGGTTGAAGTTCTGTCCGCGGTACCGGCTTACCGGCGTCGAGGCAAGGAAGAAAGATCCGTCAAATTTGGCTGGAGAACCGCTATACCGTCTTTAACCTTTAGACCGTAGTTCACGATCTTGTTCGTGATGCTTGCCGAAACGCCGTCCTTACCCGAGACTTCGGGATTGAACTCTATCCTCTTTATCTCGGGTGAAGGCTCCAGGCCTAACCTTACTGCAATCCCCGGAGGTACCCCGTAGGTCTCGGCCTCTTTTTCGACAACCCTCCTGCTCCCCGTATCGTTGATGTCACTCGCGACATCTGAAATGAAGTCACTGAGCCGCCGGTTCTTTTTCTCAAGCTCCTTTTTAATCTCCTCAACCTTTTTCCGGTGCAGTTCTGTTTCGAGTTCATGTTTCACCCACTTACCCATTAGACTGTGGAAGCTATGTTCATCTTCGGTAAACGTCTCTTCTCTGGAACGTGACGAAATGAAGAACAGGATTCTGTCCCGCCATTCAGCCATCTCGATGTAAGTTCCTATGTAGGTCCTGAGTCCGGACTCCTCGAACAGATTCTCGTTAATATAGCCCTCGTCGAATGGATGTACGACGCTCACTGAACAGTTTTCACCCGTTAACTCCGAGACGTTGGTTTCTGACAGAGGTATCTCGACACCACGTTCGAAGTACTCTTTGCCAGAACTCATATTCTCGATTATAGCATTGCTTTCGTCGTCATCCACCAATGCAAGAACACCTCCTTCGAGATCGAATCTCTCACAACCAAGTTCGAAAAGACTCTGGATCTTGTCGTCGAAGGATTTCTCCGGATCCGATTTTATCTCGTTTTCATTCCTCAACCTGTTTTCCAGATTTTTTATCTCCTCTTCCCTCTCGACCCGTTTCGACAGAACCTCTATCATTCTGTTCACTTCCTCCTCGGGATCTTCGGGTCCAAAAAACCTCTCGGGTGACGAGTAAAACGGGTTGTTACTAAGTAAACCGTCCACGTACAGGTACGGGTGTACCTTGATCGTGTCTCTTATGGCATAATTCGGGAACTTTTCCCTGTTGTACATACAGAGAGCGAACGCATCCGCATTCCTGCTTATTTCGTTGTACCTCTCTTCGTAACCGATAAAGCTCTGGTAATCCAGGTCGTGCTCCAGGAAACAGGTCATTTCGACAGCAAGACGTAATGACCCATGGGTTTCATTGGCATCCTCGATCGAATCTTCGAGAAACTGGAGCTGACTGCTGGGATCGAACTCGCTACCGGTGATATATCTCTCACCAGTCAGAAACTCGAGATCTCCTGAGATTAAGGCGTCATCTACGTCCACGCCCCTTTGTTCCAGGTCAGAAACGATAAACTCCGTTGAGGTATCGTCGATTACGTAGATACATTTTTCACCTTCTTCGAGACCTTTCTGGAGAAACGGACCGGCGGCATTAGCGACCTCATGTGGCATTTCATAAACGGAAGCAAGATGTTCGTTGCAGCAGTGTTTGTCGAGATTGATGAAAGAGTGGTCGACGGCGTCGGTAGCGGCCAGTGACTTCAGTCTGCTAGAGTCTTGATCTGCATGGTGTTCTTCACTAGATCTGACTGGCATTATCGGTAGATACGATCTAAGATTAGATAAATATTCGTGATAAACCACCAAAATATAGAGGTGGATAATAATAAAAAAAAAAACAGTCCATTAGTTGAAGTTGTTTTGGATGAGAATTGAGTTAGCATCCTTGGTGAAAACTAATACGTAAACCGTTTATACCACTGAACTAAGTTTTTAACCAGGAATGCCTATTGAACAAGTTGTCTTACAGATCGGTCTTGCACTACTTGTCGGTTTTATAGGGGGGATAATTGCGAGGAAGGCTCTGTATATCGGTGTTTTGATAGCCGTAATGATGGGTATCGGTTCGATATTTCTGGGGATTCAGTTTCCCACGGATCTGTTAGTAAATACATCGAAGTCCGCGGTCGAGTCCGGAATTGATTTCGGTGCATCAATCGTAAACACGGTACCAATGTTTGTCGCCGTTGGTATAGGTTTCCTCTTTGGGTTCAATAAGTAGCTTCAATAGGAAAACCCAGACTCCGGAGAAATATCCACAAGTTGTCAACAGAATTAATCGGTACTGCCGTCATACTTATTCTTCTATTCGTCTTCCTCCTCGAACTTCGATTCGAGGTACCTCATCTCCTGCATCCTGTCCCTATGCAGAGTTACCACCACGTCACTCAGAGACGCGAAGATAAACAGCTGAATACCCGCCAGGATCGATAGGGCAGTGAGTATTGCGAGAAGTTGGTGCGTAACCTCGTGGAAATGCCAGTCGTAAATTACGTATATTCCAGTAATTACTCCTATTCCGGCGAGGATTGATCCGACGCTCCCGAAGTAGAAGAATGGATTGTTGGTCTTCGTCATCCGATATATAGTGTATCCTATTCTGGCGCCGTCCTTGACCGGATGCAGGTTGGTGGAGGAGTCCTCGGGTCTGCTGAGGTACGTAATAGAAACGCTTACCATCTCCTGATCGTGTTTTAGTGACTCGACGGACATCTCGGTCTCTATACCGAAACCCGTCTCCTCCAGGTTGAGTCTCTTTACGGCGTCAAGCCTGAATGCACGGTAACCCGTCAGTATGTCGTCGAGGTCGCGTCCGTGCGCTTTCCTGAAACCGTAGTTGAATATCTTGTTTCCGATGTAGTTCAGTCGATCAAAGGCGTCGTCGTTTCCCAGACGGTTGCCGATCACCTGATCGTATCCCTCGGCGAGAGGCTCCAGCAAACGGTCCACCTCCTCCGGAAGATATGTTCCGTCGCCGTCTATCATAACGACGTAAGGTTTCTCTATGATCTCGAAAGCCTGCTGTACAGCCTGACCCTTACCGCTTCCTTCCTGCTCGACCACCCAGGCGTCGTGTTTCTCCGCAATCTCCTGTGTATCGTCGGTGCTGCCGCCGTCTATCACCAGTATGTCATCGAAACCCTGGCTGGTAAAACCGTCCACTACCTCGGCTATAGTTGCCTCTTCGTTCAAAGTCGGTATGAGGATACAGACCTCGTTTGGGTCTATAGACATTCGGGTAACTCTCTTTTTAAACGTTCAAGCAAAAAAACCACCGGTCTAACGTACCGGTTCAAATCCTCCCTCAGTATATATAGGTTCAACATCATTTCTGGTAACCGTTATTCTCCCTGAATAAATGTTTCCCCGTAATCCGGAACTACCACGTCCGCAGTGTCGACAGCATTGGCGAACTCCTCGGGATCCTGGGATATCGGCGGGAAAGTGTCGTAGTGCATTGGTACTGCGGTATCCACACCCAGCCAGTCAACGGCGGTAGCGGCGTCAACGGGTCCCATGGTGTAGTGGTCTCCTATCGGTACCGCCGCGACATCCGGGGAGTATACGTCACGTATCACTGTCTTCATGTCGCCGAACAGACCGGTGTCGCCGGCGTGATAGAAGGTGGTACCGTCGACATCGATCACGAATCCCGACGCCACCCCTCCGTAGAAGTCGAAGTCGGCGTCGGCCGGTGCTCCAGCGGTGTGGAAAGCCTGCACCATCGTAAGTTCGAAATCCCCATGTTCGTACGTCCCGCCTATGTTGATTCCGACGCAGTCGTCGTGCCCCATTTTGCCGTAGTACTCCGCCATCTCGGGTTGACAAACCACGGTTGTGTCGAACTCGTGCGCTTCCGCACAGTGATCGAAATGTCCGTGGGTGACAGCAACCACGTCGGGGTCGAAACCGTCGACGGTACGGTGCGTCCTGGGGTTCTCTTCTACGAACGGATCGATCAGTAAGACGGAACCGTCGTCGGACTCCAACTCAAAGAACGAATGTCCGTGCCAGGTTATCTCCATAACCTCATAAACATCTTCATCCGTCAAAACATCTATGAAGCATTCTCGATACCTGAACCGTGAAGCATTCTCGATACCTGAACCATTCTCTACTGAACCGATACCCCTAAAAAACAGGTGCTGTAAACCGGTTTCGAGGGATCATCTACCTCCAGCCGTAAACAAAACCGAAATAAACCGACGGCGAGAAACCTACTCCATAGATGAAGCTATCCGACGAGGACTACGGACTTGTCGAGGACCGGTTGGGGAGGGAACCTAACTCTATAGAGGAGGCTCTGTTCGTCAACCTCTGGAGCGAACACTGCGCATACAGGTCGAGCAGAACCGCACTTGCAGATCTGCCGAACGAGAGCGAGCGGGTGGTGATCGGTCCCGGAGACGACGCCGCTGTCGTCGAGTTTGACGACAGACATGTCCTCGCTGTCGGAATGGAGAGCCACAACCATCCTAGCTACGTCGACCCTTATGACGGAGCCGCGACAGGTGTAGGCGGCATAGTACGTGATATACTCAGCATGGGTGCAGACCCAATCGCTCTTTTGGATACTATATATTTCGGGGATTTCTCGAGGAGGAAGTCGCGGTATCTATTCGAAGGTGTGGTGGAGGGTATATCGGAGTACGGTAACTCGATAGGTGTTCCCACGGTGGGTGGACAGACCTACTTCGACGAGAGCTACAATGGCAATCCCCTAGTCAATGTCGTCTGCGTCGGTTTAGCGGAAAAGGACGACGTCCTAACTGCGGAACTTCAGGAACCCGGCAACTTACTCGTTCTGGTTGGGGCTTCGACGGGACGTGACGGACTCGGCGGTGCGTCGTTCGCGAGCGAGGACCTGAGTGAAGACGCCGAGAGCGAGGACCGTCCCGCAGTACAGGTCGGCGATCCGTACACCGAGAAACTACTGATCGACGCCTCCCGGGAAATAAGGGAGTACGCGTTATCAAGCCGGGACCTCGGTGCGGCTGGTCTGTCTGGGGCGTCGAGCGAGATGGCGGCGAAGTCAGGTCTCGGAGCCGTGATACAGCTCGAGGACGTCCATCTAAGGGAGGAGGGCATGACGGCTCTCGAGATCCTTTTAAGCGAGAGCCAGGAACGGATGCTGTATGAGGTCAGGGAGGACGATGTCCAGGATGTCCGGGAGATATGTGAGAAGTTCGATCTCGAATCCAGTATCATAGGTGAAGTGACCGATGAAGGCTACGTTGCGACCTTCGAGGGCGAAACTGTGGTTGATCTCCCTGCGGAGTTCCTAGCTGACGGAGCACCAACCAGCGACCTGGAACGCGCCGAAGTGGAGGGGGAAGAGGAGGAGATAGACCGCGGGATAAACCGGGAGGACGTTCTGGAGACCTTGAGAGCTCCGAATGTCGCCTCGAAGGAGTGGGTTTACCGACAGTACGACCACGAGGTCCAGACGAGGACGGCAGTAAAGCCCGGCGATGACGCGGCAGTACTTGAGATCGACGGAAAAGCACTCTGTCTTTCGGCGGGATGCGACTCCCGCCGTGTCTCTCTCGATCCTCGCAGGGGAGGCCGGGAAGTCGTTGTAGAGAACGCCACCAATCTAGCCGCCAAGGGTGCCGAACCTATCGCTCTCGTGAACTGCCTGAACTTCGGAAACCCCGAGTATCCGGAGGTTTATGGTGAGTTCAGGGAAGCTGTCGCGGGACTTGGAGATGGAGCACGGGAGCTAGATGTACCGGTGGTGGGTGGAAACGTTTCACTTTACAACCAGAGCGAGGAGTTCGGAAGCCCCGTTAATCCCACGCCGAGCGTGGGTATGATCGGTGTGACGCCGGAACCCGATGCAGCCACTCTAGAAGCAGATCTGCCAGGCCAACTGGTGCTTGTAGATCTCCGGGGTTCCGACGAACTCCGGGAAAAACTTGAAAAACTGGCGGAGACGGTTAGGAAAGATCACGTTTCCGCCAGCCATGACGTATCTACGGGAGGGTTGGTTGCTACTGCGGCCGAAATGATGGGTGACCGTGGTGTCAAACTAAAGGTAGAGGGTGCCGAAGCACTTTACGGCGAGGAAGCCGGAAGATGTCTCCTTTTGACCGAGGAACCCGGGGAGGTTGAGGAACGTTTCGACTCTACCGAAAGGGTTGGTGAGACGGTTTCGGAACCTCAACTTAAGATTGAATCCACTGATGGGGTACTGGAGCTAGAGTCAGACGTACTGACTGAAGCACTGGACGCCATCGAAGAAATGATGGAGTGAGTAACTGTTGTAGTGGGGTAGTATCCGTTGTAGTTGGTGGGTTAACTGTTGTAGTGGGGGAGTGTATCTGGTGTATCGAGAGGGTTAACAGCTATAAGGTGAGGGTAAATGTTATTATGGAGTTCTCTAGGGGAGTAAAATTAAAACGTTCAGCCAAATGGCGGATTTACCACAAAATACCTTTTCGGATATATGTGAAACTCCCCAAGGTAAGCCAGCGTATTTATATTTCGTTAAAAGAAGTATAAATACAGAAAACCATGATGTCCGGCCACGCCCTGCTGGCTTTCTCCGTCGCCGCTTTATTCTCAAGCTACCTTGGATATAGGGACGAGAGGGCTCTTATATTCGGATTTATCGCAGGACTGTTCGCATTTATACCCGATGTTGACATGGCTTTCGCGTTTTTCACACTACTGACCGAAAACGCACAAAGCGCTTTCGGTGCTGCTCACAACTTTTGGCAGGGAAGTACAGTAACCCATAGATCAGCTACTCACTCGCTTATAATTGGCTTCATTTCGGCCGTCGGATTTACGGCAGTCGTGGCACGACAGAGAGTAATCGCGGCAGCGATACTAACGGTACCAGTAATAACGACCTTCCTGGTAAGTGGGGTTATAAACGGATCCGTGGTCCTCCTTTTTGTGATAGTTGGTGTTTTCGTAGCGTATATAGCAATATACTTTGAGGTAACACCTAGACAGACGCTGGTTTTAGCGGTATTTGGCGTTCTGTCACATCCCTTCGGTGACACCTGGACCGGGGAACCTCCTTCCTTTCTCTATCCATTCGACTACCACCTCTTGACAGATCGCGTAACCCTTATCCTCGAACCCACAGTCAATCTCGTAGTTATATTTCTGATCGAGATCCTGATTATCTGGCTGGCTATCTATACGTTCGGTAAACTGAGACATATGGAGATAGGGTCCAGGCTACACTGGAGGGCGATGGTGGGAACGGTATACGGTGCGGCTTTCTTCATAATACCGTCACCCACGCTCGACATGTCTTACCAGTTCGTCTTTACCGTAATGTCGATGGGAATCATCGGGTTCGTACCTGCACTTGTCACGATAGACATACTGGATCTAGATAAGGTATTTAATATGATTTTGAACGGTATAGCCGCTATCACGATGGCTAGCTTCACCTATCTCGTAATATATATTTTGATAGACGTGGTTTAAACCGACGGATGGCTCAGATTAAAACGGTTTCAAATCATAAGACAAAAAACAAGGGATGTCTTTTTTCAAGACATGTCTTTCGAGAAAGGAGACGACATCGTACTAAAGGACGAACACCACGAACTTAACGGAGAAGAAGGAGAGGTTGTCGAGATTAGTGAAACAATGTTCGGTGACGAGACCTACACCGTCGAGGTTGACGACACCCGAATAGCCGGACTGGGTGAAGGTCAACTTGATCAAGCCTGAAAGAGTACAGAAAGCAACCAATCCGGATTGTCTGATAGCTTTATTTTTACATCTTCGAAAGCCGTTAAATAGGGGTCGTTAGATGAACAGTCCAGTTTTAGAGGTTGTTAGATGAACAGTCCAGTTTTTGACCGTCTTTCTTAGTGAGAAGATATGTTTTCGTAAATAGGCGGCCGGTAACTACCGAGTTAGACGCTTGATTTCTCTTTTATTTCGTCGGACTCCTCACCCGTACCTTCTGCACCGAACGTCGAACCTGCGTCGAGACGGAATATTTCGCTCGCCGAACGCAGTGTCTCGTAGTCTTCGCTTACTGCTGCGTTCTTGAGTGCTTCAGTCGGCGTGGACAACATCTTGTTGACGATAGACTCAGTTAGGTCATGGACTATCTCCTCGCTCTCATGTGAGATGTCGTCTTTTTCCCTGAGTTTCTCCAGTGCCTTCTCGCTTTCCTGGATCCTTAACTCCTCGGCCCTGGCGTATATAGACGAAAGGATCTCTCCCGCTTTCTCCTTCTTCAACTGCATCTCGAGCACCTCTATCTCGTCCTCGATCATCCTCTCAATTTCATCTGCAGCATCTCTACGTGTCTGGAGCGAAGAGTCGCTTATCTGGTCGAGATCATCTATATCGACGATCTCTATATTATCGAACTCCTCTGCCTCTGCGTCTACGTCACGCGGATTAGCCAGGTCCAGAATAAGTAGCTCGTAGCCCTCCAGGTCGGATCTATCGAATATTAGGTGGGGTGCGCTCGTTGCCGAAATAACCATGTCGGCGTCACCAAGTTCCTCACCGATTTCACCGAACTTGATGGCTTCGCCGTCTATCTCGTCGGCGAGGGATTCCGCCCTTCCGTACGTCCGGTTTGCGACGAGTATCTCGGGTGAAGTATCTTGACGTGACGCCATCGACTTCACGACGTTTTCACCCATGTCTCCGGTGCCAACGACGACGGTTTTCAGACCATCGATACCGCCGAGTTCGTTCCTGGCTTTCTCGACCGCCGCGCTACCCATCGAGGCGTTACCCTCGTTGATAGGGGTTTCGTTCCGAGCCCTCTCGCCGATATGGATGGACTTCATAAGAACCTTGTCCAGTGTGCCGTCAAGATATCCTCTGTCGGCTGCCTGGTGGTAGGCGTCTTTCAGCTGGCCAAGAACTTCGTCCTCACCTATGACCATGCTCTCCAGGCCACACGCAAGGTTCATCAGGTGGCGTGCTGCCTCGGTGCCGGATATCTTCCTGGTGATATTCCTTTCTATCGGGAGCTCTGCCTCGAGTTCGTGTAGAATACCACGGCCCTTCTTCACTGATTCGGCGGAGATGTAGAACTCGGCTCTGTTGCATGTTTGGATGACAAAAGCCTCGTCCACCTTCTCGTTAGCTATCAACTCATCCAGAACCTCCTCTCCGTCTTTCTTACAAACTCTGCCCAGCTCGTCAATGCTGGCTCTCTTGTGTGTCACGAGGAGGCCTGTGATATCCTTCATGAATCTAGTCTTTGAGTATTAACGTGTCGTTTAGTAACTGGTTCAGGACGACCAGACCGATTATTACGAAGGCGAAGATCAGTATAATGGTCCAGTAAGCTGTTCCGGTTACGTCCATCCCCATGACATCGTACAGGGGAAGTATATTTATGCTCATCAGTACCACGTCCTTTAGTCTAAAAATAAGGCGTCTCAGTTTAAATCCTCCGAATAAAAATGCCTTCCCGGGCGTCTATAACATTCAAAGTATACTTTTTTTGGACTGTTTATAACGGAATAGAGGGGTTCAAAGTATACTCGGTCCGGTATCGATGGTTTTGCACCAAACAGCCTCCGAAACGGGAAAACTACACCCTCTATAGGAAGTTTTTATTATAAGGCGTTCATCGATAACTCCAGATGAGGGAGAGTCGCCTATATACCCTCTCCGTCGCCGACTTGGTCTCACTGGCTAACGCCGCGCTGGGTTTCGGTGCTCTGGTACTTGCTATAGAGGGACAGGTAAATCAGGCAGCGAGACTTATCCTTCTGGGAGCAGTCGCCGACGGACTGGACGGGTTTTTCGCAATGAAGTTTGGGGGTAGCGAGATAGGTGTCGAGATAGATTCGTTATGTGACATCGTGACCTTCGGCGTGGCACCAGCAGCCGTAGTTTACTCGGTTGCGTTGGATGGAGGACAGTATATCGCATTTATATCCGTCTTATACGTAATTGCGGCCGTCTTCAGGCTTGCCCGGTACAACGTCGAGAATGCCGATGGGTTTGGCTTCGATGGGGTTCCGTCTACCCTATCCGGCGTACTGACCGCGGCTTTCGTGTTATCGGGTGCAGGAGTATCGGTATCAAGTACAACGGGGGCGGGAACCCCGGCTATCTACCTGGGGTTGTCTTTGTTCCTGTCATTTATGATGTTGACAAAGCTGGACTACCCCGACCTCAGGGTTCCACATGCTTTACCGGCCGGTGTACTGATCCTGCTCGCGGCGGTATTTCCGGGAGTTGGGGATGGAGTGTTTACCTACGTCCTGCTTTTCCTGGTGATCGTATTCCTGGTTTTTTCACCAAGGTTCTACACCGGATATCAGGGGGACGCCGTTTTAAACCAGGATAGATAACGGGGCAGCGTTGCTGATATCTATGAATCTGGGGAGGATCGGCGGTTAAACGATTGATAATTTCACAGAAGAGACTTTATTTACGTTAATGATTAAATGTTGTACCGGAAAGGTCCGGTTTTGTAAAAATTACTGTTACGGTTAATATGTTCTACGGCAGTCTACCGATTATCTGTTACCGGAAACCGGTTGTACCGGAAAAGATACCGTACCGAAGGTCCGGCTTGCCGTGGTTTATATTACCCTGTTCTGTAGGTAATCGAGGTGTTTGGCGTTGTATACTATCTTGACTTCCTCGGTCTCAGCCGAACCGATACAAGTTAGGCGGACGTCCTTGTCATCTATCTCCTCGTCGCTGAGAATCTGCTGCATATCCATGTCTATTTCGCCGTCCTTCAGTATAGCTGCACAGTTAGCGCAGGCACCCGCTCGGCATGAGAAGGGCCAGTCGTGCCCCTCTCTTTCGGCGGCTTCGAGAATATACTCACCCTCGAATACCTCGAACTCGCCGAAATCGGGTTGGTCTAGGTCGGAGTCCTCTGCTTTGTCGAACAGGTCGTCGTCTTCTAGGTCCCATCCTTGGTCTTCGATGGCGTCGTAGTTAAGGTACTGAACTGTCGGCATGCTTGATTAATATTTTTGATTTTAGAGGTTTATATTTCTATGCCCTACCTTGGTAGGTATTAACAGGGAATCCATTCGACGAATTAATGACTTATTAAATACGGAGCTTTATAATAGAGTTTTTGCCGTAGGAAATATTCTTGCCATATATTCCTTACTTCGGAGTTAACCGGTTGAATTTAACCGTTACATTCAGCTAAAAGCCCGGGTAAACAAAACTCACTAAAAAATCCTGGAAGGTTCACTTTTAATTTTGAGGTTGATCGGTAAAGGAGGAGTAGCGGGAAGTGGATTTGAACCACCGATCTCCGGGTTATGAGCCCGGCGGAA
>JBDGRN010000071.1:0-15362 GCA_042218125.1 Halobacteria archaeon | reverse complement strand
ATTCGCATACGTACGAAAATCTTCGATTTTCGACAACCCGTGGAACTCTCGCTGAACTTCTTTAGATGGCTACGAGTGAAGAGGAAGACTTCAAGGAAGTCGTGATTAGTGAGGAGACATATCAAATACTCGAAGATATGGATGTACATAGAGGGGTTGTCGAGGACCTAGAGGAGGAGTATGGATTTCCGCACCCGGACGAACTGGGTGAAGGTGGACCGTCAGACTGTGAACACGAGATTAATATACCACGTAAAGATACCGAGAAGAAAACCGATAATTCGGGATAACTGTTTTCCCTGGGTTGTAAATTTCTAAAAACGAACAACAACTAACTGAAAAATCTCAATCATAGAACTAAGGTAACTTGAAGGTCGATAAACCCCGATAGTAAGGTATGTCCGAGGAGTTCAGTCACATGTCGGACGGGAAAGCCGACATGGTCGATATATCCGCGAAAAAGGAGATTTACCGTTCGTCGAGGGCGTCGGGAGTCATCGAACTTACGTCCGAGACGGTCGAGAAAGTCAGCGAGGGAGAAGTCGTCAAGGGTAACGTGCTTGCGACCGCAAGGGTTGCAGCGATTCAGGCGGTGAAGAAAACCTGGAGCGACGTACCGATGTGTCACCAGATAGATATCGACGACGTTTCTGTGGACTTCAGTTTCCGTGACAGGGCTATCGAGTCCACCGTCGAGGTCAAGTCGACGGGTAAGACAGGGGTCGAGATGGAGGCTTTAAACGGCGTGTCTCGTGCCCTTCTGACGGTATGGGACATGGTGAAGTCGGCGGAGAAGGACGAGGAGGGTCAGTATCCCGAAACCAGGATAAGTGATATCGAAGTTGAGGAAAAGGTGAAGGAAGAAAAAGATAAAACCGAAATAGGTGAGGAGGAATAAAGATGGCCAGGTCCGTAAATGTACATCTGTTGGCAAGCCTCGCCGAAACCGCAGGAACCGACGAAGTCGCTCTCGAACTACCCGATGGAGAGTTCCTAGTTCTAGATGTCCTTGAAAAACTGGTTTCCGAGTATCCCTCGCTTAAGACGAAGATATACGATGAGGACGTATATGACGGGAATGGAGAAGCCTCAGATGTGGAGAACTCCATGATCAGTGCTCATATCAACCTGGTTGTAAACGGGGAATCGGTAGATCCTGAAAAAAAGGTCGGTGACTCGGACGAGGTAGCGGTTTTTCCACCGGTTAGCGGTGGATAATACCCTGTTTTATCTGTATTTTTCTTTGAAAATTACGGTTAGTAAGACGAAGGTAACCGCCTCCGTTACGACAGATACCAGTGCCAGCGGATCGTTCTGGAGATGTTGGAGCAACGAATCCACGGGACCGACACCTTCGTGGTAGATCGGTTTCCGTAACGGGAGAAAGCCACCGTGGCCGCTAAGGTGCCATGCGAGGTAGAAAAGGATGTACGTCGCCATCATGACGGCACCGGCTACTAGTATAAGCCGCTGGAACCGGCCTTTATGGTATAGATATATGCCGACGAGTATAGCCACACCCGAAACGGTGAACAGCAGGGGTCTGGGATGAGTGAAGATCAGGCCTATCTTACTGGAAACGATTACGGATAGTTTTCCGACTCCATGATTGGGATGGAGTAAATGTATTATAGCTGAAACTCCCGCAAGAAATCCGGCTAGATAGGTGATTTTACGGAGTCTTTCCTGATCTCTATCGACTGGTTCGGTCTCCATTTTACTAGAGTTCGGTAGCCGCCGTGGTTATTTCTACCTAAATATTTACCTGGCCAGAAGTTTTGGTTTATTTTCCGGTATAGACACGTCCCTTCCTTCCGGTGTAACATGCTCGTGGCCGTATGAGCGTGTCGCTGTCGTACTGTGTAAGGACCTGAGCGAACCAGCTCTGTATCCTTCCGAACACCGTCGTTACCAGGAATAGTTCGTCGGGTATCGGTAGCTCCCTGTATATCACTCCACGGTACAGAGCTGATGTAGCCTCCAGTTTCGATCCGTCGGAGGATAGATACTTAGCTATCTCATCCGCGGCCTGGAGGTATTCGTCACCACCGAGGTCTCTCGCGATCTCCTCCAGTTGATCCGTTCTGGGATCACGTATTCCGGAGATACTGAATCCCGGTACGTCTTTGATACCATCTACCGCGTCCTCTTCCGAACCCTCGATTACAGTATCCAGAAGCTCAACCGCAGAGAGTGAGTCGGGTTTTCTATCAGGTACAGCTGCCAGGGATGCGGTGATACAGGAGGTGAGGTCGGTTTTGGTGGATGCCGCGGTTCTCGTAACGATGCTCGCGGCTCCGATCCTTTCGTCGGGAAACCTTACGGCGTTCAGAATGAGGGTTTTCTCGAGTGCCGTTGACTCCCTGTAGGAAGGGGTATCACCCGTCAACATGTAGAGGTAGTTACCGGGGGTGCTGAGTTTATTTATGGGAGAGACAGGGGCCTTTCCATCCCTTATCCTGTGGTGTCTCGCTACCGATGTCGTACCTTTCGCTACTATCGACTTGCCTTCGTCCCTGCTGTGACACCACCTGCAGGGACATACGTCCGGCGCGGTGGATTCGTCGTACACGGGTAGGCTCGATGCAACCGTACGTAACAGTTCCAGCGGAGAACCGTCCTCCATACCATCGACCATTCCACGGGTTTCGGGAGAGAGGTTTCGTCTGGTTCGGATCGATTCCCTGAAGTCGGGATATCTGTCCTTGGCGGGAAGCCGGCTTTTCATAGACAGGAAGGTGAACTCCTCGTAACTCGACTTCTCCGCTAGTTCCTTCAGACGGTATCCCTTGTACCAGACGTTCCCGTCACTCAGAGCATTAAGGTCGGTTTCGGCTAGAACGACGTTTCTAAGGCCGGGACGGCGAATGGTTTTTTTACCTCCTTTACCCCTCTCTTTTTCGCCCTCTTCCTTCGTTCCATCCTCCCTCTTGACATTCTCTTTTTCGGCCTTTTCCCTGGATTCGCTGCTCATAGTTAAGTATCTGTGAAACGGTACGTTAGGACCTCGTATAGACCTGGTGTTATATACGTTGTTGTCGTATGCCGGATAAATTTAGTAACGAAGAAAAATTTACAGATAGTTTAACCCTAGTTCGAAAAATTCAACATATAAAATATTGCACCGGACTTAGTAGTTAAGATCTGGAACAGCCTTAAAGAGATCCGTTCGGTAGTTTAAGTTATGGGTGGAATGGAATACAGGGACTTCGTGAACTTGGGCTACAATCCCGGAGAGAAAGACCTGGTATGTAACTTCTACTTTAGGTCGGAGGAGGACCCGAAATGGGCTGCCGGTGCTGTGGCAGCCGAATCGTCTATCGGGACGTGGGATCCCGAACTGTCGACGATGCACGAAGATATAAGAGAAAATGGTGCTGTGGTTTTCGGTATAGAAGAGGTGGAAGGTGACGGGAGTAGGATAGGAGAGATGATGGATGGAGAAAAGATGGAGGTGGGAACTTTTGAGTACGAAATCGAGGTGGCTTATCCCGAGGTTCTTTTCGAGGCGGGTAATCTTCCCCAGATACTCAGCTCTATAACGGGGAATATCTACGGGCTCGATGAACTCGAAAACCTCCGTCTCGACGACGTCCGTTTCACGGAGGGAGTCGCTGAGGAGTTCCATGGTCCCTCGCTGGGTATAGAGGAGATAAAGGATAGAGCAGGAGCCGAGGACAGACCTTTGGTCGGAACCATCGTCAAACCAAAGTTAGGTCTTACAGCGGAACAGCACGCCGGGGTAGCGAGGAAAGCCTGGTCCGGGGGACTGGATATAGTGAAGGACGACGAAAACCTGGCTTCGATGGAGTTTAACGAGTTTTACGAGAGGGTGGAGAAAACGCTGAAAGCGAAGAGGGAAGCCGAAGAGGAAACGGGGGAGAAAAAAATCTACTTCCCGAACGTCACCGCTCCGGTAGGAGAGATGAAGAAACGTGCCGACGCCGTGGTGGGGAACGGCGGAAGATACGTGATGATCGATATACTGACGGCGGGATGGAGCAGTCTTCAGGAGATGAGGGAGTATTTAGGGGACAGTGTGGGGATACACGCCCACCGGGCACAGCACGCTGCCTACACACGTCTGCCTTATCACGGAATATCGATGATGGCGGTTGCGAAGTTCGCACGTCTCTCCGGGGTCGACAATCTCCACGCCGGAAGCGTGGTTGGAAAGATGGAGGGCGGGAAGGAGGAGGTGGTGGAGTTATACGAGTTCCTGAGAACCGACTGGCTGAACCTCGAAAACGTGATACCGGTTGCTTCTGGAGGCCTCCATCCGGGACTTGTTCCCGAACTCGTGGATATTCTGGGTAGAGATATAGTGATACAGGCGGGTGGTGGAGTGCATGGCCACCCGGATGGTACACGTGCCGGGGCGAAAGCCCTGAGGAAGGCAGTGGACGAGTTCGCTGCAGGTGGGTCTCTTTCGGAGGCTAGGGAGAAGTATGAAGAGATCGATAGGGCAGTCGGTAAATGGGGGACGGGGGTATAGCAGGGGTGTTGGATAGATGGAACTAGATGTAGATAGGGTGGATATCGGTACAGAGACGCCGACGGTTCTCCTCAACCGAACCGACGCCGAAGAACTCGGGGTAAATCCCCTCGACCGGATACTCATAGATTATAACGGCAAACAGATCACAGGTATAGTCGAAATCACCGACACTCTCGTGGAGGAGGGATGCCTTGGCGCCACGGAACGTCTCGGTTTCCTTGAGGGAGATGTAAGTATTTCACTGGCACCCAAACCCGACTCCGTCTACCATATACGTGAAAAACTGAACGACGAGGAGCTAACCAAGGAAGATATAGACACCATAATCGAGGATATTAACCGGAACAGGTTGAACGACGTCGAGTTGGGTGCATACGTAACTGCCGTATACGTCAACGGTCTTTCGATGGAGGAAACGATAAACCTCACCGAATGCATGACGAGAGCGGGGAAGACGATAGAGTGGGAGGAGGGCGTAATCGCCGACAAACACTCGATAGGTGGTGTTGCGGGTAACAGGGTTACGCCTATAGTTATCCCGATCGTTGCGGCCGCCGGGGTGAAGATCCCGAAGACGTCGTCGCGTGCAATCACGTCGCCCGCGGGAACCGCCGACACCATGGAGGTGTTCTGTGACGTCGACTTCTCTATCCCTGAGATAAAGGAGATAGTTGGTGAAACTAACGGATGTATGGTTTGGGGTGGAGGAGTCGACATATCTCCGGTCGACGACAAGATAGTGCGTGCCGAGTATCCCCTCTCGCTGGATCCTGAGGGACAGGTTCTAGCGTCGGTGCTTTCGAAGAAGAAAGGCGCGGGTTCGACGCACGTCGTCGTCGACATCCCGTACGGTGAGGGTTCTAAGATACAGGACCTCACTGAGGCAAGGGAGTTGGCGAAGGACTTCAAAAAGATAGGTGGCCATATCAACATGAATATTGAATGCACGATCACGCAGGGAAACAGACCTATAGGTAGAGGTATGGGTCCGGTTCTCGAAGCAATAGACGTCTTGAACGTACTGGAGGGTGATGGACCAACGGATCTGAAGCTCAAAAGCCTGGGACTCTCCGAGATACTGCTCGATATGTGTGGCTCCGATGAATCGCCTAGAAAGATACTGGACTCCGGGAAAGCGCTGGAGAAGTTCAGGGAGATGATTGAAGCCCAGAACGGCGATCCGGAGGTGAAACCCAGTGACCTGAAACATGGAGATATAGAGGAAGATGTAACGGCGAACAGGGATGGCATCGTTTCCCACGTCAACAACAAACTCGTAAGCGAGATATCGAGACGTGCCGGCGCGCCTAACGATCCCGGTGCAGGTATATTTATGAATAAGAAAACCGGTTCCCGGGTAAAGGAAGGAGACGTCCTCTATACGGTTTACTCCGAGAAGAGAGAGAAGATCGAGGAGGCGCTCCGTCTTGCCGATAAAACCGAGGCGGTACGTGTCAGGAGACGTGAACAGGCATTCGTTGAGAGGGTTTAAGATGGTGAGGCAATGTGAAACCTTCCTGGGAGGATGGAGTTCAATGGAGGAGAAGGGAAAATGACGGACGAGGGTTCCAGGAAGGTAGAAAACGTCGATTATGAAGACGTAGATACGGTGGTTGAAAAGATTGAATCCGTCGAGATCCAGGGCGCTACCTCGATTGCGTATGCCGGTGTCCAGGTTCTCAAGTCGCTTGCCGACGGGGGTGCAGAGGAGGAAGAGATCGACGAGGCGGCGGAAAAACTCAGAAATGCACGGCCTACGGAGCCCTTCCTTTTCAACGCGATCCGTCTCGCGCGTGGAGAGATGGGATACAACGAGGTACTCAACCATATCGATTCCTGTAGGGAAAGGGTGGCGGAAAACGGAACGGAGGTCCTCGACGACGTTGATGTTGTCTACACGCATTGCCACTCCTCTACCGTTACACGTCTACTAGAACACGTCGATGGTTCGTTCGAGATCCACGTTACCGAGACCAGGCCTCTCTACCAGGGAAGGGAAACCGCGAAGGAACTCGAGGACATAGGGTTCGAGGTCGAGTTCTACGTCGACTCCGGGGGGTTGTTGGCTCTTGAGGATGCCGACGTGATGTTGATTGGCTGTGACGCCGTCTTCGACTCAGGTGGATGCGTCAACAAGATAGGTAGCCGTATGTTTACGTGGATAGCGGAGAGGTTGGACGTACCTGTGTACGTAGTAACCGATAGCTGGAAGTACGATCCCGGTCCGGGACTGGCGGGAAGACGTGAGATTGAGTCACGTCCCGTGGACGAAGTCTGGAAGGACGCGCCGGATGGAGTTAATGTCAAAAACAAGGCTTTTGAACTCATCTCCCCCGAACACGTCACAGCGGTTGTTTCGGAGGTGGGGGTGCACGAACCCGACGACTTCGTTAATGAAGTCAGGGCGGCGTATCCCGAGATATCGGAGTTATCCGGGGAGAAGTAGAATATAAGGAAGTCTTAGAGGTGAAAGATATAAAGAAGATAAGGCGAGGAAAAGAAATTCCGGAAAAACAGGCAATGAAAACCAATCCAGAAAAAACAAGCAATGAAAACCAATCCAGAAAAATGCCAGGAAAACAAATACACGAAGTAGATGCAATCTTCGGATAGGAGACGGATTAATCCCGATTCTAGTTTGACTGTAAACGGAAAACCGTTTAAACCGCTGTTTTAAATTCGAGGTTTTATATGGTTACGCGCCAATTTTTTACAAAACTATGTCCAGCAGACAGGTTTCAAAGGCAGGACGGGGAAAGAAATGGTACGAGATCCTGGCTTCTCAGGAGTTCGACAGGGAAGAGCTAGGTAAAACACCGGCCGACGAACCGGAAACCCTCCACGAACGTACCATCACGACCACTCTCGGCGACCTGAAAGACGATCTTTCGGAAAACAATACGAAAGTCAAGTTCAAGGTTGACGAAGTCGGAAGCGACAGCGTCTATACCCGTTTCACGGGCCACGAACTGATGAGAAACTATATACACTCACTGGTACGTCGCGGAACCTCCAAGATCGACGGCGATCTGGAGGTCAGGACGAGCGACGACTACATAATGAGGATTCAGCCGGTAGCATTCACGGCAAAGAAAGCCGACGACAGCCAGGAGAAAGAGATAAGGAGCATTATGACAGGAAAGGTTAGAGAGATGGCGGAAGACCACACCTTCGAGGAAGTTATAGACGCGATGGTCACGGGTAGACTAAGCAGCGCCATCTACAACGAAGGTAAAGAGATCTATCCCCTAAGAAGAGTAGAGATTGAGAAAAGTAAGGTAATGGCTACACCCGAGGAAGTCTACGCAGAGGAAGAAGCCAGCGCCGGCGTATAGATATAATATCTTTCTTCGGACGTGGCTGACATCTAAAGAAAGTCAGTGAAAGTTCCGCGGGTTACCTGACTCGTGGACGTTTACAACAGCTTCTTAATCAAAAGAGGAATGTCTCGAACAAACCAACATTGCTTCAAACCAATACAGAATAGACACAAACAGTTCTGGATGGTTTCGGTAGTTTAACTACGAATACAGATCCGTTTGGTTCGTTGTCCTCTATCACCATCTCGCCGTCCTAGCTATCACCGAACTTCCCAACAACGTAGAGACCGATATCAGTATCTTGGGGTTAGTCTGTCGTTGCGTTGAACCGCGTTCGCCAGCAGGTTGTGTAAGACCGAGGACAGAAGTCGTCCGCAACCACCCTTGCTTCCGCTATTTCGTCCCTACTGAAACCGGCATCGGTGTAGCTGTTAGAAGCCGTACCCACCCTACAGTACTTCTTCGGCTGCCTTGACACCGTCACCATCTACCTGGAAGTCGCTATCCTCTAGCACGTCCTGGATTTCACCAACCACGCGCAAAACTTCCTCCTCTCCGCAGTTCGCCATCGTCGCTATACGTATGATATCGCCGCCTAGATGTGCCTGTCCGCCGCTTATCGAGATACCGCGTTCACTCAACGTACCACGTATCTCTTCGTCACTCGTCTCCTCAGGAATTACGAAACCAGTTACGGTGTTGGAGTAGTCGCTTCCCTCCCTGAGATCAGCGAAAAGCTCCACACCCCAGGCACGTATCGCTTCTCTAACGGCACGAGAGAGCTTTCTGTGGCGTTCGACCCTCTCATCCATACCTTCCTCGTCAATGATACGTAACGCCTCTCGTAGGCCGCGGAACAGCGAGACGCTGCTGGTGAACGGAGTCTGGTCGTCGGGTAGTTTCCCGAGATGTTTGTCGATGTCGAAGTAGAACGGCGCTTCCTCGCCGTCGACTTCTACTTTCGCATCGTCACTGATTGCTACCGCGCTCAATCCGGGGGGTGCGCCGAGACATTTCTGGGAACCCACTATTGCCACATCGACCTTCCAGTCGTCGACAGGTACGTCGTCCCCACCAATACTGGTGACTCCGTCCATCAGGAACAGGGCGTCGTTCCCGTCGGATATCTGGCCGACCTCCTCCGCGGGATTGAGTACGCCGCTGGAGGTCTCGTTATGCACCATCGTTACGGCGTCTACGTCTTCGTCCACGAGTTCACGGACCTCGTCCAGGTCGAAGGATTCGCCCCAGTCGATGTCTAGCTCCCGTACCTCGCCGGCGTATCTTTCCGCGATACGTCTGAGACGGCGACCGAACTTTCCGTTCACGAGGGAAACTACGACGTCGTCCTCGCCACAGGTGTTCGCGATTGCCGCCTCCATCGCCCCGGAACCACTTGAGTTGAAGATCAGTACGTCGTCATCGGTCTGGAAGACGTCCTCAAGCAGTTCCTTACATTCGGTGTATACTTCCTCGAAGTCGCTGCTTCGGTGTGACACCATCGTCTCGGACATTGCTTCCCGTACCCGTTCCGGCAGGGGCACCGGACCCGGATTCATCAGAAGAAAGTCGTCTCTCATACTAGAAACCTGTCCGACGGGTCAATTGTAACTTTCGTATTCCGTATACTTACGAATATTCCAATACGTAGCAGCACCCCAATACGTACGAGAAATTTGACCTCGTCAGTAAGAAATTATAGACGTAGCTTATAGATCCTCTACAACACCCTCCATTACTTCGAGGGCATCCCGGATGTTCTCCCTCGAGTTGGCGTAGGAGATCCTGGCGTATCCCGCTCCGTGCTCACCGAACGCATCTCCAGGTACCAGGACCACACCCCTGTCGATACATTCCTCGACGAATCCCTCGGGAACCTTAGGAAAGGCGTAGAAAGCACCCTTCGGGGTCGGACATTCCAGTCCGATATCCCGGAGTCCCTCTACGACTAACTTCCTTCTCGCCTCGAACTCAGTCTTCATTTCATCGACGGCGTCCCGGGATTCCGGACTCGTCAACGCCTCGATTCCGGCGAACTGGCTCGGTGCGGCAGCACAGGCCTGGCAGTACTGGTGGACCTTTATAATTTCGTCACATCTCTCGACATCCGCTATCACGAATCCGAGACGCCACCCCGTCATTGCGAACGTCTTCGACGCCGCTTTAATGGTTACGACGTTGTCGCCGTACTCGGCAGGTGGGTGGTGTTCTCCCTCGTAAACCAGGTGGTCGTATACCTCGTCGCTGATAAGAGGGACGTCGTGGTCGTCGGCTATCTCGGCGAACGCCCGCATATCTTCCTCCGTCTGGACCGCGCCGGTAGGATTAGCGGGGGAGTTCACGACGAACGCCGACGTGTCGTCGGACAAAGACTCCTTTACGGCTTCCGGCGTCATACGGAGATCCGATGCCAGTTCAACCCCGACGGGTTCGGCATCCGCGATCCGGGTGAGAGCGTCGTACGAAACGAACCCCGGGTCCGGTATTATGACTTCGTCCCCTGGATCGACGTGTGCCTCTATAGCGATATGTAAAGCCTCGCTCGCACCCGAAGTCGCGATCACCTCCTCGGATTCAGCGTCGAACTCGACGTACTCCGACACCGCCTCCCGGAGTTCGTCGAGACCCGCGTTGTTTGTATAGCTACCTGCCTTTCCCGCCCGTATCGCATCGACCGCCGCCTCACGTATATGTTCCGATGTCTCGAAGTCCGGCTTACCGAGACCCAGGTTTATCGAGTCTTCCCCTGCGGCCTCGAATATCCGTCGAATCGCACTTACATCGATCTCACGTACACTTTCTGCGAAATCCATTTTTTCCTCAGTTGTTTTTCCTTAGTCAGTTATATACTAAGATACCTGCTAATAAGGTATCTGTTATAAAGATACTTGGTAATAAGGTATCTGTTATAAAGATACCCTTAAATTTTAGACAAGGACATTATTTCTGTTTCTCCCCTACAGCGTCGGCGTACGACTCCTCCGCCTCCTTCCTCATTCTTTCCTCCTCTTGACCCTCGATATCTAGATCCGGTATCTCGGTTGGATTACCCGACTGATCTATAGCGACGTAGGTGAAGAAGGACTCGTTTGATAGACGTCTATCCCGCTCCTTCAGGTCCTCCCCCCATACTCTCAACCTAACCTTCATACTTGTCGTCCCTGTCCGGAAGACGTAGGATTCGATGTTTGCTGCCTCCCCGACATGTATGGGATTTATGAACGCGACGTTCTCCATGCTGGCCGTAACACATGGCTCCCCGGCGAAACGTATAGCGGAGATAACGCCTGCCTCATCCATCCATTTCACTACTTTACCTCCGTGTGCATTGTTGTAGACGTTGCTGTCATTAACGTTCACGACTTCGGTGTTCTCGACGTAGGAATCGGATAAAGAAGTCATTCCTTTTTAGATTACTCTCTTGATTAATAAAAAGTGGTGTAGAAATTTATACAGAAAACAGGTCTCGTATCAACTGCTCAAGAAGACGGTCAAAATTAGTTTAAAAAAAGTTCCTGTATAGACGAGATCACTGCCGTTTCCGTAGACCCGCAAAAATGATTAATAGAACGGATAGGACGACTATCAACATCACTACACCAATTATTAGCGTGACATTGCTCCCGCCATCATCCTGCTGTTTGCTATCCGACGGTTCCTTGTCGATCACGCTGGATACCTCGGTATTATTTCCGTTCTTGACCGATAACTCACCGACAGTCTTACCGTTAACGGATAGGTCGTAGACACCTTCCTCGCTGAACGCGTGTGACACCGTCTCATTCCCGGATTGGCCAGCCAACACAAAGAATCTCTCCGAACTTACGGTCTGGTTGTCGGCCCTGAGTTTCACTGTGTATTCCCCGGATCTATCACCCGTATTCTTGATCGATACATCCACCGAAACCGACTCACCCTCCGTCGCTTCGGATTTATCAAGGGACGTATCGATTATCTCGAACCTGTTTCCGCTTGGTCTTACACCCACTGCATAGTACTTACCGGGTTCACCGGTATACACGGTCAGGGTCGCGTTTCCAACTGACGGTCTCTCATCTCTGTTGGTATTCATCCTGTTCCACGAGTCAGCTGAACCGTTGTACCTGTATACCGATAGGTTATCTAGCGACAGTCCTTTACGTCTCAGGATATCCTTGCTGACGTTAAACTCGACATCCGCGTTCTGGATCCTATCCGAACTAAAGCCGGACGATACCTGACTGTATCCCAGAACTTCCTCGACTTCGGTTAACGGTTTGACGGCAGATGGTGCGTCCACGTACTCCTGAACCGAAACTTCACCGGAACCGTCACCGTTTCCGAGAGCCAACCTTACATTTGATACATATACACCCGTCAGTTTCGCCGCATCCGTCAGACCGGGTTCAATCCTCACCTTATCACCCGCTCCCTGAAGATCCTCTATGATGGCTTTAGTAACGTTGTTTCCGCTACTGCTGTACTTGACGCTCGTTTCGGCTGATCCACCGGCCAGGGAGCCAATCGGTCCGACGGCACCACCGACAGTACCGCCTCCACCGACACCCCCACCTACAGTATCGTCTCCACCACCGTCACCGGATCCCGTACTTGTGGGATCCGCCTGCACCGAGAAGGTCGAGAAGTCCGGCGTATCCACGTGGTACTTGACGTAGTTCTTGAGGGTTTTGCCCTTCGTAACCGAGAGAGTTCTCCATTCACCCATAGTGGTGTTATACCTGTATACCCCGACGTCGTCGAACTGCTTCTTGACCCGAATGGTGAAGGAAGTGTTATCTATCTCACTCGACGGAAGGTTCTCGTGGTTAATCTCGACGTACATGGCTTCATCTTTACCCTCGATATTTGCGTCAGGTACCCCGCCGCTCGACTCGGAGTTGTTAACGTACATATCGAAGTCGGACTGGTTCTCCACCGTCATGTTAAGCTCATCGAGTCCTGCCTCCGCCTTCCTCGTAGTCGGCTGACTCACATTGAGACTTATGCTGGAATCATTTTTGAGGTTCTTACCAGTAACTTTGACGCTCTCCGTTTCGACCTGTTGCACTATCAGTACGGTTTTCTCGTTCGTCAACCAGACATCAACCTGGCTGTCGATACTCGAGTTACTGAACAGCTGTAACTGACCGTTCTTTACACCCTTAGTAACCGGAGCCAACTCCACAGTAACCTGGTGACTCTCATCAGGACCCAACGTAAACGGCGCATCAGTTCCGTCGGTTACGCTGAAGGCGGACTTGTTCGGACCAACAAGCCTCGAATCAGACATACGTATACCCGCAGTAGAGCTCGGGTTCTTTATCGTGACGTTGAGGGTTTTCACTTCACCGACCTCCACCGTTCCGTAGTTGAGATTCTTCGGCGAGACACCCACACCGGAATCTCCGGAATCACCGGAACCGTTACCCGAGCCACCGTCACCCGAGCTTCCTCCATCATCGACGGACTGGACATCGATAGTTATGTTGACGGTGTCTTTGTTTCCGGCTTCGTCAGTTACCGTTAAGGTAACTTGGTGTGTACCGGGGGAGCTAAAGGTATATGACGGTTTAACACCCGTAGCGTCTTCCGTGCTGTCGTTGTTGAAGTCCCAACTGTAGTTCTTTACTCCACCAGCGTCGGAGGAGGGGCTTCCGTCGAACTCGACGCTCGTATCGTTGTTGACGACGTAGAAACTCGTACCGGTATTCGCGGTTGGTGATGTCACGTCGGTCGTGGAGCCGTTCAGGCTGTATACCTTACCATCCCCGCTCGCGACGTAGACACTGCCGTTATTTACGGCCGGTGCGGAGCTTATGTCACCATTCGTGGTGTAGTTCCACAGCTTGGATCCGGTATCGGAGTTAACCGCGTAAACCCTGTGGTCGTCACTACCTAAGTAAACCGTACCGGACGCCAGTCTAGACGAGGAATGTACCTCACCCATCGAACTATCCCAGATCTCTTCACCATCACCAGTATCCAGTGCGGTTAGGCTTCCTTCCGTCAATCCGATATATACGGTGCCGTTATGGACTGCGGGAGACGTGTCTATATCGTCACTTGACTGGTAACTCCATACCTCATTGCCGTTATCTTCGTTCACGGCGTAGAGATGATCGTCTTTACCACCGACGTACACCTGTCCCTCCACTACCGCTGGAGCGGAGAGAAGCGGCTCGAAGTTCTGCGAACCACCGAAGTTCCAGTCGAGTGTACCGTCACCAGCATCGAGCGCATACAACTTGTGTCCCTTGGATGCTACGTAGACTGTGCTGTCGTTTACTGCTGGTGAGGCATCTACTTGACCTTCCGTACTGTAGTTCCACTGTTTGGTTCCCGTTGCCGCATCAACCGCGTATACATTTCGGTCGCTGCTTCCGAAGTATACAGTTCTGTCCACGATCTTGGGTGACGACTCGACGTCTCCTCCGGTGCTGTAGTTCCACTGTTCCTTTCCAGTTTCTGCGTCGACGGCGTATAGCTTGTCGTCGTTGCTGCCGAAGTACACCGTTCCGTCTTTTACAACGGGTGAACTGTTGACGTCATCTCCGGTGCTGAAGTTCCAGATTTCGGTTCCGTTGTCGGAATCGAGTTTGTAGAGCTTTCCGGTACTACTACCGACGTAGACGTTGTCACCCATAACTGCGGGGCTTGAGTTCACGGAGGCCCCTGTATCGTAACTCCAGTTCAGCGAAACCGCATCCACAACGCTCTGGACGCCGTGTCTGTATCCCGAGTTATTTTCGGTACCCGATACCTTCGAACCCGAACTGTTTGTTACGAGGAACTTGGTTGTTTCCGACGCTGTATTGGAGTTATCGTCGGTGATATTGAGTTCTACTTCGTAAATTCCGGGGCTGTCAAATGTCTCGTTAACCTCTTTCCCTGTCTTGGTTGTTCCATTGATCGTCCACTCGTAACTGGTTATCGTGCCGTCAGGGTCAGTCGAGTTCGAGCCGTTGAAGGTCACTTTACTACCTGTCTCGGGTTCATTGGTCTTGATGTCGATCTTGACCGAGGGTTTACTGGTTATAGACACCGACTCCGACTGTCCCGTGGAGCCATTATTACCCGACGAATCATTCGCATCAATCAACTTCGCAGTATACGTACCGTCAGTTGAACCGGTATATGTCGCTTCGATTGTCCCGCTCGTGGAGTTGAAGTCACCACTACTACCACCGGAAGCAGTTAGCTGACCGGACTCAGCACCAGTAATGTCAACCGTAATCTCGTCAAGCGACTCGTTTGTTGTGAACTTCACCTGAACATCTTGACCCGAGGGATTGGATACCGTGAAGCCAGTGATATTAGGTGCGTTAGTATCAGCACCACCACCGGTGCTTACGTCGACGGTATCGCTTTGACCAGTGGAACCGTTATTGCCGGCGGAGTCATTTGCGTCCATCAAGGTTGCGTTGTAGGTGCCATCACTACTACCACTATACGTACCTTTGACTGTTCCGCTTGTGGAGTTGAAGTCACCACTCTTACCATCCCTCGCAGTCAACTGACCACTCTCAGCGTTACTAATATTCACAGAAATATCAGTAAGAGATTCA
>JBDGRN010000120.1:0-15638 GCA_042218125.1 Halobacteria archaeon | reverse complement strand
CCGGACTCCTCATGCTAAGCAAAGAACTCGGCGAAAGAACCGAACCATAAACCGGATATATCGAAAGCCGGGTCATAAGTCCTGTAAACCGGATATACCGAAAGCCGTACCATAACTGCGGTCACGGGGAACTGATCGACCGCACCGGACTGGCGTTTCCGCCGGTTCGAACATTTTTCTGTGTTTTTTGAGATCTTTTCGAGATCTGTACTGATACGTTACTAACAGGGATGTAGTTACTGAAACCCTGATAAATGGATTAAAACGGAAAAATGACGGAGGAGTAAAGATCACGCGTATGGACAGGAGTTAGTTTGAGCTGGTACAGGGAAAAGCTCTTTTCCAGGCGAGATCAACCTCCTGACACTAGATGAGGGTAAACGAGGAACTCTGGAGCGATATAGTCGGCAACGTACCTGTGGTTTCAGTAGACCTGATAGCCGTGGACGACAGGTCAAGGTTTCTTCTTGGTTTAAGGGAGAGTAACGTCGCTCAGGATACCTGGTTCGTTCCCGGTGGCAGGATCTACAAGAACGAGCTTCTAAGGGATACGGTCGACAGGATTGCTGACGAGGAGGTAGGTCTCGACGTCGAAGTGATAGAGAGGATTGGGGCTTACCAGCACTTCTACGACGAATCCGACGTAGGAGCCAGTTCGGGAAAACATTACGTGGCTATCGGTTACGTCGTCTCACCCGTCGGGGACGATGAACCGGTTACCGACGACCAGCACTCCGAACTACGCTGGTTCGAGAAACCGCCGGAAGCTACTCATCCGTATACCATGAAGTATCTTCACGATGCAGATCTGGTTTGATCGAGACATCAGATCCGGTTGAACTGGTAGACGTCCGGTTTAAACTATGACAAAACGGAAAATACTGGTTTATTTTACTGTCAATACTGGTTTACTTTATTGCCAATAATGGTTAACTTTAGAGACAATACGGATTTACTCTACAGCCTGCCTGACCCGATCAGAAGCAACCCCCCTAAACCAGCAATCCATAGACCGGTCATCGCTGGCTTCGGTATACCGGGTGGAGCATTCAGATACAGTCCAGCTATCAAAACGAACGTGAAAAAAGCCGATAGTAGAGGTCTATTTGATAACTGGTCGAGGAAAGCACGGATTACCCAGTACGTGATCTCGGGTATCTCGGCCGCGAAACCACCCCAGCTAAAATCCGGGTCCGGGTTTTCAGTCTTCTCGAAAAACTTCATCTTGCCGTGTGGGACATGGATGACTTCGCCGGTGTTAGCTCTGTTACCCGAACCGTCTGTAACGCGTAAAAGCGTAACTCCACCTTCGGAACCTACGACACGGTAGACGCCGTTCTCGTACTCACCTACCGGAACCTTCCGGTCCCCATGTGTATCGTCTTCATAACGGTAGTGGTCGTATACCGACGGTTGTCTACTTTCAGTCATCTTCTGTCTCCATTTTCTATTCTGGCTACGTTTTCTCCATAACGTAACCTATTCACGTAGTTTTTGCTTTTCGTGTCCGACGGAGTTCGTTTCACTCTCTTTATTATTTTTTAAGCTTCATCTATTTCTACTTTCTTCTTAAACTATTTCCGGGAACTCAGTCGTCCCACAACCGCCAGATCGGGATCCCTCAATCAGTAAGATTCTCCAGCATTCCTCTCTCGATGAACTCTCCGACGACGATGTAACTGTACACCACTGAACCCGCAAAGGAAAGTACTGTTCCGGCAGTTACGAGCCATGGATGAGGTACTAATCCGTTAACTGTAACCAGCGAGACCCCTACCGCGATGGCTACGACCGAACCTGCCGCGGATCTGTCGGAGGCACCGGTGAAACCGGCGACTGCGGGTGGGTAGAACTGGTAGGCTACCCCGATCACTGTTAGACCAAGAAATCCGAGCAGGTTTACTTCGGAGTGCGCCCGGGTCAAACCCGGGGCATATCCGTGGAACGCGAAGTAGAGTCCCAGGAAGACGCCGACTACCGAGAAACAGAAAGCGGCAAGAACGGCGTAGAGGCCCACCCTCGATCTTTCGGTGGCGTTGAACATCCAGAGATATCCGATGAGGAATCCGACCGCGGCGACCGACTGGAGTAGAGCACCGATCTTGAAAACGTTTTCCTGTAAGCCGGTAAAGAAACCGTAGGCGAGTAAACCGGGTCCAACTGCTGCAGACGGCAGCACGAGGGGAACCAGGCTGGAGGGGGTGTCGACGGCGAGAAACCTGGGGAGGAGTCGGAAACCCACGGAGTAGATGAGGAGTGCAGCAGATCCCGCACCATAGAGATGGAACGTTATCGCCGTAGTTCCGTATAGAACGAGGGACAACGTGCCGGCCGCCAGGTAGAGATAGCTTACCGGCATGAAGATATTTGCGGCGAAGTCGGTTTTCCTTCTTTCTGGCTTGTCGCTGCTTGTACCGGTGTCGCCCGAGAGAACGTGTCCCCTCAGGCTCCATGCCGCGGTCGATAGTAGAACGAGGACTCCGAGACTCCATAGATAGACTCCTGTCCTGTAAACCGCACCGTTCCAGAACGACATCAACACGACTCCGGCCGTAGATAGTGGGTACTGGATCGCGGCAGTTTTCGGGCTCGGGACGCGCGTCTCGTAGTAGCTAGGTACGAGGGTGTAGGTCTTGGCGAATACAGTAGTGAAGATGAATCCGAACATACCGAGCGTCAACCCCGAACGTCCCGTGGGTGCTGGGATCCAGGGTGTCTCCACCGCTCTCCAGACGACGAGGAAGACGCATGCAGTCGCAATGTATCTACGACTCCACCGGTCGAGGGAAGGCATATGTATTGATTTTGCTGGATGAGCTGTTATTTTTGTCGGCTCGGGGTGTCTAAACTTAATAAGGGGTTAGACTGATTGTTGTCATAAGCATGAAGCTGGCCAACTTCAAACCACGTTTAACGGACTTCAGGATCCTGACGGATCCGGACGGCTTTTTCCGTGAACGGTGGAGCCAGGTTAGACTCGAGATGCCGGTGCTGATGATCCTGTTTATAGTTTACTTCACAAAGACCTCGGATTTTGTTGATATATTCACGGTGGTTATTGGGGTAGAGAGCCTTTCGGATGCGACGAGCACTTTTGGTGCAATACCTGGGGGTCCACCTCCGGGAATGTCGGGGGGTGGTGGAGGGGGTTGGATGGATCTGGTGGCTCCCATAGTAGCGACTTTCTTGTTATGGCTCCTCACCTGGCTCGTCAACACCATCGTACTGTACTCCTTCGCCATGTTCCTCCGTGCCGAGTCGACTTTCCGTGGCGTGGCGAAGATCGCGGGATATGGTTTCGCTCCAGTCGTGGTGTCGGTTTTCATCTTCCATATCTTCCTTCCCGGTCATTTCCCGGCAATTAAGATAAAGATAGCAAACCAGATCAAGAACCTTCAGTACATTTTCCTTCTGTGGTCCGGCTCGATCTGGATGTTTGGTCTCCGTAACTACTGCGACGTAGAGTTAAAAAAGGCGGCAGCGGCTTCAGCCGTACTAGTAATTCTCACGGCCGTCAACCTGTATACCGGTACAGCGGATCTGGCGAATCTCTCCCAACAGGCTACGGATATGCTTACCTCCGGGTTCTAACATAGGTCGTTTTATTCTAACTGGGTTTGAAGATAGATGGGGAGGTTGTTTATCGCCCCGACCTTCGAAAAAAGTTATTGTCTTTGAAACTTCAAAAACTGTAAGGAATGAGTATTGGAAAAAACTTTTCTGAAAATGATGAACTCCCCGCATACCTCAAGATTCGGGGAATTGGTCTGTACGCGTGTTTTGTTGTTATTGTCGTGGCTTTACTTGCAGGTATTGGTACTGCCCCGGTTTCTGGCCAGAACGTCACAGAATCGGGGGGTCTGGCGATACCGAGCGTAAATACTTCACCAAGTAGCCCGGCAGCAGGACAGCCGGTGGTGGTAGAGGTGACGGTCAAGAACACCGGTGCAGGTGCAAATGTACAGGTCATGGATATAAGACTCCGTTCCGGGTTCCAGGGGAAGTCTATTGACTCCATCCAGGACGTGGGGGTACTCGGACAGGGTGAGTCTACTACCGTCTCACTAACTATCCCTGAGGCGCCGGAGGGAGGGAAACAGTACTATGTCGAATCGACGGCACGTACTCTGAGTTCCTCAGGTGGACTTCTCGGAAGCACCACGGCAAGAACGACGGTGATAGTGGGGACCCAGTCGACAAAGCCATCGATAGTCCTCGACCTACCTACTACTGTGGCGGACGTACCCAACCAGGCTAACATCACTATAGTCAATCCGACGTCCAGAGATCTAACAGGCGTTCAGGTTACGGTAAACGATTCCCCCAACTCCAAAACATTGAATTCCGTGAAGTCAGGTAACTCTACTTTTGTTCCTATAGACTACAGGAGAAAAGGTACCGGAAAGCATTACGTGAAGGCATCTGCCGAGTACAGTACCCCTGTATCGACACAGACTCAAAAGATTACTGAAACCAAATCCGGGGAGTACGTGTCACTCGAAAGACAGGTCGACGTTCAGGCGAAGGTATCGATGGTGAACGGTTCGAATGATGCTCCAAGGGTTCAGGCGGTCGTTTCGAACGTCGGAAACAGCTTCGTCGATGACGTAGTGGTTTCGGCGAGTAACACGGCGGGGGATGTTCTGGCGCAACAGGGGTTGGGGCGGATACCTAGCAGGAATGACGAGACGGCTTTACTCGACGTTCCGACGAAACAGACTCAGAAACTCAACATATCCGCGGAGTACGAGATAAACGGCAACACATACGAAAGCTTCGACAGTTTAACCTACAGCCCCGGGGCTGCCAGCGTCGTCGTCACAGACATCTCGAGCACCGGAGGAGATATACAGGGAACCGTAGGTAACACAGGAGGATCGAAGGTCGAAGGTGCGGTAGTCAAGCTAGGTTCAGGGGCTGGAGCGACGGAGACCTTCGTCGGTGAGGTGGAAACAGGGGACTCCGAGACCTTCTCAGCGAGTCCGCCGAGCAATGCCGGCAAGGAGATGACGATACAGGTAACCTACAAGTCGTCAGGAAAACAGTTCAACTACACCAAGACCGTCAAGAATCCGGCGATCGGCGGCATGGGAACCGACGAGGGTTCGGAGGATGCCGGGTCCGGCGGAGGTACTCAGGACCTGCCTCTGACCGAGATAGTAGCTTCGGCCATCATCATCATAATCGTGATAGCCGTAGTCTACAAGGGCTGGATACGGAGGACTCCGGACGACCAGATCGACGAGGATGAGGACGTGGAGGACCTGATCGATGACGACGAGGAATCGATCTTCACCGACGAGTAATCGGACGATGAGACTGGAAACCAAAAACAAATGAATAAAGGAACCATAAAATGACGGTCATTGAACTGGACAACGTGGTGAAGGCGTACCGCAGGGGGGACTCGGTACTCCGGGCACTAAAGAACGCCAACTTCCAGCTGGAAAAGGGGGAGTTCGTCACTATCATGGGTCCAAGTGGAAGCGGTAAGTCGACGCTCCTGAACATGATGGGGTTGCTCGACGAACCCACCAAGGGTGAGGTACATCTGAAAGGAAGGGAGGTAACGAATCTGAGTGAGCAGGGCAGGACGCAGTTAAGGAGGAAGCTGATAGGTTTCGTGTTCCAGGACTTCCACCTGATACCTACGATGACGGCGAAGGAAAACGTGATGCTACCAGCCCGATTCACCGACCTCGAGAAAAGAAAGGCGAAGAAACGGGCGATACAGCTTTTACGGCTCGTCGGACTGGGTGACAGGATGGAACATACCCCAGACGAACTCAGCGGAGGGCAGCAGCAACGTGTCGCGATAGCGCGTTCGATGATAAACTCGCCGAGCATACTGCTTTCGGACGAACCTACAGGAAACCTGGATACGCAGACAGGGAAACAGATCGTGAACCGGATCTCGTCTCTCTGTGACCGGGGGATCAGTATTGTGGCAGTCACTCACGACGAGTTCGTAACACATTACTCCGACAGGACGGTGCTCCTGGTGGACGGTAAGACCCACACTGAGGGCACACTAGAGGAGATACAGGAACGGGAAGCCAGGGAGAGTGAAGAAGATGAATAACAAGAATGAAACCTCAAAACGTGATGAAAGTCTGGATGTTACGACTGTCGAACCCGACGCAGCAACCCATAAAGACTGTGTACCGAACCTGATCTGTAATCCGAACTTGAACTTGATCTGTATACCGGATCTGAACTGTATACCGGATCTGAGTTGTTTAAGGGGCCTGAGCTGTATACCGAACCGGGGTTCGGATATCCGGTGTACCGTTTCCGCAGTCAGGGGGCGTGATCCATGAAGAAAGAAGATGTCTACGAGACGCTAAAGATAGGATACAGGAACCTCTGGAGGAACAAGCTACGTTCCGGGCTTGCGATGGCGGCGATCATTATCGGTATGTTCGCGATCCTGTTTATATTCACGCAGGCGAACGTTCAGGCAGAACAGTTAAGCAAAGAGACGAAGGACAACTGGATAAAGATCGATGGGGGTATCGGGCTAAACTCAGCAGAGTACATCAAGCCTGAACGGATGCAGAAGGTTGAGCCCTACCTTACCGACACCGAGGTGGTGAGGTTCTCGGAGACCTTCCAGATAGAGATCAAAAAGCCGGGAAAGGAAGACCGAAAAATGCCTGCATTCGGGGTAGACAACCCCTCGGCTGTGTACCAGGCATCTAATGGATCGATTCCCGACCAGTTCGATGACGGTTTCATCGTTGGTGATATGTTGGCGAATACCCTAGATGTCAAGACTGGAGAAACCGTCTCTATTAACGGTTCAACCACAACGGTTACGGCTACGGTGGACGACAATATTCCACCGAATCTGGCGGGTGCCTCTTTCGCCTTCGGTTCGATGCGGCCGATGAGTAAAACGGATAAAACCAACCTCTCGACAGTAATAGTGGTGGCGGAGTCGGAGAAGGACGCGAGGGAAATCTTTCCCAAGATCAACAACACGTTGAATGGTGAGAGTCAGAGAGAGGAGTACGGGGAACTCGAGATAAGGCCTGGATACAACGCCACGAATCCCGCCGCGGAGCAGGCAAAGAAGGGTAACGTCGCTCTCGTGATGGCGGCGGGCGTCAGTGTCATCGTTGCGGCGCTCGGTATACTGAACGTCATGCTTATGAACATAGTAGAGAGACGAGGCGAGATCGGTCTCCTGAGAGCAGTTGGTGCCGGGAAGGAGGATATCCTCTCTATGATACTCGCCGAAGCTGGGATTCTCGGCGTAATTGGGGGAATCATTGGTGCCGTCGTGGCATTCATCGCGGGAGTGATATACGCTATCTTACTCTACAACGACCCCACCCTGGTCCTCCAGACAGATAACTTCCTGATGTATCTTGGGGCAGTCGTGTTGTCGATAGCTATCGCGGTGGTCAGCAGTGTCTATCCCGCGAGAAAAGCAGCAAACGAGAATCCGGTCGAGGCACTCAGGGGTAAATAAAGGCGGATATACGGGAGAACCCTTTCCTCTCTGTATCTTTCCGTTGTCTCAACCTACTCGATTATCTTAGTTATCTTAACCTACTAATACATCAACCCAAGTTTCTCGATGTTTCCAGTTGGTTCCGGTTTTGGTTTGGTTATTTACGGAACGGACAGCCGTCGGCATCAAAACATCCGGTTTCATGTTGAGACTTCTCATTACTACCTATGTGAACCGCGAAACTTCGGTCGAAAGGCGGCGATACCTCCTATCTTTCGGCTCCATACTGGCTGTTGCGACGTCCGGGTGTCTGTCCGGGAATGGAGAGACCTCGGGAAACCGAACCAAAGATCCATACGGCGGTTGGTTCGTCAACGTTCCGGCATACAACGGAACGGTCGACGACACCGGGGACGACCACGTTAAGGTGAAGGTTGGCGCCGGAAACCGTGGAAGGAGCTTCATACCCTCCGCAGTTGAGGTATCCCAGGGTACTACCGTGACATGGAGATGGACCGGGGTCGGAGGAAGGCACAACGTTAAATCCGTGGACGGAGAGTTCAAGAGCGAGTACTCCAGTGATGAGGGTTATACTTTCAGTCACCAGTTCGATGAAACGGGTGTATACAGGTACGTATGTGTTCCACACCGTAGGATGGGTATGAAGGGGGTAATCAAGGTGACGGATGAAGGTTGACCATTGAAACCAGGAAAGCCTGGGCAGTACGGCGAACGAAAGCATTGGTCTGACTAAATAAACTTAAGGGGTATCGATGTCCGTGGTTGACGACTTTGGTCTGGCTGTTCGTCGTTGAGTGTAATGGTCTGGCTGTTCGTCCTCTAGGGTATCGGTCACGGTAAAAACTGTTATTCGGCTAACGGAAGTTAACTTGAAGTCCGGGATTTCTTTGCTTTCTGGTCTAATGCGGTCGCTAGCTCGGGTATCAGGAGGTATCCTCCCGTGAAGAAACAGAACGCACCTATAGCTGTCATGAGGTGCGCCAGATGCCCCAGTACCGGGTCCCCCGTCGGGAGGACGAAGGATGCGAACGCCGAGATTAGAAAAGCTACGCTTCCGACGTAGTTCGTGAACATCTGCCACCAGCTAACCGAACGTGGTTTCCACGAGAAGGCTCCGTGGCTTACCTCCGTCATCGCGAACTGTGCAGAGATCATGAACAGCACGGATCCCGCGAAGTTCGGGCTCCAGACCAGGACTTCGCTTGCCAGAACCCCCGAGGTTTTCAACGCTTCGTAGGTATTGATGTTGAAAGCCAGTGTACCCGCGAACTGGAAGAGTGCACTCATGTATCCGTAGTTCTTGAGCCTCAAAAACTTGAACCTGAGACTTTCATCGGTATCGTCGAACAGCGACCCTGTAAACTCCTGGAACTTTTCTACCGTCAGGGTTTGCACGTTGACGTTTGTGTTCGAAAGGTCGTCCGACAGAGACGCCTGTAACCACTGGAGGAATCCTGCTGACGTAAAGAAGAATGCTCCAGTAAATGGGAAGATGTTGAGATGGTAGGTGTTGGGCTTAAGCTGTGGGATCATGGTGGCGACTGAACCGTAGAAGAACAAGCTGGCGCCGATCATGAATGAAACACCCATCCAGAACTGGATCCGGTCCGGAAACCAGATCCTTCGAAAAGATGACTTTGAGGTTCTGGCGTAACTGTTACGGGTCGGTATCTCCTGTGCTCCGAGTCTCTTCCGGGACTGTCTCGCCGTATACTCCCAGAGTTCGTCGGACTTCCCGATAACTATTCTGGTGGTTATCCCTGCAGTTTTGTCTGTTTCTACAACATGGGGTTTGCCGTTCTCTTCGGTACTGTTCCGGTCGCTCGTCAATGCTGTTATCCAGAAACGTTTTCTTGTTTTAATTTCCTGTCGGTTCAGTTATCGGTGAGGATATTTCCAGGAAGTCAATCTGCTGCTATCCGTTTTAGCCAGGAAGCCGTCAGTTTAAAGACTCGTTCCTTTCACACTAATCGTTTTTCCCAAAAACAGTCATAAGTGTTTTCAGCTCAGCTTCGGTAGGATTGGCTCTTCCAAGGATACGTCTCATCGCTGTAGTCGGTTTGTCTTTGTCTCTAACACCGTCCCGTGATTCAACTAGCTCGCTGAAGTTTCCGTAGAACTCCTCGACAAGTTCGGGGGGAGCGGTTTCTCTCTCCGGTTCGTGGCTTTCCAGCCCGAGTTTAGAGATTTCGTAGAGTGCGACGGTAGCCGCCTGGCTTAAGTTCAGGGCGGGGTATTCGGGATTCGCTGGTATGGTGCAGACGCCGTCCAAAAGCTCGAGCTCTCGGTTGGACAGACCCACGGCTTCCCGGCCGAATACGAGTGCAACGTCCGTATCCGGAAGCTCGGAGGGGAGTTCTTCGGCGGTGTAGAAGGGATGTCTCGCCATGTTAGTGTCGTCGCTCGGTGTCACGGAGGTGAAGCCCACGGTGTAGTAACGGTCCACCATCTCAGTGTAGGAGATGCTGGTTCTACCTTCAAGGACGTCGCGGGCACCCGCCGCATAACCGTACGCCTCGCCGCCGGGTTCGATTGAAGGAGGCTCCACGACCAGTAGGTCCCTGAACCCGAAGTTCTTCATCGACCTCGCGATGGCACCCAGGTTTCCTGGTGTCTCGGCATCCACCACCGCAACCGATACGTTCATTATGGGCTCTTGGGTTTCCAGATTTTTAACCGTGTTTGGTTTTGATCGTATCCATCAATAACCAGATGGGGGGTATATACCCAAGGTTAATATGTCTGGATGTATGTTGAAACGGATTCTAACCGGAAAGGGGAAGGAGAACGGATCGTCACAGACCATCGGAAACACCCTAACGGGCGATTTCCGTGATATGGAGGATGTCATGTATGAAGACGTCCAGGTTCCACTGGCGAGGGGGGATCCGGCACCCGAGTTCTCGCTGGAGGGTACGGACGGTGAAGTCGTTAAGGGATATGACGTTACCTGGGGTGAACGTCCAGCGATCATTTCTTTCTACCTTTTCGACTTCCATCCCCCGTGCAGGGATCAGATCTGTATGCTCGACAATCTCGACTGGTTCGGGGTAGACGACGTCGATGTCTACGCCATCGGGAAGGACTCCGTCTTCAGCCACAGGGAGTTCTCCGAAAGGCATGGCTTCAGGACCCCCCTTCTGAGCGACCCCTCTTCGAAAGTCGCGGATCTCTACGGGGTACGCGCGGATGATATGAACGATCGATCCGAGATACCCATAAGGTCGGTGTTCCTGGTCGGAACCGACGGCGAACTGAAGTATAGCTGGATAGCAGAGGAACCCGGCGAAACCCCCGATATCTCCGAGTTCAACAACAGGCTGGATGGATTGATAGATCCCAAACACCGAGGGTAACCTGTACTGTTTTTTATATCGTCTGAACCCAAAACCGTCATACGGAAGTCAGACATCGGGGAAAGTTTCATATTCTGAACGGCCGATCTTCAACCATGCCCAGTCTAGCAGACGCATATCAGAAACGCGTCGGTGAAGTTGATAACGAAGAACGTCTGTATCTGGGTTTTGCTATACTGACAGTCGGCGTAATAATGATATTCCTGGGTGGGCTTATTGGGGTCTCGAGCTCTATAGCCGGAGTTCTCGGGGCGACCAACCCAACCGCCCAGTGGGGCCTCGGCGCCATCGTAGGTGGTCTTGGTGTCCCCACGTCACTTATCGGCATATTTTCGGTGATACCTACATCGAGGACGAACGAGGAGATAGCAGCCGTCGGAATTGTGCTCGGATTCCTCGGGGTTCTCACATTTAACTTCGCGTATCCTCATATGTGGCACGGTGACCCGACCAACCTGACGTGGCTGGTTTTCCTGATCTACGGCTCCGGGATCATAATCGACTTCTGGGCGTTGTTCAGGTCGATACTCTCGATTGAAGTTACGATGCCCAACAACGAGATGTCGCTCGAATATGTTAACGAGGAGGGCGAAACACGTGAGATAGAGCTAGACGAAAAACCTACCAGGACGGAGAGATACGCCGGAACCCAGTTTGAATCACACGACGCGGAGATCATGAGTGGAACATCTTCGGAAACACACCAGCAGGAGATCACCAATGAACAGGTCGAAGTCGAAACAGACGACAAACCAGGTAAACGTGGAGAGAACTTCACGGGAGACAGGTACTGCGGAAACTGTGCGTTCTACGACTACGTAAAAACCAAGGATGGAAACAAACCGTACTGCGCTTTCCACGGTAACGAGCTACGTGACCTCGAAGCCTGCAGCGAGTACGAAGTGAAAGCGTCAGAAGACGACGAAAGACAGGTCAGAATTTAAAAAATAGCACCCTAACCCGGAACCAGACCCGGAACCAGACCCGGAACCTAATCTAGAACCAGACCCGGAACCTAATCCAGAACCAAACCCAGAACCAAACCTGAATATTACTCTATCCTCTCTTCCGCCAGACCGTTAACTTTCCTTTACCGCGGACTTCGCGACAAGCACTGCAGCTATAACTCCCAGGACAGCAACGGCTAATCCAAAACCATCCAGTTCTCTCTGTTCCGAGTCGTTCTCCGTCTCCGAACCTTCGAAAGACCCGTTAGTTACGTTTTTCGGAACCTCTCTTTCACCTTCCTCTATCGAACGGATCTGGTCGAGTTCCTCCACCGTGGGTGCGTTGGTAACTACTACAGACCGTCCGTCCCTCAAAACCCGGAAGGCGTCGGCGAACTTACCGGACTCTATTTTCCAAACCCCCGGCTCTACTTTTTCGGCGTCGTGACCCTCGAGAATCTTCATGTAGCTAGAATGGAACTCCTTCGCGTCACGGGTCGTGTTCCAGAGAGTCTTCCAGACGTATCCCCTCCTCTCGCCGTTATGGTACGGATAGATACGGTCGTTTAACCATCCCTCGGAGGGTCTGCTGACGTAGTTCAGCCTGTCGAGTTCGCCCGCCTCTCCGTTCTGGAACCTCACCTCGTTTATAATTTCCCTACCCGTAGTTCTCGTCTGCTGCCAGAACATCATGTATACCGATGCCTCACCCCCTATGTCGTAGCCGTCTATCCCCTCATCGGGCCAGGTGCTCCAGTTCTCCGCCGAACTGTCGGTGAAACTCATGTTGGGTCGGGTGAAGTTGATACGGTGGATGACCTGTTTACTGGTCTTCGGTACGTTATCCCGGAACTTGTGGTTCACCGCTTCCCATCCGCCGTAACCCCTCACCCAGGCAATGTAGGGTGGACCGTCGCTGTAGGGCTGGAACATAATTAACAGCACCGCACGGTTAACATCCCTCTCTTTCGTACCTCCTCCTCCGGCTGCACCACTCGAATCGACGCAGCTCCAGTCTTCCTTACATCGCGCACTGTACTTCCGCTGGACGTAGTTCGCCTCACCTTCAAGAAGTCCGCTGTTACCCAGTTGCTCGTCCTGCACCGGAGGGTTGAACCTGTCTGCCGACAGGTTGTAGTACTGGTCCTGGAGAGCGTGAACGAGTTCGTGGCCTACGGTTAACTCGTTGAGGCCACCTTCCTCAGTAACTACCGTGATGTTACCCTCGCTACCCATGGGTCCGGAACCGTTTTTGGAGCCGTTTTGTCGGGAGTAGAAACCCCCTACCGCGCTCTCGGCTGTACTTCCTATAAGCTCGTTGACGTTCTTGTTCTCCCCCACCATGAACAGTGCCTCCCAGACCTGGTTGTTCCATTTTGCGGCGTCGGAGCGGTTGACGCTCCCGTTTTCACGGGGCTGGTTGGAGATATTGAGTTCGCTCCTATTCTTCTTCACGACGTTCACGTCTTCCTTGAAGTTCCTGTCCCTGATGTACTCAACGCGCGCCATCGCTCTCGAAACCACGTCCCTGACTTCGGAGTCGTTCAGGGGTTCGTCGATATTTATCTTGCTGTCGTACCAGAATCCGTCCTCGTATCCTACAGTCGAGTTCTTTGCTGTGCCCCGGTTTTCCGCGGCGGAGACGGAGGAAGCCGCGAGACATAGGGCGACGAGCACGAAAAACAGGACGTAACCGAAGATCTTGGTTTTTCTATGAGTATTCACTGTTGCCCATACTTGGGTTTCTACGAAATAACAGCTTTGGGTTGTCGTGAATTCTCAATAGACTCCCTTCGCCAAAAATAATGGTTCCGCCGGATAACTTACTTGGGGCTGAAGACGGGGCTTGGACGTTCCTTACCGTGGTCACTTGACTCGTGAACGTCATCGAACTCCACTACCTCACCGATGTCGACCTTCCCGTCCTCGACTCTGCCCGTCACTCTTACTCCGTCGACCTCAGCTATAACCACCTGGTATCCGCGGTCGAAGTCCACCGGTGGCACGTTGATTGAGGTCTCAGAAACCACTTCTCCCTCGGTACCCAGCTCGATTTCGTCCAGCTGCCTTCCACCGCAGTCGGTACATACGGCTCTCGGTACGCCTGAAAGGTGTCCGCAGTCGTTACACTCTACACCCACCAGCCTTCCGTCTCTCAACTCTTCCGCCCAGTCCTCGTATCCGAGTTCGTTCTCGGCTTCATCGGTTTTTTCAGTTGCTTCACTCATTGTCTTGCCTCCATAGCGGTAACCAGTGTAGTGGCGGAGTCTCCGCCCAGGTTGTGTGCTACACCTATCTCGGCGTCATCCACCTGACGTTCCCCTGCTTCGCCACGAATCTGTTCCGTTAGCTCAACGATCTGTGCCGTGCCTGTGGCTCCGATGGGATGTCCCTTTGCCTTGAGTCCACCGCTTGGATTGACTGGTAACTCTCCGTCGAGTGCGGTTTTACCGTCCGCCGTCGCTTCGCCGCCCTCTCCGTCCTCGAAAAGCCCGAGTGCTTCAATCGCGAGTATCTCGGCACCCGTGAAGCAGTCGTGGACTTCGGCTAAGTCGACGTCGTCAGCCGAAATGCCGGCTTCCTGGTACGCCTCCGAAGCCGCGTCCCGTGCGGCACGTGTCTCGGTGAGATCGTCTTTCTCGCTCAATGGTACCTCGTCTGTTCCGTGTCCGACTCCGGTAACGTCTACTGCATCTCCGTCAAACGAGTCGGCGTTCTTCTCGCTCGTCAGTACCACTGCGGACGCTCCGTCGCTGAAGGGACAGCAGTCCATGAGATGGAACGGGTCCGCGACGACGACGCCGTCGAGAACCTCGTCGACAGAAACCTCCTTCCCGAAATGTGCCCGGGGGTTCAGGCCGCCGTTGTGGTGGTTCTTCACCGCAACCTCAGCCAACTCCTCCTCCGTCGTGCCGTACTCGTGCATATGGCGTTTTGTGAGGAGTGCAAAGACGCCGGGGAAAGTCAGCCCGGCGGGCTGTTCGTACTGTCTGTGGCTCGCGGACGCGAACACACGGGTCATCTCGGGGGTGTCGAGGCCCGTCTCGGGGGTGACGCCGCCTACGAGTACCACGTCGTGTATCCCGTTTTCTACCGCTTCAACGGCGTTCTTGAACGCGTTCGAACTTGTGGCGCATGCGTCCTCGTATCTCTGGCATGGAATACCCGACATACCCATGTAGCTCGCGATCTTTGGCGCAAGATGGGTGTCGTTCTCCGACATGCCGCTCATAGCGTTACCGAAGTAGAGGGCGTCGACATCGTCCACGGATGCTCCCGCGTCGTCGAGTGCGGGGAGTGCAGCGTCCGCGAAAAGCTCCGACAGTGGGGAGTCGTGGACGCCAAACTCCGTCATACCGACGCCGACAACCGATGCTCTGGTCATATGTGGAGGTTGGTGAGTTCCATATAAAAACGTCATTATATGCTACCGGCTAGCACGGTCCGTAATATCTATCCCGAAGCCAGGTTCTGTCTTTTGGTACGGTAAAATATATTACTAAAAATAACGGAGTTACCCCGTAGAATACAGTTAGGCAGCCAACCGTTTGAGTTATGGGGGGGAGGGGGGGATTAGCTAACGTACGTTCAATCTAAGATTAGATACTCAGAGGTAGAGGGACACCGATCATTGCAACTAAATTGGACCAAGCTAAAAGAAAAATGGTTCTAAAAAGTTTTCGGTCAAACCCCTCTGATAACCTCAAAATTAATCAACGGGAAAAAGGCGGAAGAACCCAGGACATGGCTATGCCCGGAGGAAGCCCTCGAAGCAGGACCGAGAGATAGACCCTCTGTTCCACGGAAGCGGCCTGGGTCCCTGGATGGTACACTGGATGGTGGAGGGGTCGAATG
>JBDGRN010000018.1:0-15788 GCA_042218125.1 Halobacteria archaeon | reverse complement strand
CTGCAACTCTTTCGGGTTAAGTCTTTTAAACCAGTTTTTCTATTTCTATTTTTCTATCTATAAACCCTTTTAGCGTTTCTTCTCGACCCTGGATTCCTAACTTAACCGGGAGTTGATTAAACGCTGTTTTATGAAACCCGCCGGCAACCGCAGCGCTTAGCGTGCTGTAATCTTCTTGCACGGAAGCGAGTTCGCTCTGCAACTTGCTTTGGTCTCGGAACTTGTTGAGGTGTTGGTTGGAAAGCCCTAACAAGTAGTGAAACTCAAACGCCACCTCGTCTTTCTGCCCAGCCGACACCAAGCTCTTAGAGGGCGTCATATCCGCGATCGTCTCCAGAACAAAGTCCTGTTCCTGGAAAGCCTGTAACAAGTTGAGCTTGCGTTTGATACCCTCTTCGTCTTCTTCCTCGCCGATACGCATCCCAGTAGAGGCAGCCAAAAACTCAGCGAAATCTTTGCGCCGGCGCTGTTCGCTAGTTAGGCCGTGAGGCTCTTGTTTGCGGATGTTGAGATAGTCTTCGGGGCTGATCACCTTGGTCTCATAAAGCCCGCCAACCGATTGGAATCCGCCAGAGGAAAACAACTGTTGCGCGAAATAGCTGGTATGCGCCAGCAACCCGGCCGATTTCACCACAGAGCTGGATTCTCTAAGAACTTTCCGGTCCTCAACGGTCCGGCTGTACTGTTCTTTGTTTAGCACCAGGTTAACCAGCTCCTGGGTGGCTGTCGTTAGATCTTTTTCTCCTTCTGCTAGTTTCTCGCCTTTCAGAGTCTTAACGACTTTACTTTTCAGGTCCTGCCCGCCCTCTAGGTAACTCAAGCCTTTGGTTATCAACCCAAGAGACTTGGAATCAGAGGCGTCGATAGAGACCTTGCCTTTCGTTTCCTCGATCGCCGAAGCCATCGCTGGTTTTCGTTCCCGGCGTAAGGACTGGGCTAGGGCGCTCCTAACGTCTTCGTCTTTGGCGTAGAGCAGAGCAAGTCCTTGAGCGATCTGAGTCGGTGTTTGCTTCCGAACCTGTTCTCGGGAGGTTTCGTCGGAAAGCAACGCCAACCCGGTTTCGTAGGTAAAGCCTTTGAACTGGTCTAAGGTATTAAGACTGTAGAGCTGGTCGGAAACGTTTACGCCTGGGCCGATTGGTTGCTTGCCTTCCTGAGCGACTGCTAACCGCCGGCTTTCAATGGTTTGCTGGACCCGCTCGAAGGTTTCCTGCTCCCCAACCATCGCTGGGAACTTTGGTAGTTGCCCGCCTGAGGCCTGGCGGTGGCCGGTTCCTGGGTACCAAATCGTAGTTGCATCTTGTTCGACCCGCAAGGTTTGGCGGGCGTTAGACTCAGCTCTCAGCTCGCCTGAAAGCAAGGTCACCCCTGACTCAAACGCCTTGCCCTCAGCCCCGATCTTGATCTTGGCGCTTTCCTCTCGGAGGCCCGTAGTACGCGTTGCCATTACCTTGTTGGCCGGGATTTCGATTAACCCAGAGTCGTCGAACTGACCTTCTCGAACCCAACGACCTTCTTGTTCCCGGAAAACGTACAACCCGCGTTCCTTCTCGCTTCCGCTTCCGATGACCTTAACGCCTTGCTTTAAGTAGTCGCTGACTTGCTGAAAGAACTGAGTGGTGCTCTCCATCTGCTGGAAGCCGACAGTCAGCTTTAACGGTTTGGTTTCGGCCACCGGCTGGTCGAACCCAGCGTTAACGACACCGTAGTCGCCCAGGGTATTAAACCCGCCGTGCAAAGCGACGCGCTTGAGCTTACTCGACCCGATAACGCCTTTGTTTTGATTTAGCGGTTCCAGGTCCTGACGGCGCAGTTCTTGGATCGGCTGTTTGGCGCCGGAGGCTAAGACCTGCTGAAGCTGTTCCCACTGCTCTTCCGGAAGCGCCGGACGGATCTGCCCAGTATGCAGGTTGGCGATATCTTCGTAGGTGATCTGACTTCCCTCGGTCTCTAGCTCTAGGAGTTTTCTCACCAGCTCCGGGTCGACATCTTTTGCCCCGCGCGCCCCGGTTACGTTCTTGAAGCGCTGGGTCAGTTGCTCTTCTTTGTTATAAGGCAAGAGGTACAGACTGGTCTCCTGCTTAGTTTGCTCGTCGGTGAACTGCTCTTTAAGTTCTCGGTACTTGCTCTGGTAAAGCGCTTGGTAATCGGGTTGTTTCCCTAAGCTCCGTTGCCGGTAATACTCGATGTTTGCTAGTTCTTGAGCAAAGCCTTCCCGAGAAAGCATTTGATACCCGGAAACCCCGCGCATCAAAAGCTCCATATCGTAAACCTTGGCCGCGCCGGAATGGATATCGCTTTGGTTGATGGTTTTAACCTGGGAGAGCCCGCCGAACCCGGTGATATGTGCCGCGTCGGGGAATGCCGTCGCCGCCAACGGCCGTTGGTACCGCCCAGGTTGCCCCAATTGATCGGCGTGACCGAACTCCCCGGGATCCATTACACCTAACTGCGCGATCGCGGCGTACCGGCTTTGCTCTTCCCGTTGCATCCGTTCTGGCCTCACCGAATAAACCGGCAACGAGGCCTTGGTTTGCATGAACGTGGTTTCCTGGTCATGCGGTTGCAGGAAGGGATCGAATACCGTACTCAGCACCGATCGGCTTTGGGTTTGAGTCGCTGCGCTGAAGGCTTCTCTTTGGGCTGGATCTCGAGCAACTGCCAACGCTCTTAGGTCTTCCAAGTAACTTTCCCGGTCTCGGGCATCCTCTTCCAGGCGTTGGTTTACTTGCTCCAACAAGGCAACGGGTTTGGAAACATCCGGCCCGGGGGCACCGGTCAGGATATGCTTAAAGGTTAAAAAAGTTTCTTTAAGCCGTTGGCTCAGCCCTGAACCCAGTTCCTCCCGTTTTTGGAACACCGGCCCTAAAACTGACTCTAACTTCTGCCGGCGGACGCGTCGCGTAACGGCGTCGGTAATCGCCCGGCCGGTATTAACATCAGTTTTGCTCAGGTGATCGATGAGATCCCGGTAAGCGGTTTTTAAGTCGTAGCCTTGCTGGGCTTCTTCCGGCAGGTTGGATAACACCTGCTCCAAGGAAGGAGTCTTATCTAACGCCCCACCCTTTCGATCCACAAGATCGACGCCCCGAGCTTTCATCAACCCGACAAGCGTTTCGCTTAAAATACCGCCGGTTGTCCGTGCGGCGTTTCGACGGTTGCTTCCCATCAGCTCTGAAAATTTCTGGTTGACCAGCCCGTAACGGTTTTGATAGCTCAACTCGCTGGCCATCGTCGCCAGCAACCCCGTCGCTGTTTGTTTAGAGCTGAGTTGCCGGCTTTCTTTGGGCTTAACAACACTCCCGGTTCCCGGAAGCGTGACGTCGCTACCGGACTTATTCAAAAGCAGGGTTTGCCCGATCAGCTTACTTTGGTCGCTTAAAACAACGTTCCCTTCTTCGTTAACCGTTAGATCCAGCTCCAGGTTGTGCTTTCTTAACTGTCCTTCGTAAGCCGAAGCGATCCGCACCCGCAACCCGACCGGATCTTTATATCCTTGAAGCGTCGGTTCGTAGCGCTCTTTGACGCTAAAAACGCCACCGCCTGCCTGTTGGTCTAAGGTATTGATCATTTCTTTGAGCCGATAGACCTGCTTCGGGTCGGCGTTACGTTCGGTGGCGTAGCCGGTAACGAAACTTTCTCGGCTGTAAGCTTGGAAATGCTCTTTTAAACCTAACCCGCTAAGGTAGGTTTGGATAGCTTCTTCTTCCCGTTTAACCTTTTGCCGTTCTTTTTCGGTAGGGGTCGCCGGTCCAAACCCACTTCCAGCAAACCGAAGCATTACCTCGGTGTTAACGTCGTCCCGATTTTCTCGAGGCATCCCGGCTTGAGTGATGTTCGCCGACTGGATCCCGCCGTAAACGATGCGGTCTTGTTGGTCGGTAATCGCGATTCCCTTCTCGTGGTGCATGGGAACCGGACTAAACTGAAGCGCTTTGTTTTCCGCTAGGGTTTCCAAGAAATCTTCATCCAAACTGCTTCGGGAGGCAAGGGCATCTTTGACAACTTGGCCCTGGGTTCTCCGGTCGCGATGGATCGGCAGTTTTCCGGTTGAAGGCAACGTCAACCGCGACTGTTTATCTAAAGGAGAAAGCGTCGGCCTACGATCGCGCTCTAAGAAACTCCGGTACTGCTCGCGATCGGTAACCACCGAAAGCTTCCCGCGTTGCGCCAGCCGTTTCAGGTTTTCTTTCATGTCCCGAAACGCTTGGGGAGATGACCGATCAAGCAAAGCATCCATCCGGTTAACCGAAAGGTAAACCTTACCTAAGCTCTGGGTTTTATCCTCGGCTTTTTCGAGACTTTTTTTCAGCACTTCGTTATATTCTTCCAGGATTTGCTCATTGAGCAACGTAAAGTTGGAAGTCAAGTCATGTGCTTCGCTTGGGTGTTGCCGTTGTTCGCGGAACTGTTTAAGCGCGGTGTTTCGAAAGAACTGCTGTTTATCGCCCTTTGCGGTTTGGATTAGATCCTGGGTCAGCCCGATAACTTCTTGCCCCGCTGCCTGCTCGATCGCTGCCTTGCGGATCTCGGTATCGTCTTTTTCAGCAGACAACAGCGCCTCGCTGGCGCTCTCGATTTTGCGCCGGCGATTTCGCAACGTCATATCCTTGGCTTTGGCATCCAAAACCAAAAGGGACTCCAGCGTCGCGTTTTTATCCAACGCCGGCGTGATGTTTTGTGTTCCTAAAAACGCGTAGAGGCGATCGTCCTCTTTGTTCCCGCCTTTAACATACCCTATCTTAGGGTGAAACGAGGTTCGGTCTTTTTGGGTGAGGTGTACATCCAACGACCCACTCCGGGCGTTGAGGACATCGGCGTTCCGAATCTTCTCTGCAAGCCCTTTGGTAACGGTGTTGGGCGCTAAGATGTCAACGCCGGATTTATCTCGGCTTGCAGCCTGATCCATCCCTTGGGTGACTAGTCGGGTCGTGCCGGTGCGGGAAAGCAACGCCTGTACCGCTTCCCGCTGTTGGAGCTGGAAATAGGCTGCCCCGAGCTCGGCGTCTTCTCGGCCGGATCCAAAGCTAAATAGGGAAACGTAATCTTCCGTTCTCGGTCTCGGAATAAACCCGGTTTGGATCTCAGGTTGCTCTGTAGTTTCGGGAGACGCCTTACGCATCCCTTCCGGAGAAGTTATTCGCGGTTTCGCCCTCGGCGCCTGCAACCGTTGCCGGTAGGCGTCGCCGAAATTCGCCGTTTCTTTCTGGACTAAATTTTCCCGGACAGGTTCGAATGCTTGGCCTTCACCGGCTAAACGCTTCATCCCGACAAACGGATCCCCTCGATAATTCCGAGCTTGTTGGACGGAACGGTCGTTTTTTAGCTCTTGATAACGATCTCCCATATGCGCTCTACCGAAACCGATTACTTTCGTCTTTTCCTGCCCCACCACGATAAACGGGAGAGACGCAAGAATTGTGCCCGCGCTATGACCAATAAAACCGAAGAAACGCTACATATTCCTGCCGAAGAAATCCCCTCCGGCAGTTTTTCCGTGGATATCCGGGAACCCACCTTTAAAGACCGCCTCGAAGCCAACAAACGGGTTCCCGAAAACAGCAATATGGGCTACAGCATCCCTCAGCTCATGCTTTCCCGTTGCATCACCAAGCTCAATAACCAAAAGGTTAACTTTACCCCCAAAGACCCGATCTGCAACATCAAACCGATGTCTACCAAAGACCAGCAGTTTCTGATCGCGGTTTTTAACGGGGCGTTTTACTTAGACGACGAGATGGTAGAAGACGTTAAGTCTTTAGCCAACGAGCTTCGCGAAGACGACAAAAAAGAAAGCTTTCATATCCCGGCAACCCGCACCCCATCCGAAACGCTTTCTGTGACTTTCCGCGTTCCTACCACCGGCCAACAGATCGAACTGGACCGCCGGTATCCCGGTAACAGCCAAACCGTAGGCTATAGCTTCGAGGAATTCTTTTTCGCTAACCTCTTAACTCATGTCAATGGCAAAGAACTCAGCGCTAAAGACGATGGCCTAGACTACATGATGGAATGGAAAAACATCGACGCCGAGTACTGCGTCGCGACGTTTTTACAGATGAACTTTATCGACCGCGAAACCCGAGAAAAAGCCAACGAGCTCGGAAAGAAGTGGCGCAAGCAAAAGGGTGGTACCAAAAGAACCTCAAAATCCCAGGAAGATACGACGGATTCCCAGCAATAGATCAGTTTCAGTATCAGTCTTGGCTTGGCTTTGTACGGCCTATACCTCAAGAACCTTCCGGGAAGCCTCTCCGTTATGACCTTCTACTAGAAGAGCGGACGTTGCTCAACGACTCCCCGTTCTTTCCGGGCGTTTTTTACACCAAAGAAGAGATCAAGAAGATCACCTTCGATCACGATGAACAGATCAACCAGGTTCGGGACAAATACGACATCAAAAACTTCCTCAACGTTGCTTCCTTTTGCAACATCGCCTTCTCCGACTGGCTCAACTTAACGGTGTATGCCAAAACAGCGCTGATCTACACCTACAACGAAATCCAAGAGCAACGGGAGGCAGAGCAACGGCGCAAAGAAACCGAGCAAAAACTGGAGATGCAACAACAACTCCAACAACAAAACAAAAAACCCCCAGGCCAAGACAGCCGGAATATCTCGATCTTCAAGTAATATGCCACTCAAACGTTTCAATCCCAACAGCAGACCCAGAGGCAAGACGAAACAACAGGGCCATAACCCGCCACCGTTGCGGACCATCGATAAAAAACTCCAAACCTACGAAACGGTTTCGGTTTACGATACCACCATTAATTCCACCCTCGACCTTTTGGCGGAATCGCTGGTTTCTTCTCTGGGAGATGTCGAACACGAAAACGAACAGGCCCGGGAGTTCTGCCGAGGCGTTATCCAACGGATGTCGGAGACCCACCTTACCGACTATTACCAAGAGATCAAACAGGCGGTTAAAACCGCGCTTCGCTTTGGGTTTTCGGTCACCGAAACGCTTTATGAGCCCCATAACGATCTCGTTAAGATCAAAGGGTTTGCCCATTACCACCCGCGACGTATCAACTTAAGGACCAACCGCAAAGGGCAACTAACTGAGGGAGAGCCTTCTTTTTCCCCGGGCTTTGACTCCGGGATTTGGCTGATGCGCTCTCAAACCGCCATCCAGTCCGACCCGTTGCGCCAAAGCGAAATTCAGCTTGATATGTGGAAGACGGTCCTCCTTACTTACAACAAGGAGTTCAACAACTACTACGGCCGGTCTATCATCGAAAGCTGTTACCGCTGGCATGTGATCAAAGAGTCGCTTTTGGATATGTTTTTGGTGGCTCAAGACCAGCACGGCAACCCCATCACCATGATGTTTGTGCCCAACGAGTCTTCCGGGGAATACGAGCTCAACCCAGAAACCGGGGAAAAAGAGCCCTTAACCGTGATGCAGTCTTTGGAACGGCAACTGTCTAACACCAGCTCTCAGGAAGGGAGCATGATCATGGTGCCCTACAGCAACAAGGACACCAAGCCGGAGGCTAAGGTGCTCTCTCACAGCTCCGATGTCGCCACTGGTTATCTAAACGCGGTTAAATTTTGCGACCAACAGATCATACGTTCTCTGCTGGTGCCTCAAAGCTTGATCGAACCTGACGCCTCCCAAAACACCCAGGCGGTGGAACGGGATATGGAAATGTTCAACCGCTCGATCCAGAGCCTTTACAAGTCGTTTGTCGTTCCTTTCGTCAACAAAACCCTTGGTACCATGCTCCGGGAGAATTGGGACCGCGATATCTCGCCACCGACTATCCCGTTGCGGAACATCATGCGCCCCGAAGACCGGGTTTCCATGATGCAGTTTATCCGTGGGCTTACCGAGCTTACCTACCTCAACCCCAGCAACGAGACCGACTACCACATGGTTCGCTCTTGGGTTGGTGCGATCGAACGGGAACAAGGTTCGGAAGACGCCGAGTTCTTCAAGAAATTTTTACTGCAACCAAAACAACCGGAACAGCCTACCTCCAGCAACGCAACGCCAGAGAACCGGGAAAGTCGCGCCCCTGATCGTAACCGCTCCGGCGAAGGTCAAACCAAAGGCGACGGCAAGAAAGGCCGTCCTACTGGGAAAGCAACACCCCAAAAACGCGATCGCAACCAAAAAGCTAAGGCTTGAACGCCTGGCGCCGATCCAGAAAGGCCTGAGCCAATCGCAAATGCACACAGGGTTTAGCGTGAGAGCAGTCGCATTCGGTTCTAGTAACGCTCCGTTGTTGCCCGGAAGGGCAGTAAATTACCAACCGCCCTTCGAAGGGTTCGATCTTATAGCCGGCTCGCAAAGCATGAGATGCGACTAGCTCTGTTTGGGCCTCTCGGGGGTTGAAGCCGATTACTTCTTGATAGGTTTCCAACGCAATACTGTAAACGATCTTGAACTGGTTGCCTTTTTGCAACAGCCGTTCGTTTGAGATCGCCTTGCAAACCAGGTCATGAAGGAAAGCCCAATTATTTAATTCGTTATTTTTAATCTTATCCCGCCAAGGAAACAGTGCGTTGGCCGTTTCAATCCAACGGGGTTGCGCCAACCGCAACGGCGGTTCCAACGGACGCAACCAACGCTCGTTGAGCGTTTCAACGTCGCGAAATTCTAGCGGATCTTTATCGATACTCGCCATCACGGCGTAAACGGCTGTTAGATGAGATAGCCCATACATATGTCAACCAAACCGAACGACAACACCAGTTTATTAGAAACCTTGCTTAGCGAGCAAGTTCTGGAACAAGTCAGAGAGCAAGGGATCGATCTCTCAGATAAAAGCTTATCCGACCTTGCGGATCTTTTGGACGATACTCCTGCTGACTGGACGAAACAAGACGGCAAGTACGTTACCTGTTTCGCTTTCGACGAGTTCAGCGAACTCGATCAAGTTTCCCCGTTTATGAAACGGGAGGATATGGCCTACGAGTTGGGAACCACCGACCAAGGCCAGTTTTGCGTAACGTTCTCTACCGAAAGCAAGTCCGCTGCTCAAGCGTTTAACGACGCAATCGAACAGGAAGAAGTTCCCGTTAGGAGCTTTAACGATCATGGACAAACAAAAACGCCCCAACCCGAATCCGAATCAGCGACCGAAACCGTTTCAGGGGAAGCCGAAACCGATGGAACGGCAAAGCGCCAATTCGACGAAGAACCGGGCTCCTCTAAGCTTTTCCCGCTAACGAACTCTCAAATCCAGCATTTCGAGCAGAACCACGACTATTACGTCAAACTCCCTATCGCCAAAAAAGGAGAATGGAAACACCCTCTCTACGGAGATGTTGAGTTCAGCGATCAGGAGCTCGCGCAAATCAAGGAAAATATCGAGTCCAACGTGCTGGGTTGGGAACCGCCAGTCTTTTATGGCCACCCGGAACGAGGTGGCGCGGCGGCCGAAGGATTTTTGGCGGATGTGGAACAGAACGAAGACACCCTTTACGGAATCTGGAACGTTAACCAAGACGCTTACCAAGAGATCCAAAACGGCCGTTACCGGTACAGCTCTTCGGAGTTTATGCCCGACTACCAGGATAAAACCACTGGCGAGTCGGTAGGAACCGTGCTGACGGGGATGGCGCTAACTAACCAGCCGTTTATCCCCAACTTACCCAGAAATTTGCCGTTAAGCGAAGAAGAGTATCTCTTCTCTATGGAAGTGGATACTCACCCGAAACAATTCGCTCAGGAGCTAGATATGCCCGAGAACAAAACCGATATCGAACAACTACAACAAAAACTCGAAGAGTCCCAGCAAAAGATCGAAGAACTGCAAAATCAGCAACAAGCGCTGAAAGAGCATTACGAAACGCAGTTAGAGGAAGCCAAAAACCGCATCGATCAACTCCAAAACGCGCAACGTCAGCGCGAAGTTAACCAGAAGCTCGCCAAACTGGAAGAGCTTAACCTTCCGCCCAAGGTAAAGGAACGTACCCAGCAACAAATCCAAGACGGCTCCCTAGGCGAGCACGAAGATGAGGTTATTCAAAGCCTGGAAGATATGAGCTCTCGTTACAGCGCCGAGGTTTTCGAGCAGAAAGGGGAATCTGAGGGGACCCAAGAACAAAACCAGCGCCAGGAATACCAAGACCCCTTAAAGAACTCCGTTCACGCCGGCGCTATTAATCACAACCAAAAGCTCGCCGAAGAGAAAAAGCAAAAGATGAAGTTGCAATAGGAGCGTTTTATGCCGATTACTCCCACTCCCTACTCCACACCTTATGAATATGTCGGTGAGGATCTAGGGCTAGGCTCGTTAGAGCTAACGATGCTCGCCCAGAGCTTTGCCGAAGTTGACTTCACCGAGCTAGATATGTTCTTCCCCGCACAGAACATCCAAGCGCGGACGGTAACCATCGAAACCCAAAAAACCAGCCTCGGGTTGATGCGTATGGTCGATATGGGAATGCCCGACTACGCCGGGATGCCCAACGACCGCATCGAACGCCGTCAAGTTGAACCCGCGGTGTTCCGGGAAAGCGACTTTTTCGACCAAGGATTTATCAACCAGATCCGAGAAAACCCTAGTTCCAACCAAGCGACGCCGGTCGAGCAAATCATCCAACGCCGAATCAATCGGCTGGTTTCTAAGCGCAACCGGACGATCAACTATCTTCAGTCCCAGGTGCTTTTAGGCGGCATCAACTATGAAGATCCCTATACCGGCGCCAAAGCGGATGTTCCTACTCAAATCCCGCAAAACAACTACTTCCACTACAAAGGGTTTGACAGCTCGGTAAGCGCTGAGGCTCAGGTAGACGCTACCCACGACCTGCGCGCTTATTCCGATATGGTTAACGACAAAGGCCGGAAAGAGGCGTTGCTGTTTACCTCTTCCGATGGCTATGCCGGTGTTCCCTGGACCCATCCCCGCGCCGATATCTTAGCGTCTCTACGTTGGATCCTAAACTACTTAGAAGAAACCAACAAAAACCGCTATACCGATATCGTTATGGCGCGGTCGTTGCTCACCGTGCTGATGGAAAACCAACTGATCAAAGCTCACAGCGGTCAGTACGCGTTTTCTAATTTTGCAGTAAACCCCAACAACACCCAAAACACACCGGTAGCAGGTCAGAATATCATGCCTCCCGGCGCCAGCGCTGGGCGCATCGAGATGGACAGCACCGGAACCTTAACCTCGATCTCCGGGCTGAACATCGTTACGATGCGCAACTTGTTCTTGGATCCCCAAACCAACAAGCACCTTCATATGTGGCCTATTAACAAGGTCGCCTTGGTTGCTCGGGACCATCAGGACAACCCAGGCGAAACCTTAGGCCAAACCGTTCATCCCATTGCAGAAGGGCCGAACCAAGAACCGGGGATGTGGCTTTACAGCTCTGATGTTGAGTACGATCCGCCAAACCCTCCGGGACGCGCTGTTCAAATGGGCGATTCGTTTCTTCCCTTCGCAACTTATCCGCAGTGGATTAGCGTTTTAACGGTTTGCGAATCCGACGACGTTTACGCCAAGCAAATCCTGCGCGCCGATTCCGACTTTGGTCTTGCATTTTAATCATAGGAGTAAGTATCTATGCCAGGCGCACGTTTATATTATCATCGCAATCGCTTTACCCAACACGCTGGGTTAATGAACTATCCTCTTTCCGGAGCGCATAGCGGCGTTGGCGTTACGCTGAAAAACTCCGGAAAAGGATACGATTCTACCGATGTCTCGAAAGTCCATATTGATGTTTAGACGGCCAACGGTTTAGTTTTTCCACCGTCAGCGACGTTAAAATCGAAACCGGTACCGATCTCAGTTCCACCGAAACTACCTTAGACGTTTTCTTGATTCCTACCCGAGAAGTTCCCGTCTTAACTAGTGGCACTCCCAGTAGCCCTTCTCAGGGAGACATGTATATCAAGGCCGCTAAGTTTGAACCCAAAGGCCACAAAAACTTCCGGCCCTACTATATTAAAGAAGATATCTTAAAGTATGACGGGAGCAATTGGGTTAGCGTCGACAACGACGTCCGCGAGATTCCTTATACTCCAGGAAACCAAAACAGCTACTCCTTAAACGGGGTAGTTGAACAAGTAACCGCGGACAACTTCGCGCTGGAAAACGAGTACGACCTTTATATGAACACGGTCTCCCGTCCTTATAACACCTCCCCAGCGCACATCTCCCAACGGGAACCCGGCGGTTTCCGCATCGCGACGATCTACTATCCCGGCGACGGTACCGCAGCCACCTTGCAAAAAGGTATTAGCAAGTACGACATGATCCCGATCTAAGCTATGGCACAACGCTATTATTTTACAGCCTTAGCTCCTGTTAATTTCGTTTTAGGCGGGAAACGTTACAGTTACTATGCCGGGGATATTTTCTCTGAGACCAAAGAACGTGCCGAGCGCATCATGGAATCTCAGTACGCCCAGAACCTCCGGCTTACCGGTCGAGATGAAGAAGAGCCTGAAACCGAAAAAAAGGAGCCAGCGGGCTCTATTACTTTGCCCGAGGAGAACCTGGCAACGGACTCGCATTCTAACGATGAGCACCCACAAACCCAAAAAGAAGAACCCGAACCGGAGAAACCGGAGCAACAACAAAAACCCGAGCCGGAAAAACCGGAACAGCAAGATGAACCCGAAGAAGGCGACGTTCAACTAGACCTGGAACCCGACCCGCATTGGACTCAGGTCAAAAGTTACCTCAACGATCTTCTGCAACAAGACCCGGTAGACGAACCGAAAGTTAGAAAGATCTGCCGGCTTTACGGACACGAACAAGGCTACAAAGCAATCCGCGAAGCCTGCAACGATTTCTACCAAACGTAAGTTATCCGCCCGGCCTAAGGCCGGGCTTTTCAGATGGCCGATCCCAACTTTTCCGACCGGTTTATCAAAGACAACCCCGCCCTACAAAACAAAGACATCAAAAATACCGCCGACAGCGAACTCTTAAAGCTGTCGGGCGAACTGCAACGGATGGTGGATGCCGTCCGCCGAACGGATGCGTTTATCAAAAACCGCGCCACCGTCAAGCAGATCTACTTTGCGATCACTGAACACAGCGACCCGAAGATCGGCGGTCTGTTAGCAGCCGCCAAAGACCCGCAAACCGGAGAACGGTTATTCGACTCCGTCCAGCAAGTTAAGGAGTTGATGTACCCTTACTCCCAGTTCGAAAACGTGGAACGGAATATCTTTAACGACCTGATCCGCCAAGCCAGCGTTAACTTCGCTGCTTCCTTGCTGGTCGGTCAGCTTTCTTCAGCGGTCGGTCAGGATGTCTCTAGCCACGAGGAGTACCTTTACCGGATCGCTAAAGAAGAAATCGATCGCATCATTCAGACGGTCGATGTCAACGCCGTTACCGCCAGCCGAGAACAACAAACCGAGGAAACGGAGCGCCCGGTCCTATTTTTTGAGCAACGGGCATTGGTGCTGGAAGAACCTCTGACCGTGGAGGTGTTTCTTTCCGGAACGACTTCCGGCTGGGAAACTGTCGGCACCTACAACAGCCGAACCAGTTCCGGGGAAATCGTCGCCGCGATCGCCGACAAGATCAACGCCCTTACCCTAAACAGCACCACCAGTAACATCCTCGCTGCCCCCAACCTTTCGGGAAAACGCAATACTCACAGCATTTACTTCCAAGCCCGCCGGTTTTCCAATACCGTGAGCGCTGAGGTGGTATCGGTTCGGTTTAGTAGCCGAGCGCCGTTTCAGTGGGGACCGCGTTTGGAATACCTAAACAACTACGAGATCAACTCGGTTTTGATCGCTACCTCGGAAGGTGGCGCGACCTCTACCAGCGACACCCAACAAGAAAGTCAGGGGTCTCCTAGCGTCATCTATATCCGTCGCAAACCTGTAAACAACACCGGAGAGCCGATCGACGCCGAAGGCAACATTATCTCTGGTTGGCGGGATAGCCAGATTCGGTTCCGCGTTTCAACCCAACAAGAGCCGATAACGATTCCCCTTCCAGCGTTCGGAGGGGAACAAACCCGAGCAAGTCAGATGGCGTTGGCGCTTCTGAACAAACTTTACGAACTGAAAGGCGATATTCGCTGTTTGGGGTCGATTGTTAAAGCCGACGCCAAAACCGAAGACCAACCAGCAGTAGCTTTAGAACTCATCCCTTACCGTTTGATGAAAACTACTACTTGGTTGGTGCTGGATCTTTTGGAATTCCCGCCTGACCTAGAAGTTGCCTTAGGTGACCTCTACAATCCGCTAACCCCCTACTCCGATCAGCCCCGTTCGGTCCGGGTTGAAACCAAGTTCGATCTGGAAGGCCGAACCCCAGCTGCTTACGAGGAGCGCTCGGGGGACAAAAATAAACCGCAGGTTATCTCTCGGGCTAAGTCTTCCTACTTTAAAACGATTAACGAACGCATGAGGGAGTGGTTTCGATGGTAGCTTCCGTTAGACAGATCACCCAAGCGATCGTTGCCGGCCTTGCCTCCCATCCCAAGGTGAAAAACCCGGAGGTGTTTGAGCCGATCGCCGAACCCGGCGAAAATCCGCAAGAAATCTTCGTCCAACGCTGGCGGAATTTCGACGGTTTGCCCTTAGACGCTGGTTTAACCGTCGCGGTTTTTCCGAACAGTTCGGAATTTGAAGATGGCAACGCCCGGTCTTCGGCGGAGGTATCCCAAAAGGATATGGGTCGCGGGTTAAAGTTGATGACCTACAACATGATTCTTAAGCTGTTTTACCCAGCCGTCGGCGGTATCGACAGCGTTAAAACCATTGACTACTACGTTTTGGATTTTCCTGCCTATCGAGGGCAAAAACTTGCCCCGCTAACCCCGCACGGGTTCAACTTTATGTTTCCCGAAGGCTTTGATATCAAAAACGGGGCGCGGGCGCTTCGGGCGTTCAACGAACGCGTCTCCCAGGATTACGCCCAGCTGATTAAGCAAGCCCAAAAACAGGAGTTGCAACTCGAGATCAACCCGCCCGAAGAGATCCTCCGGGACTACTTGGAACTTTTCCGGGTTTGTGTTGGAGACCTGGTATACCTGCAAAACTTAGGGATTCGCAACCCGGAAGTAACGGCGTTGGACTTCCCGACCACCAAATGGTCTCAGGAAAAGAACGTTTACTTCCACACCGCCCACCTGGAATTTTCGTTTAAGGCTTACCCGCCCAACGCCCAACAACTAAGAACCATGAACGCCATCCCGACCGACACCCTAGCGTTTTCCCCCGAACCCAACGAAACCTGAATACATCTTGGTCTGCTGTAACGCCCACGATAAGGGCGTATATGTAGCTTCTATTAAAACTGACTATGGCAGATCAGATTCCACAGGAGGATTATCAATTTCCTCACATTCGGTTTAATGAGGAAATCGTCGGTCCCCCGCTGATCCGTAAATCTTATCGCAATACCATTGGGATTGTCGGTCCCTTCAACCGTGGCCCTGAACTCGCCCGCGTCACCAATCGCAACGATTTTGTCGATCTCTACGGCGAGGACAACACCGCCGGATCGTTAGCAGTTCAGCAAGCGATGCTTCAAAACGCATCGGACTTTGTGATCTCTCGGGTGGTGCCTTCTGCAACCGTCGGGAACGGCCAGATCGCTCTTACTCCTTCCAACAATACCTCTTCTATCGAAGCGGAAGTTGCCGACGCCAGCGAACGTACCTCTGGTATCGAGTTCGCGCTCAACTACTTAAGCTCTCCGCTGTCCCGAGCTGGAGAGAACCTAGGCGCTGCTGTCGAAACGCCTGCTGACAAAACGATCGATATCAGTGGTTCTAGTTATACCGTTGCACCTTTTTGGGACAGCACCGCTAAAGAACCGGTTATCGATGGTTCAGGCCGT
>JBDGRN010000044.1:0-15965 GCA_042218125.1 Halobacteria archaeon | reverse complement strand
CCCCATAGACATTACTTCCATCACCTCCTCCCCCATAAACAGTTCTTCTATCCTGGAGGACCTCCTTTACATCCAGGTCCTCTGTGTTGCCGCAGACCGGGACGTATCTCTGCCGCCGACCTCCAGACCTCTCCGTCTCCCTCAGCTACGTATCTTACTATGTAGTCCCTGGTTTCTTGGAAAGTGAAACATACCTCCTCACCTGCCCGCGTTTGGGTTACGTTGCCGGTTTCTTCAACTATCTTTTCCCAGGTTACCTCGTCGGGCTGGAACCCTTCGCTGTCCACGAACCATGGTTTGAACCTCACGGGTTCATCTAGCTTGGGCTTGTCCGTAGTGGAGCCATAGCTGTTGTTTATTACGTCGTTGCTCTGTATCCAGTCACCCTTACCCGCCTTAGCCATCATCGATCCCTGTTTCACACCGACGACAGTGAAGCTCCGGGCGGTCGAGTTGTTTCCGCCGTGTTTACCTACGACTTCCAGGGAAGCATCGTGGCGACCCTTTTCTTCGAAGCTCTGTGTGACTTTCCGGGAGGTGTCACCTAGCTTCTCGCCATCGATTCTCCAGATGTAGTTCACGATGGATCCGGAGGGCGTGGAGTTAGTTCCGTCGAAAACCACGTTCTCGCCGGTATGGGGTGTCTCCGGAGATATACTAAACCTTGCTCTCAGTCCTCCGTACACCGATACATTAGTTGACGCGTTATCGGTGAGGTCGTCGGAATCGACCACCACCAACCGGACCCCGTATCTACCCGGCTCGTCGTATTCGTACGTACCGTTACGGTCTTCCGAGGTACCTCCATCCCCGAAACTCCATCTGTATTCGAGGTCCTCGTCGGGCTCGTCCGGGTCGGTAGCGGTGGAACTGTATTCGATACCTAAGCCCTCCCCCGTACTGACGTCCATCTTCTGTATAACTGGGGGATGTTTATCGTGTCTGACATCCACCTTCTTCGTCTCCTTGTCGGTGGAATGGTTGGAGTCTGTTACGGTTAGTGTGACGTCGTACTCACCGTCTTTTCTGTAGCCGTGGGAGACCACTTCTCCTTCCGCGGTTACGCCGTCTCCCAGCCGCCAGTCGTAACTAACTATCTTTGCACCGGGGGAGGGGGTGGACTTAGAACCGTTAAAGATGTATGTCTGTCCCCTGGATCCCGGCGTCACATCCAAACGGTAGATATCTACCGCTGTCTTCTTTACATCTACCTCGGGTGTTTTGAGTATCAGGTAGAGGGTTCCGTGTTTCTTCACGAAGTCACGGGTTTTGGGACTGAGATCGATTACCTTGTTTGTAGGTGATTTGCCGTTACCGTTTCTTTCGAGATGCTCAGTCTGGAGTACGTTCCGTTCGTGGTCAGCCAACATCAGATCGACTGTCTCGCCGCCTCCGTCTTCATCTTCGTAACGGTACTTTATCCTAAGTTTATAGTTTTCGGCGTCTTCCGGTATACCCCAGAAAGCTAGACCCGTGTCGAGTCTGTATCCCTTGCCTTCAGAGGTGGGAGACGACTTCTCGATGAAGTAAGGGAACTTCCCCTTCAGAAACTGGTATAGATGAGATACGTTTCCCACCGGCTTGACAGGAGGTATATCGAGATCGAACAGCTTCTGTTCTATAGCGGGAGAAGAGGTGGGTGATTCGTTCTCCTCGAAACTTAGACCAAGATCGGATTTACGGTAGTCGAACTCGGCGTTAATATGGCCTATGGTTCCGTTCACCTTTATCTCCGCCCCCGAGTACGAGTATCCCGCGTCGTCGTCTATCGCGATGAAGTTTACATACTTCTTCCCCTTTTTCGCGAAATACAGTCTCTTGTCCACCAAAAACTTGCTTGTGTTGCTCACCAGATTTTTTCTAACGGTTTCCTGTGTTAAATACTGGGACCGGTCGATCAAGTACTTCACCGTCCTCGCCTGTGTTATAGACGTGGTGTGGTTCCTGACATAGGGGCCTGCCGGCCTGGTCAAGTTCCTGGAGTCCACACGTGTGCTTTCACTTAGTTCGAGTTCGGAGGGGGACTTCCCCCATATATAGCTGGTGTTCCTCGGTCTAGTGTCGTTCTCCTCTATTTTAGCCCTGTAGTCTCCGTATGGTGCTACCGAGAGGTTGACGTCGGGTGTTTTGAGTAACTCCGTCCTGGGTGGGGATCTGTAAGCAGGAATGTATCCGGATACGTTAAACCTGACGACGTTCCTTTCCTCCGTCCTTCCTCTTTCCTTTATGTATATCTCTAGGTCTTCCTCACCAAAGTTACGTATGTTTTTGTAGATGAAGCTCGCCCGTCCCTTCGTGTCTGTTACCTGGCTGGTGTTCAGGACAGTTCCGTTTCTCGGTGGTGTGGCTTCCACCTTCACACCGGAGACGGGGTTGTTGAACTTATCCCTTACCTCCACAGTAACCTGGCCTGTACCCCCTACAGGAACCTCCTGTTCCAGTTCCTGGGGTGTAGTTATGTATGCCTCGTCGTCCATCTGGAGTCCCTGATTTAGAGTTATAAACCCAACAGTCGAAACAGCCATTATAACCAGAAGAACGACAGTGAATATGCGACGGTTTTTCATACTTTAGTTTTACTATTAAACCCGATACGTTATTTTCTTTACGGACCACCAGGCTAAAGCTGTCCCTGGATTTCGAAAATTTTGGATTTAATTTACAGTATAACAAAACAATACGTAGTTGAGGTTAAGATATGATACTTAAACTGAGGGAGTTAGATTGCCGGGAAACGGGATGTACACGGTTTTTAGAGACTGTACCTTCCTTTCCTGTTCGTTAGTCTATGTCCAGCTATTATTGTTGCTCCGATAAGTACTGCTATGCCAGTTATGAATAGGATTGAGACACCGAACTCCGCATTGATTATTATAAGGGGAGCCATTACTCCACCGAGTATGAAGGATAATAGAAACATCATAACTATCTCGAAGTTCTCGAAAGTTGTAACTGCCAACCCTTCAACTTTCCCTTCCAACCCCGTTCCCTCTCTCATACCTGTATGTACACTTTGTGGACATAAATAGCCCAAGGTAGCTTTATCAAATTTGATAACTTTGGCGACTCATAGGGATTTTTTCTTTTTACTCACTCAACTCAGACAATGATGACCGCCAGTTTCCATTGATACAGATCTGGTTATTCAGTACTAGTCAGTTACAATCTACCTCAGATACACAATAAAACTCACCACCAACCATCACTCACCACCAACCATCACTCACCACCATCCATCACTCACCACCAACCATCTAATACTCATCAGATATACAATGATAGTTATACCAATAATAGTTACATGAAAAGACTTTATCTTACGGAATGCTTACTTCGTATAAATAAAAAGAAGTGTAAAAATATGATGGATATTCCAGGGGTTTATCACCATGCCGGATTCTAATAAACAAGACGACGGAGACAGGGATCGGGAACAGACCGAAGATGGAGGTTAAAGGGAACCGAGTACCGATAAAGAAAACGGTTCAACCGGCGTTTCACGTTTAGATCGATCCATTTCAGTCGACGAAGTTACCGAAGACGTCTACGAAACCTCGATATGTAACTGCAAAGTTGGTAAAACCGCCGAAAGCCATGGTATGAGGGATATGTACGAGAACCTGGGGGATAGATGGACGGGAGAGGGTTTTCCGAAGACATCTACCAGGCAGCTAGCGGACGATATGAACGTCAGGATACTCGAGAAAGAGTTGGAAGGTGTTTCTCTCGACGCGTCAGTTCGGCAGGTATACGAGTTAATCAAAGGCGAGGAAGGAGAGGAAGTGGACAGGTTAACCCTTATCGAAACGATAAATGATAAGTTGAACCGAGTATCCGATGACGGTGAAACAAGGAACGTCGAGGAAATTCGAGGTAACTTCGTTTCCCATCAGACTGTTTACAGACATGTAAGAAACTGTCTCGATCTTGAGAGAAAAGAAGGTTCCGGAAGCCGTGGAACCCCCGGCGAGTTGCAGGACGACCTGGAGCAGATTCTGAACAAATCAGCGGATAAAATTTATGAAAGATTGGATAGGGAGTTTGAGGACGTCGCTGGCGTCGATATAGAGGTGGTCCGGGTCGAGGATAACGACGGTTCCAAGGTGCCGCTCGAGAGGTTTCTCAGTCAGAAACTAGATTGATAAAATGTTTCCTGAAAACCCTGGTTATTGACAACCATTATTAATATTCCCCCGCATAACTTACCATTAATGAGTGGTTTACTATCTCGGACGGAAAGCATATATTTGGAGGTCGAAAACTTGGGTGGTATAGAAAGCGATTCTTTTGTTTTCAACCTTGGTGTAAACATACTAACCGGACCAAACTCCAGCAACAAGACCTCGGTTCTTGAGGCTCTTTCCTGTGTCCTTGGTGGTAGTAAAGGTAGTTTAAGAGCCGAAGCCGATAACGGGTGCGTAAAACTGGAGGTAGGTGAAGATAACTACGTCGTCGAGTTCGAGAGACATAACGGTAAAGTAGTGAAGTCGGGTGAAACGTACCTGGAGAATGCGGGCGAAGAGGAGTTGTTTGGTTTTCTTCTCGAGGATAACCCCCCGAGAGTTGCGGCGGAGAAGGGTGAGAACCTCTACGACGTAATGATGGATCCGATTAATACCAATGAAATCGAGAGGGAGAAACGCAGACAGATACAGAAAAAGGAGACCAAACAGAAAAAGATACGTGAGATTGAGGAGAAGAAGTCGAAGATCCCTGAACACAAAGAAAGATTGGAGGAGGTGGAGTCCAGAAAACAAAAGAAAAAAACCGAACTCGAAGATATAGAGGAGGAGATAACGGAGAAAAAAGAGAAGCTCCGTGGTCTGAAGGAGGAAAGTAACGAGAAGAGGGAGAGGAAACATTCCGATATGTTGTCGAAGAAGTCCGAACATGAGAAATCTGTAAAGAAGCTGGAGTCCAGGATGGAAAGCCTGAAGTCTCAGATAGAGGCGAAGACAGAGAATCTTGAGAAAAAGAAAAAACTGCTGTCGGATATAGAGAAGCCAGACGCTAAAGTCAGAGACAAAAGAAAAGAGATCGAGGAGTTGAAGAATGAGAGGTTGAAGTACAACGACTACGTCTCAACCTTGGAGCGGCAGATAAACGTTAACCGCGACATGGTTGAGGAGGACGTCGAAGTGATTTCCAGGGTTATAGACGGTACACGTAAAGAAAATTTAGGGGTAGATATCGACGGTCTCTTCGGAGACGGTTCAGGTGGAAACGATTACCTTTGCTGGGGTTGCGGCAGGCCTGCCTCACGTGAGGTTCTAGAGGAGTTTATAGAAGACCTGGTCTCGATAAAGAAAGAAAAAGAGAGGGAGAAGAGAGAGATAGGCCGGAAGATCGAAATGCTGGAGGAGGAGGTCAGGGAGTTCGAGGACAAGAAACAACGGTTCAATGATCTGGAGAAAACGGTTTCAGTCCTCGAAAACGAGATCCAGTCCCTTAAGAAAAAACATGAGGACAGGAGGGAGGTACTACAGGAAGAAAAAGAGAGACTCAGGAAGGTAGAGGAGGAACTCGAAAAATCAAGGCGGATTCCAGAGACCGTGACGAAGTTCTGGATCTGGAGGCGGAGATTTCAAGGTTGAAAAGGAAGAGATCCGATCTACGGAAAGAGACGAAGAAACTGGATGAGGAAGCGAAGGATTTATCCAACAAAATCGAGAAAACCGAAGACCGTATAGATGACCTAGATATCTTGAAGAGCGAGGTCGAAAGTATAGAAAAACACGTTACAGAACTGAGGAAGGCGAAGAATAACGTGGAAGAGAGAGCAGTTGAGGTTTTCAATGAGCATATGGATCAGCTGCTCGAACTCCTCGATTACGAGAACCTGAAACGGATCTGGTTGGAGTCCAGAAAGAAGGAGGTCCGTAAAGGAAGGCGCAAGGAGGAGAAGACGTTTTTCGATATGCACGTGGTTCGTAGAGGGGAAGACGGAAGCGTCTTCACGGATTCTGTAGAGACACTTAGTGAGAGCGAACGAGCCGTTGTAGGACTGGTGTTCGGACTTGCCGGATACCTTGCACACGACGTGGGTAAATCGATGCCATTCCTGTTAATGGACTCGCTCGAGGATCTGGACGGCGAAAGGATCGATGGCTTGATACGCCATTTCGAGGACGAAACCGAGTTAGTCGTCGCTGCTCTACTACCAGAAAAGGCCGAGGAACTCGAACCGGAAGATTACAACGTGGTCACAACTGAATAACCACAGCACAGTACAACGTGTTACAACTGAATAACCACAGCACAGTTATCCAACCAGTGAAAACTAAGCAGTTTATATACAATCCGTTTATGACATCTTTATCGGTTCGGTCAACAGTTCGATCGGCAAGGGATTAAACCCCCGATATGGTATAAAGCTTCATCACCGTTATACCCACTATACCTACTGTGGTAAAGATCCTCAGATGGCTTCTCCACCGTGGAACGAGGTATCTTGGTGACGTAATCTCCTGTACCACGATCAACCCCATCAGCCATGAGGCCGTAACGGCCTCGACTGTAACGAGTTCCAGGACTGATAGAAAAACCATCGATCCCGCAATCCAGAGGTACATCCACAGCATCAACCTGTGTCCCTGTTTCATAACGGTATAACAGTGAAACCGTGACGGTTTAACAAACAGGTCGTTGTAATCGACTTAATTCCAGATTAATACCTGTTTAACACCATACTAACCGTATTACGTACCAGAATCTGGAAATCCTGTAAATCTACCTTCGTTTTCGGTAATCTCTGTGTAAGGCAGCAGTATTCTACCGTTATTTCAGTACCCTCTATATGAATTAAAGCGAGAGTACCACGGGTTGTCGAAAATCGAAGATTTTCGTACGTACGTGAAGCTTCACTTCACGACATGTCGAAAAACATAGTTTTTCGTACGTATGCGAATCTTTGATTCGCAGATGAAAGAGACTAAACTATAACACAGATCAACGTAAACCGGTGTCTAAACCAAAATACTTCTAATTTCGTCCAGTTTATCGAAGTAGCCTGAACCGAAAACGACCATTAGAATTTCTTTGTCTGCCCCGTCAGGAGAGTAAAAAACTACCCCACCATCTTCCAGAACCTCTATAGAGAAGACGTGCGACATATCAAGTGGACCCTCGAGATAGTCCCTGCCCGTCTCCGAAACCAGATCCTTAACCTCCCTCACAGCAACTTCGTTAACCAGAACGTCAGTATTTACCTCATCACTGGGATCTTCACCTGTCTCTGTGGTGTACGATCCATCGTTGTAATGTATTATGTATTCAAGGTCGTCGCCCATCTCTTCAATGAGACGTCTCTTCACTCCTTCCTCGATAGAGGACGTGCCGACTGGTTTCTCCGTCGCTACTATCTGTGACATATCTATACCGAGGGGCTATATACTTAAAGCCTTTTGACCCAAACAGTTTGGTATCCTCACCAGAACTTTAATCGCCTTTTATGATCCTGACTCCCTTACCCAAACTAAAGAGATGATTTATCTTAAATCGATCTTCTTTCCCCTAATAACACCCGGTTAAACCCAAGTTTTATTTACTATCGAAGATCTCTTCCATCACTTTCTTCTGACCTTTACGTAGATGCTGATGGAACGTCGAAGGGTTCACGTCGATAACGTTCGCGACGTCCTCGCCTGTGCTTTTCCTCGGGAAGTCGAAAAACCCGGAATGGTACGATGTCTCCAGTACCTCCCTCTGTTTTTCAGTCAGTTCTTCCAGGACGTCTGAGGTTATTTTACCCGACTCTAAACTCGAACGTTCCCTCGTTCTCTGTGAAACAAGCCTAGTATCGGGGTTGAACGTCCTCAGTTCTTCGAGCAATGACGCGACATCTGTATCGAGATTGAGTTCGGCCGAAAGGAGAAGATCTCCTGAACGGAACTCCATCTCGGTTACGATTCCACCCCACTCATGCACCAGATCCAGTATCTCAGACTCAACCCCTTTTATCTCCAGCTTCCTGGTGCCCTCAACGTTAGAAAGCTCTTCGGCTTCGTTTGCGCCAAGAGACTCGTCTACGAAGCTTTTGACCTCCTGATTCGTTATATCCTCGACGTCGACGTATAACGTATATCCATCCGATGAACCGACTATGCTGTTTATAGAGATAGTCCCCTTGGCCAAATCCGTACCTGCCTCGATGTTTTCACTGATGTCCGGAAGAACGAAACCGAGTATCTTGACGGTTTCGCCAAACAGAGCCTGTTTCCTCTCCACAGAGTTTATCGCGTGCCCCGTAATCTTGCCTAGCTCCTCCAGAACCTCCACCTCCATAACGTCGAAATGGTCCTTCTCCCCCGAGTAAACCGCGATACATCCATAAGGAATTCCCCGGAAAGCGATCGGTACCGATACGGCTGACCTGAACCCCATCTTCTTAGCCTTTTCTCCCCAGTGCTTGATTTCACCATCCTTCTCCACCTTGAAGCTATCGTCGTTCAAAATGTCATTCGAAACCTGTGCCTCCCCGGACCTTACTGATTCCGGACCTGGTCCACTGTGGTTTATCGGTATTTCTAATCCTTCGAGGTACTCTCCACCCGAACCGTAGGAAAACTCGGGCACCAGCGTATCAACTTTAACGTCGCCTATCCAGGCGAAAACGTAAGGACCTGATTCGACCAGCTGGGTACATACCGCCTTCTTGATCTCGTCCGGATCCGTAGCCGAAACCAGTCTACGGTTAATACCTCTAATAGTCTTATTTATACTGTTGAGTTTTACAAGTTCGTCCCTCTGCTCCTCTATCATTTCCCTCTGGTGTACGTAGTCAGTGACGTCACGGATTACACCCACGTATCCTATACCACCCGATATCGTTGAAACGTTGAATTCGGTCTGTATAGTATTTCCTTCCGCGTTATGTAGCTCCATCTCTACGTTGAAATCCTCTATATCTCCGTATTTCAGGGACTGCAACCCCTCTATGAACACCAAATAACCTTCCTCTGTGAAGACTCCATCCTCCCACAGCTTACTGACGCCCTCCCCCACAAGTTGGCTGGAACTATACCCCGTTAGCTCCATAAAAGAGTCGTTAACCAGTCCGAACTCGAGGTTATTTTTAAGTGCAAACATAGAGTCGTTTGCTGACTCGACGAGTTCCTCGTAGGTTTCGAGTTCCTCCTCTCTTTTCTTTCTCTCGGTTATGTCCCTCGCTATGCCGGTCCAGATTCCTACGTCTGTCTTGGTCAAAACCAGTTCGACCGGAAGCCTGCTTCCGTCCTTCTTCAACCCCAACCCCTCTCCAGTCCATCTATCCCCTATCTCCATACTGTCGGGTATTTCTCCCCGCTGATCCTCGGGATAAAAAACCTCCCAGGTTTCCCCCAGGAGTTCTTCTTTCTCGTATTCAAACATATCCGTGAGGGCTTCGTTCACGTATATCATCCCTTCACCCTCTTCGTATATGCAGATACCGTCGGCTGAAGCCTCTATAGCCGCGGTCCTCTTGATCAGTTCCCTCTCATGTTCCTTCCTTAACGTTATATCCCGACCTGATACAATCAAAGAAACGACCTCTCCATCTCCGTTTCTAACCGGTCGAATCGCGCCTTCGACTATCACCTCTCCACCTTGGAACTCCAGGTGCTCGGCTTCGAACTCGACGTACTCCCCCTCCTTGGCTCTCTCTATATCTTTCTCCAGCGCCTTCCTCTGTCTATCGCTGTGTCCCCACCACGGTGTATCCGGAAAATGCTGACCCTCGACATCGTCCCTTTCCGCACCTATAATCTCTAAAGCCGTGCGGTTCGCATGTAAAAGAGTGCCGTCTGTATCAAGTATCCCCATTAACAGATTCGGGTCGTTGAAGACTGCCTCGAAACGCCGTTCACTCTTCTCGAGTTCCCGTTTCCTTTCGACAATCTCGGTTACATCGTTCACGACACATACCAGTCCACCGTCCTCCAGTCCGGCGAGTGAAACCCTCTGCTCGAAGTTCGACCCGTCCTTTCTCTTTCCCGTTGCCCTACCCGTCCAGTTACCGTCCTCGTACAACTGCGGCATTATCTCTTCCTCAAACCGTTCAAGTTCGTCGTCGTCGTATAGCCTCCTCCAGGTTTCACCATTTAGCTCTTCCCTTTCGTATCCGTACAGGTCCGCGTGTGCCTGGTTGACGTAGACGTACTCCTCCTCGTCGTTTAGTATAGCAATACCCTGTGTAGCGGCGTCCATCGCGGTTGCCTGTTTACGGACGTCTGCCTCCTTCTCCACCCTTTCAGTGACGTCGATGACTATACCGTCGATACATATACAGGAATCCCCGATGCTCTCGATGTCCCCCCTAACTCTAATCCACCTGGTTTCGCCCGACTTCTTACGTATCCTGTACTGATTCTCGTAAACTGACCCCTCCTCCACGGTTTTTTCTATCTTTTCCGTAGCCTTATCACGGTCTTCGGGATACACGATGTCGTCGCTCCAGTCAACCGCTCCCCCAGTTAACTCGTTCTTGGTGTATCCCGTCAGTTCCTCACAACCCTTGCTCACGTATTCGATCGTTCCATCCCCCGATCCTTTATAGGTAAACTGGATCGCCATACCGGGAATGTTTTCGACTAAGGATCTAACACGACTCTCTGTTTCTTTCTTCTGAGTTACGTCCAAAGATATGCCGAGACAGTCGTATCCATCTGCATCGGGGTTTTCCACCGGATATAGATAGTTTTCGTAAATCCTGCCGTTCTCCCGGGTTCCGTACTCCCTGATCTTGCCCTCCCAGGTTTCCTCTACGTTCCCAATTATATCATGGTTCCCGCCGAAAAGGTCGTACACGGATTTACCGACAACCTCGTTTCTTTCAAGACCCAGTTCACCGAGTCCTTCCCCCACCGAAAGTTCGAATACGCCATCTGTATTTATGTAGAAAAGTATTAGTGGTGTTCCGGATACAGCCTCTATCACCTCTTGAGCGGAGAGGTGTTCGGGCTTCGTTTCCACCTTGGTTTCTTCCATTACCTACTTCTAAGAGAGATAATCAAATAAACGTGACCATTCAGACAATCCTATGCATAAAAGCTTTACCCCTACTTTTAAACTTTACGCCAAACTTTTGCGGGTTACACCATCAAAAACAGATAGGTTTTTATACATCTGTCCTCTAACTTAGGACACAGTGAATCTGATAGAATGGGGGGAGATAAAATGATTCCAGAAGAAAGACCGGATACAAAGGCAGTACTTGATCTGCTAGGAGATGCGGCCTCCAGAAAGATTCTGGGTGTACTCCAGGAGGACAAGGACATGTCCGCCAGCGATCTGGAGGACGAATGTAACCTCTCCACACCTACAATTTACCGTCGCCTAAACTCACTCAGCGATCTCAACCTAGTCAAGGAGGAACTAAATCTCAACACAGAAGGAAACCATTACACGACTTACGTTTCCAACATCGACTCGATAGAGATAAAACTACACGAGGGCAGGGACGTCAAAGTTGAGGAAAACCCCAAACACGAGATATAGATAGATCCACACCCCCCCCCCATCAAGTAGGAATATAGACGGTTGACTTGCCAACCATCCTCGTCGCCACCCGACCAACCCAGCATCTAACAAACCCAGCATCTAACAAACCCAGCATCAGCTAACTCTCCACTCATCGAGAAGTCGTAATTCAAATGACCTTCAGTTTACAGTTCCTTCTTAGCCCTACCACCGACGAGGGTACAGGCACGGGCTTCCTTTGAAACATTCACCTCACAGTAAGAGTTACCGTAAAATGTCGAGCTCTAAACCGGATAGTAAATCCGTAACACAGTTAGTAAGACTGTACACAGTTAGTAAGACGGTGAATAGTTGACAAACCTTCCTCAGTTCGAACCCCCTCACACACCCAGATTTCATTCCGTCTTCACGCCCTGAAAATCCCCGAACCATATAACAGCCCTGGGTACTGGAGAGAAACCGTAGTTACGTGACGAAGGGCAGTAAACTCTATGGGTACGTAAAACCAAGATCTTTTTCCGACTCCCTATCTTCCAGTGATTATCCTACTTATACGGTTTACGAGACCTTTCTCAAAATCAAAATCCACCTCGAAACCTTCGTCCGTTAACCTGATAGCCACCTCACGTCACCCGAGGAGTCGCTTCCCGAACCGGGATCGACGTATATCTCTACGTTCTCGGTAGAGATCAGTTCACGGTCGTGGACGTTCGCATCCTTGAACGCCGGGGAGTGTACCAGCTTTTCAACGTCGAACTGCTGGGTTACAACCTCACCCACCGAAAAGTCGTTCAAGCCCGTATCCGATATGGAGTTCCTTTTAACCGTATCCCCCGTATCACGCAGTCTGTTCAGTGCCCCTAACCCCAGGATACCTCCCGCGAATCCCTTCATCGTCTTCCGCCTCCCAACTTCCGGTTCCGACCCATCCTCCTGTTGGGTCTTCTCCTCGATCTTTTCGTCGATCAGGCTTTCTATCTGGTCGATGTCCAGTTCAGGACCTGGATCACCGTTGTCACTGCTATTATCTGCCCTGTCTATGGCAGTCATCACACATCGGAAGAAAGAGTTATAATATCAAAAACTTGCGTTACACTTCACAAACTGTACACTGCACCCCTACCTTTTTAAATCAGGATTATTAGGTGATGGAAACCGCTCAAGTCATGCGTTTATACAGTTGTGAACAAACTTAATTTACGGTTCTCATATCGGTAGAAGACAGGGTTCGGCATAACCGCTTTTTAATAAGGGTATCAGGCCGTTCTCAGCCACGTAAAACAATGACCTATTCTTTAAAATATACACCCGATAAGGTATCCATGACCGGAACATTATCCCTGAGTCTAGAGCTGGAGCTAGGCTGGGGAAGACACGACAGACCCGGAGACACCAAGAGGGTGAGCAAAGACAGGGAGAAAGAAACTGAAACACTGGGTTGGCTCCTGGAACTCTGTGACAGATACTCCGTACCAATCACCTTCAACGTCGTGGGACATCTGTTACTGACCGAGTGCGATGGACACCATCCGGGACCGTACCCCCATGAATGGCTCCAGTCCGATCCCGGAACGGATATCGGCACCAATCCACGGTTCTACGCGCCAGACATGGTGAGATCCATACAGACATCCGACGCGGACCACGAACTAGCCAGCCATACATACACACACGTCGAGGCCGGAGAGGTCGAAGACGAAGTTTTCCAACATGAACTCACGGTTTCAAGAAATACCCACCGGGGCTTCGGACTGCCGGAACCCACCACGTTTACGCCGCCGAGACACAGCGTCCCACCGTTATCGACACTCGCCCAAAACGGAATAAAAGCCGTCCGAATAAACTCACCAACGTACGGAAACCAACCTCCCGGCAGCCCCTTATCTAGATTCAGATGGATTCTCACCCGGAAACATCCGCCCCGAGAGCCCGAGGTCGAGAACGGAGTCGTCAAGATCTATAGCCAGCCGTACCTTTCCCTCTCAGCCACCCACCTCCCTCAGGGACGTAAACCGGAACACCCCGTTTTCAGGAGTATACCCGTCCGGATTCGCCAGAATCTCCACGCACGGTCGCTGGTAACAAGCTTAAAAGACACGGTCGAAGAAAAATCCCACCTACATCTGTGGAGCCATCTCCACGATATCTCCAACTGGAAACAGAGATACGGCATAAAAACCCTGATAAAGAAAGCCGCCGAGTACAGGGAAAACGATCGGCTCGAAACACGGACGATGAGATCCACGGCAGAGAAACATCTGGATACATACCCCGGTCAGGCGGGAGTTGAGACCTCGGTTTAAGCAAACAGTTTTCACCCTAGATCCCGGAAAAAATGAATACAGTTTCTATAATAGATAAATAAACCAGCTTTCACCTTAGATTCCAAAAACCGGATAGCAACCAGGTTATGCAGGGAGTTCCATTCCGGGTAATACCGGGTTTACTCCGAGTACAGTACAATAAAACGCAGTTCCGGAAACTCTATTCGTTAACTGAATATTTAAAACCACGTTAGAACCGTAATCAGGCTCTAACCAAACCCCGTCAACACATTACCTATCAAGAACCCGGCCCCGATGATGTAATATGAATCCGTTAGGTGCAGAAAACAAACTCGCAAAGGTTTTTTCGTTGCTTGCTGTTGCCTCGTTGTCGCTGATAGTATATATAATACACGTGACTCCTGTCCAGACCGGATACGAAATATCGATCTACAGCGCATATCCTATCGAAATGTGGGTTCTAGTGGCGTCGTCGGTGATCTTCGCCGTCGGAGCCGCGATGTCGTCCCGGGAACCGTTCTACAGAAAGTACGGTCTCGCCTCCGTATTCGCTGCCGACCTCGTGCTTCTCACCCTTCCGCTCGCCAGGGGATACGAGCTCTACGGCCGGGGTGACGTACTCACACATATAGGCAGAGCCAGGGACATAATACAGACAGGTGGCACCAGTTCGGACAACTTCTACCCGGTCCTCCATCTCACTGCCGCAGCAGTGGAACGCACCACGACTCTCGAGATCACGACGGTGGCGAACGTACTGCCCGCGGTGTTCGTGCTTTTCGCCGTTGCCTCGATCTACCTGTTCTCCAGGCGGCTTTTCGGACCGGGAAAGAAGCCAGTAATAGCTGCCGCCGTCACATCGTTCCTGATCTACCGTCAGACCACTCTGACCTTTTCCCCCCAACGTCCTGAGTTTCTTTATGATATCGTTCGTACTCTACCTGTTTCTGGAGTGGAGGGAAACGGGTTCACGGAGCTACGCCGTCACCTTCTTCGCCGCAGTTATAGCCCTTACCTTCTTCCATCCGATGACGGCGCTACTGACCTACGGGATACTGACGGTTCTCGCCGTCACCTACGTATACGTAGACGGTGAACACGGACACGTTGAGAGGAAAGCCAGGGACGTTGCCATAACTAACGTGATCGGCGTGGGATGGATACCTTTCCTAACCTGGTACTACTCCTACCCCAGCATCGAGGGAAAGACAGGATCGATACTGGCAGGCCTGTTTGCGGGTGCTGGAACGCCACAGGCTGCAAAGTACAACGAGGTAGTTAGAGAGACCTCACCACAGTTCAGTGACCTGGCTAACATCGCGATCACCAGGTACGGACAGTTCCTGGTGATGGCGATAGCCGCAGTAGCCCTCGCTGTACATATCGGTTACAGGTATCTCCGCGGACGAAAAACGAACTACTCCGAGGTCTTCGTTGCTGCGGCTTTCTGGCTGTTCATGGGATTGGCGACCGTCAGCCTGTTCCACGACGTCATTATTAACCAAGACAGGATAACCAAATACCTCGCCCTATTCGGTGCACTTACGTTGGGCGCTGTATACCTCGGACTAACGAGAATGGAGAGTTCAAAGCTGAGGAGATCCGGCTACGTCGCGGTATACGTCGCGGTTGCAGCCATAACTGTGTTCGCGTTACTCAACCTGTATCCGTCACCGATCATAAAGAAATCCAACCCCCAGGTCACCGAATCCGAGTTCGAGGGTATGGAGTGGGTGCTCCTCAACAACGACGAGGTATACATGCAGGAGATTGGTATCGAACAGTACCGGTTCCAGGACGCCATACTTGGATTCAACAGCACACATCCAAGAGCCAAGAGGTACAACATTTCGCCGCCACGGAGCCTGGGATACGGTGAGGATGCGAATTGGAGTTACGAAGACGACAGAATGCTCCTTGTCAACACCAAAGGCAGAAAGTTCTATCCCACCAGTTATCCGGAGTACAGGGAGTTCTGGCGGTACAGCCCCGAAGACTTCAACAGGTTAGAGGCGGACCTCAAGTCCAGCAGGATATACAGCAACGGGGAACTCACCGGTTACTACGTCAGGACGCCCCCGACGGGATAGCTTCCGGATGGGTTAACGGCACAGTGACCGTCGGAGCTGGTTGAGATATATCTCGTTAAAGAAACGTTAACGCCGGATAAACCGGTGTGTTGTACGGTAAAGATTTCGTTTCATTAGCTTTCCACCTCTTCTT
>JBDGRN010000129.1:11949-16161 GCA_042218125.1 Halobacteria archaeon | reverse complement strand
AAATAAAGTAATCAAAAAATAAAGTAATCAAAAAATAAAGTAATCAAATACATCCCATGAGGAGATAGAGAGAAAGGTAATATAGAGTCTCCAATAGAAGAAACGGAGACCAACGACTAAACGGGGAAAACACCGTAGGTAGTCAAAGTTCTCGGTTCGTCATCCCCTTGGAGATACGTAAATGATTGCTTCCGAATAGACCGAAAGCAACTAAATCGAGAACTCGATGAAAACATACTCAATGTTCTTAGTTGGCTGGGATGCATACAGTGACCTCGGGTCTTAATCATCCATGAAAAACTAATGTACTTTCTTTTTTCTTTTAATTATTCTTGCACAACTGAACCCCGCTTCGATTGCTCCGTTCAGACTCCGTTCAGGATACTGTGCACGGGTGGCCATTCCGGCGTAGTAGATGCTGTCAGTCACCTGGTTGGAAAGGTCGTAGGGCACTACCATGTCAAGGTATCCCCGTTCGTAGACGGGTGCTGTTCGTGGATTTCGTGCCGTCTTAACCCAGTTTACAGTTGATCTATCGAACTTGGGGAATAACTTTTCTATCCCTTTAAGCCAGGTTTCACGGACCTCTTCGTCGTCCATCTGCCAGACTTCGTCTTCCAGGGACTGGACATACCGGGGAACGTAGAGAAGATGCTCCCCGCCGTAACGTTCGGGTGGTACGAAGTTCGTGTGTTCGATGAGGGCACCGAAAGGAGCTTTATCCAGGATGTTGAGCCAGTAGGTATCCAGCAAGGATTCCTCCATACTCACGACGGAACATACGGTTCCCTGGAAATCGATCTCGCAGGAATATCCGGTCAGGCTTTCCAGGACGTTAGGCATCGTGGCGACTACCACGCCGTCGACTTCGTAACTCGACTCTCCGTCTACCCCCTTGACCTCGAGTTCCGACACACCGTTTCCGTTCATGGTTATGTCCGTAACTCTCGCGCCCGTCTCGATGTTCTCGCGACCCACCGCCTCGACGAGTTCGTCCAGTAGGCGTCCAAAACCACCGTCGAGGTAACCGAGCACTTCACCCTTGAGAAGGTCGCGCTCACCACGGAACTTTATACGTCCGAGTAGCCAGGCAGCACTCACGTCACTTTTCCTTTCCCCGAACTTGGCGTCAAGCAGAGGCTCGAAGAACGTCTCGTAGACGTTTTCGGTGGTATGCTCTTTCACGAACTTCCCGACCGGTACGTCCTCGAAATCATCCAGGCTTTCGTATGTGTCGAAGCTGGGGATCCCTCCACGTACGTCGGTATTAACCGTTAACATTCCGAGACGGAACTTGTCGTAAAAGCTCAGGTAGGGGAAAGACAGTATTTCCCAGGGCGTGTCCATAGGATAAACCTCGCCGTCGACGTAGATACCGTTCTTCCCTATATGCCATTCGATGTCGTTTTCGAGTCCCAGGTTTTTGGCGAGCTCGACTATCGTTTCCTCGGTTTTCGATAGATGGTGGTAGAACTTCTCCACCGGATCACCTCGAGTTCTGTATACTGCCGCGAGTCCTCCGAGATCCTCGCTGGCTTCAAAGACACGGGTCTTGATTCCGTACCTTTGGAGTTTGTATGCCGCGGCAAGCCCCGCGAATCCACCACCTATTACACCGATCATTCCGGATCACCCGGTTCGAACCTAAACAACTCGGATCTAACATGGACTACTTGGTACGGAGTTTGACTACTCGGTTCGAACTCGGTATCGTTTATGTGGTTTATTTTGTTACTGTAAGGCACTCTCATTCGTCGGATACAGGTTCGTTTTTGCTCGTTTCTTGTTTTATCTCTTTCTCGACGGTTTTAGCTTCCTCGACTGCGGATGTCAGAGAGACGTTGAGCCATGCCAGCGATACCGCGCCGCCGATGACGGTTACTATGTTTTTTACGGCGTGGTCGATGATTGCAATTCCGAGTGCGGCTGTTACGCCTACCGGAGTAAGTGACGTGACGATGATCGTGAAAGCACCTTCGTAGAGACCTATTCCTCCAGGGGTAAGCGGCAGTACCTTGGCGAGATTCCCGACGCTTACTGCGAAGAAACCTACCGCGACTACGAACGGCGTCAAAGTATATCCGAATGCCATGAAAACAACCAGCGCAGTCAAAACGTCGAGCGACCATATTAACAGGCTTTCCAGACCGACACGTGCGAAGGTAGAGCCTTCGGACGTAACGGTCTGGATATCACTCACGAAGCTCTCGATAACTCCGGCCAGGTGGTCTGTATAAACGTCGTTGCCAAATCTCTCTACGACCGTTCGGACGTAGTTCCGTTCGGTTCGTGCGCTGGCTACTATCGTCAACACGGCTGCTATAGCCGAAGTTCCGACAACGGCCGCGACGTAGACCGCGACCATTCCACTACTGGCTGCGCCGTGCTCAACTGTTCCTCGGGAGAGAACGGAAAAAAGCTGGTTGGCGGAGCCTGTTACGGCCAGACCTATCATTATGACTCCAGCCAACACCGTGATGGTCAGGAGGTCGAAGACCCGCTCTACTGCGAGTGAGGCGAACCCCGTCGGATAGGGAATCGATCTGCGGAGTTTGACAACGTAGGCTCTTATAGCGTCACCTGCACGTGCCGGGAACACGAGATTTCCGGTCTGGCTTATGAATATGGTGCCTGTTAGGAAGCCCCAACCCTCCCTGTAATCCATCGCTGCGAGGATATCCCGGTACCGTACTCCCCGGAAAGGCCAGGAGGTAACGTAGACGACGCCGCTGAGAAATACCAGTTCCCCGTCCGCCTCCGCCATCCCCGACAGTACCTTTTCGGGATCCAGGTACTGTGTCATCAGGACTACCGCCAGTGCGACGAGTAAGGTTCCTGCACCCAGCACCACCCGTCTGTCTATACGTGGACTGACCGCTAGCTCCCACCAGGTCCGGAGAACCTGGCTCCCCATACCGATCACGTCCCCCACCAGATCGACCTTAGAGTTACCCTTCGAAGTCCAGTTCACTGGAAACTCCTTGATACTGTAGCCGAGACGTCCCGCCTTGACGAGGACCTCGGTGTCCCAGAACCAGTACTCGTCCTTTACCTGGGGTAGAACCTCATCGAGAGCCGAACGGTCGAAAGCTTTGAACCCGCACTGGTGGTCCTGTATTTCCGAACCGAGGAAAGTTCGGACGAGAAAGTTGTACCCTAAGCTCGGGATCTTCCGTTTTACCGGTCTGCTGGCGTGGCTTTCGGGAAGTATACGGGAACCGGTGGCGATGTCGTAGCCTTCGGTCCGTACCGAATCGACGAGTTCCTCCAGATGATCCATGTCCGTCGCCATATCGGTATCGAGATATACCAAGACGTCTCCGTTAGCCCGTTCGAAGGCGTAGGATAACGCCCCTCCCCGTCCTAATCTTTCTTCGCTATGAACGTGGTGGACGTGTTGGTTTTTCTCGGATAGAGAGTCGGCGATCTCAGGGGTTTTGTCGTCGCATCCGTCCTCCACCACTATAACTTCAAACGAATCCCTGGGTAGAAACTCAGACAGCTTATAAAATACAGAGCTGACGGTATCATATATGGTGTCCTCTTCGTTATAGGCAGGACAGACGACAGATACCTCGATACCATCCATTACCTTAGGATTAAGCCGGAGGGTTATTAATAATTCATAGATTCTGGTTAAACAGGTATAGATGAATGGAGGGATGGAATATACAGTAGTTAACCACCACGGGTCAGGTGAACCGTGGTACTCTCGCTTTATCTCATATAGAAACCGTGGATAATCTGATAATGACACGGGATTTTAAGAACATTACCGGGTAACTACATCTACCGTGGGGGGATAGAGGGGTTTATAGGGGGTCTGGGAACATAACCGACCCGGCACAACTTACTTTGACCTCCTACCCTCTTTCGAAACATTTCACCGTTATCTTCCCCTTCCGGTACGATCCGTACTGTTTGACAGGCGTCTGATTGAAAAGCCGGTCACGACCGACCGGTTTATCGGACTGGTACTGGAATACACAGGCCCGGTGTCCGTTCTCGAGAGTTCTGTCTATCCGTCTCTGTTTCCAGCCCTCGACATCTGTACCTCCAGGTTCAGTACCGATTAGCGACGCGTTTTCATCGTAATAGAACTGTAAGTACTCCGCGTCACCGATGATGTAGGCTGGCTGAGTCACAACTACATCGGAACCGTCCGTATATTGCTCCAGGAACCTCGTTGACTCCTGCCAGGGATCGACGGTT
>JBDGRN010000129.1:0-11936 GCA_042218125.1 Halobacteria archaeon | reverse complement strand
GTAACTCGCTGTAAGTATCAGTGACGATACAATTAGTACGGCGACAAATCCGTAGTCAGTGTATCTATATGGAATCGCCCGCAATCCATGTGCGACCATAACAGTTAGAGGGACAGTGGCAGGAAGTACAAACCTGGGGTAGAAAATCGGTTTAAAGAAGACGGAGAAAATTAATGGTAGAACGATTGGAGTCAGAAAGGTAATGGTGAGGAGTGATTTGTAGTTCATATCCCAGTCCTCGGTATCGTATGTCGTCAAGCTGTTTCCCAAAGCAATCAGGTATATAACCAGATTCAACTGAACGAGCCGGTATGTCAAATTAGATCCTGCACTTACCGGGTTCAGCCATGGCTTTCCGACGAAAGTCTCGAAGGCATCAATCACCAGTTTAAACGAAGGCTTCGGAATCCATCCGACGCTAGGTGACTGGCCTGTCGAAGGAGTGAATAGGTCGAAGACCTGGGATGACAGGACTATACCCCATGGTAGATAGATCAGACCTATTGAGACGTATATCAAAACTCCACGTTTCCATCCCGGTTTCCCGTCTCGGGTTTTTACCTCCAGTAAGTAATGAAGAAACTGGCCCGCTACCACGAAGATACCGTAGACGTGGGTGTACATCAGTGCAGAGGTCGTCAGTACGTACAGTACCGTTATACCGGTTCTACGTTCCCAAAGTCGTACGTAAAAGTAGGTAGATATGATGGTAAGGAATACGAGTAGACTGTACATCCGTGCAATTTCGCCAAAATGTATGTGTACGGGTACAATGGCGAACAGCGTAGAGGCGAGCAATCCCGTCCATCTGTCGTAGATCCGTCTGGTAAGGAAGTAGATACATAACACCGATGCCACCGAAAATATCAGTGAAAGTGACCGGACAACCGTGGGATCGGTTCCGAACAGGTAGGTCCAGCCTTTCACTAAAAGGAAGTATAACGGCGGATGTGGATCGTAGGGATCGTACAGCACTGTCTGGAGGTTGGCCGTACCTCGAAACCTCACCGTGTATATCTCGTCAAGCCAGAGACTCCATCTGTCGAGAATGGCGACTCTCAAGACGACTGCTATCGCAATAACTCCACCCAAGATAACGGATGGCTTCTGGATCTTTCTTACAAATCTGTTTGCATCCAATTATTAACCCTCTGAATATGTGGTTCTGCTTGGTAACGGTATTACTTTGACATGAAATTCAATACCAAATGAACCGATTAAATTTCCGGTTCCAGATTTATTATTCCGGTTTTTATACCACAATAAACTTGTTTAGCGTTTAGAAATCTGAAAACAGGACTGAAGTTCCGGTTCCACCTCCATTCGTCCTGTTCTATGCTATTCACCTTCGTCCTGTTCTATGCTATTCACCTACTTGTAACTTATCTGGTGAAACCTATCTTGACTTCGAATATATAGACGGCGATAACTGCCGTGACTGTACCGAGGGTTACGAGAACCCAGTAGATAGCGAATATACCAAGATCCGTGTTTTTGAACAGATACGTGGCTGTCAAACCACCTGATACGGCACCGGCAAAGACCATCAACATTATCTCGTACAGCTTTTTCATGTACTCTAGGACTACCGTATTGTGAACCACCACGGGTCGGGTGTTTGGTAAATCCCTACGGGATTTACGAAAGCCGAAAACCCCTTGGGTTTTCGGAATGTTGCGAATCAAAGATTCGCATACGTACGAAAATCTTCGATTTTCGACAACCCGTGGCTTCCGTGTTTTTTAACTTTCAGCGAAGGCTCCCTCAGACACCGTACTACTGGTGCGGCTTATTCGCCGTGGTGTGTCCACTACACGCTCTAAACCATCCTCAGAACTGAAAAGTTCTGAATTTGGCTTACCTATCCCTCGTTTAGCAATATTACAAGCACCATTCACGTCACCGTTAATCAATGTTCCGTCACTTGCTTTGAACAGTCCTCGTTCTACACGACTACCTATGTAGTCTTCGTGGTGCTGTATTTCTTCGTCATCTAGAAAACTGCATTTACTTGTGTGGCTTTCGGGGACTAACTTGAACTCTATTTCGTGGAGTTCGAGTTTGTGTTTGAGTTTTTGTTTGAAGATGTCAAACGGAATATGTACGAAGTTTTGTGTAGCTTTATCTCCCAAATCGACTTCTGGTTTCCATCCTTTACCATCTCCCACTAGGACTTTCTCGATCTTGTTTTCAACGCAGTAATCTAGTATCTTTCGCACTGTTTTGTTGAGGTAGTCGTGTATACAGTTCCTTTTGTCTCTATACTAATCGATTGATCTTCCGAGTGTTGTGTTCGATTCCTTGTTTATCCTTGATGCCCTGTAACCTAGCTATTTCGCGGTTGTACCATCTGTTTAAAGATTTTAGTTCACGTCCACAGAGTATCCATGAACGTCCAGAGTGGTCAACACAGGTAGCGAAGTTATCAACACCAAGGTCAACAGCAAGGACTGTATCTTCCTCGGTTTCAACTGGTTGTTTTTCTTTCTCGTAGACAACCCTGTACTCGAAGTATTCTGCGTCGGCTTTCGGTATTATCTGTAACTCTTTCTTGTTATCCTCAGTTACTTCGTCGTAAGTGAACGGTATCTGTATTTCTTTCTGGTTGTATCCGAACTCCTCACGGAACTGTTTCGGTACTCCAATTCGGATATGGTCGTCTTTAACTGTGAACGCTTGGTTTGGATACGTGAGTTGATAGTACCCGTCTTTTGGTAGGTATCCTGGTATGTCGATGTGTTCGTTGTATTTTCCTTCTTTCTTTTTTTCTGCTAGTCGGAGGAAGGATTTTAAGCCACGGTCTACATGCTTGATGGTTTGTTGAGCCATCTGACTATTCAAAACTTCATAATTCCAGTTGTTCTTCACTATGTCGTATGTGTCGTAGTAGTCCTGATATTCGCCGTTGTTGAAGTAGTGTTGTCGGACTAAGTACAGGCTTCGGTTGTACAGGTTTTTAGACAGGTGACTCATGCTACGGAGAATGTCGTACTCTGTTGAAGTTAAGCCACGTAGGTTCTGTCTAAGCGTCTGTTCCACATCTCTATTATATTGCAATAGGTTATTAAATTCGTTGATTGACGCGATTCACCCACGGGTCAGGTGTCAAGGGAAATCGAAGATTTCCCGTATCCCGGAAAGCTCCGCTTTCCGAGGAACCCGTGGTACTCTCGCTCAAAATCCTATAGAACAAGAGACCAATAAGGATTTTGGACGCCAGGTACATTTTATAGGTGTTCTGTCTGAATAACGGGGTTTAACTACCTGGAAGAAACCGTCTATAAATAATGGATTCTGCACGCCTGTTCTCACTGTCCTACTCGGTGTTCGGGTTCTCGCTTATCGCCATGGGTATCAGGGGTTACCTCGATGATGCCGGGTTTGTTTTTTCTTGGTTTCCACTGGTGTTGGGTTTCCTTACTGCCGCGGGAGGTATCTACAGTACATGGAATCCACCGAACGTCAACCGTTCTAAAAGGTTAGAGATTGCCGGAACCGTACTATCATTGCTGGCATCTATGTTTATATTCGGTAAGGTGTTAATGTAAAAAACTTAATTTCTTTACTGAACTTCCCTTAATCTAGCTTTAGGGGAAACATGCGTATCCCCTTTCCCCGTCCAAGGGGTCTTTGTTGACTACTTGGCTTCACCTATCTTTTCACCCATCAGGTGGTGCTGTCCCGGTTCAGCCGTTAACTCGACGGCGTCTTCTTCAAAGAGAAGTATAACGTCGCTTCCTCCGAACAGGAAGTATCCTGCTTCGTCGCCTTTCGCCACCTCTATACCCTCTTCTACGAGAAGTTCGATCGATGAAACGATCGCCATTCCTACGGGAATCATACCTACGTATCCAACGGGTGAGTCGTAAACGATAAGCCCTCTTTCCTGGTTGAACTGGTAGGTGTCGCCGTCGATACCATGGAGACTGCCATCATCCTTCTCCTCGACGTCGAGTGCGTATTTACCGTCTATTATCTTTGTTTCCTTCACCTCACCTCTTACGGGGGTGTGGTACCTGTGGTAGTCCCGGACGCTCAGGAACATGTGGCAGAAGGTACCTCCGGAGAAGATGTCGGCGTGTTCGCTGTCCTGTATCAGGTCACCTATCTGCCACTCGACGCCTTTCACCTCTATCGAGGGGTTTTCGTCGAGGTTTATGTCACGTTTGTCCTTGAAGGTGGAGTCCGCGGGCGAAGTCACGATATCGTCGTTACATAGACCTTGGATGGGTCTCTTTCCGGGTTTTACGTGTCGGGCGAAGAACTGGTTGAAGGTTCTCCATCCGCCTGGTGCTTCGTAGTAATCCTCGATTTTGAAATCGGGATCATCCCTGAAGGTGTCGAGATCCTCTGCGGACTCCGGCTCATTGAGGAAATCACCCCAGGCGCGGGTGAACTCCTTGATCCACCGGTTGAACTCCTCGTCTTCCTGCAGAAGCCCGTTCGGATCCTGGTCGATCTGGTAGTAAAACTCATTCATGTTGGGCAGCAACGACCTGGACTTCGGAATATTTTCGAGGGAGTCCTCGAGGAAGGTGTAGAAGTTGTCCAGGGTGGGTTCGTCGAGTCTATTCGCTTCTTCGACTGATTTCTGAACTGCGTTTTTCAAGTCGTTCCGTCTGTTTAACAGACTTTTTAGGTCATCTATCGGTTTCGTATGATGGCTCATTTTTTTGTTCTCAGTAGTTTTGTCGGTTTTTTCAGTACGTTCTGGTTTACTGACAGTTGTAGAAACAAATTCGCAAGATAAATAAATTTGATGGATGGGAACGTTCGTTTTGGTGTCTCCGTAAGATGGATTAGTTCAAGAGCTTTAGGTACTGTATGGAGAAAGCTACCTTCGCCGGCGGATGTTTCTGGTGTATCGAGGCTGCCTTGAAACATGTCGAGGGCGTGGAGAAAGTGGTGTCAGGGTATACGGGCGGTGAGGAAGCTAACCCCACATATAGAGAGGTTTGTTCGGGTAGTACGGGACACGCAGAGGCGGTGGAGGTAGAGTTCGACCCCTGTACAGTAAGTTACAGGGACCTTCTGGAAGTTTTTTTCTCGGTACATAATCCCACCACATTGAACAGGGAGGGTCCGGATGTTGGGAGCCAGTACCGTTCAGCCGTCTACTACCACGATGAGGAACAGAAGGAAGTCGTGGATAGCTACGTCGAAGAACTCTCCCGCGAAACCGGTGACGAGATCGTAACGGAGATAGAACCGGCCGGTAGGTTTTATGAGGCCGAGGAACACCACCAGGATTACTTCGAAAAGAACCCGGATTCTGGTTACTGTAGGGTTAACGTAAAACCGAAGATTCAGAAGGTCGATGAAATGGATCTTTAGTATTGTAATCTGTTTTTTGTATTCTAATCTGTTTTTTGGATTCTGTAGTTGAACTTTAGGAATCCTATATTATTCAGGTATCTATACTGGGGTATATACTGTGATTGTATTGGTGTGGATGGTTGACTTAGGTTGATTGTATTGGTGTGAAAGATTGGTTACGGTGCATGATTAGTCATGTAAACAACTTGTGTTGTAGGCAGAGTATCTGGGTTTTGATAGGATTATTCCTCGGTTTAAACGGTTTTATTTTTCTGGGTTTGGTAGTTTTAGGCATCCTAACTGACTGTATTTAAAGGAATCTGTTTTCTTTATGTTTTCTTATAAAAATTTTTGGTAAATCGAATATTTTCCCAAACGTTTAATTACACATGATGATAAGATCCACTGAACAAGAGAGTAAACGACTCTAATCACAGGCTGATCTAATTAATGTTTGATGATAATGAACTAGGGGAGATCCGAGAGGGTAAGAAAACTTGGCTTGGCTACGCCGAAGAGAAGAAGGATTCAATACTCCAATCTCGGAAAAAAAGGCTGGGTGTGTCACTGACTTTTGGTGTAATTCTACTTATTGTGGTTGCTTCGATGTTTATACTGTCCTCGGTTCCAGCCGCTGTTACAATAGGTAACGTAGGTGGTTTCCACGCCAGTATCGACGAGGTTCAGGGTTCGGGGATCGTCGTTTATCCGGTAGCCGGCGGATCCTCAGCCTGTAAGTACAGGGGTCCACCCGACGGCAGGGACCTCGAGAAGGGAGACACGTACCTTCCTCTCATAAAGGCTGAGATATCTAAGGCGGAGATCCCGGCAGGAACGCCCCTGAGTTTTACAAAGGACATAAAGACGCCGAACCTTGGCTTTCTGCATAATCTACGTATTAACATAACCAGGGACGTCGACATAGTTGGACCAATCGAAACCCTGGATTACAGCCCTCCAAATACAAACGAGTACAAGAAGATCAGTGGGCAACACGTCTGGGTCGATCGAATTCAGCTCAACTCTATTAACCAGAGATCGACGATTGATACAGGCGACGGATACAAGAACCTAACCAACGTTTCAACCAATCTTATTTTCGGTAAAACATACGATCTAAACCTGACGATAGGACAGTCGAACGACGAGAGAGTTGCCGCCAAAGCATGGATCGACTTCAACAGGGACGGAAACTTCAATAAACATGAAGAAACCCTTGATGACCTGGGTTCATGTGAAGAGCAGGACTGTTCTGTGAGTCAGGAAATTGATGTTCCTGAATCAGCGAAGAAAGGCGCTAGCGTCATACGGGTTGCAGTAAAGAAGGACACCAACCGACGGGACTTCCCAAATCCGGACGGAAGGATTAGGATGGGTGAGTTCGAGGACTACGGAGTATACTTCACGGAGGAACAGAAGGCTGACCCGAGTAGGTATCCGACATCCAACGGAACAGACAACGAAAGCTACGTGAGGGATATCAGTATCCCTGGAGTACTGAACACCGGGAACACCACTAGCTTCGGGGGATACGTCGACGCCACAGGGGGTCCGACTGCAACAGTTAAACGTGGTGACAGTCTCAAGTTCGATATAACGGGTGTAGGAAGCGTGGGTACACCCTACGGACCCACCTGGAACAGTAGCTACGGTAAACCCAGCGGCGATACCTCCGATGGCAACGTCCTCCAGCAGGTGGCATACGCCGGTATAAACGCACCCCAACCGAACGACAAGGGGTACGTAAACGCCACTCAGATGCATACAAGGAACCTGTCTATAGGAGAGAAAAATGAATTAAGCGCCGTGGCCCACAAGGTAGGAAAAACCCGCATCAATATAGGAAAGTATCCAGGTAGTCAGTCCGCGGGCGATACCGAAAATGACAACGGTGAAGATACATGGATTGAACAGGTCAAGTTCGCCGGAATAAATACAGGGGAAGATGGTAATACCGGTGGTTACAAGGACTACACGGAAACGACAAGTACGAAAAGTCTGGAAGCCGGGGAGAGTAAGGACGTGAATGTTTGGGTTACTTCCTCCGCTGGCAATACCAAAACGGATGTACGTGCATTTATCGACTGGGATCAGGACGGCGACTTCGACAAGAGCGCTGAAAAAATAAACGTTGGGAAAAAGGAAGTAGGTAACTGTCATTGGCCAACTGGCTGTGATAAAGAAACCAAAAAATACCATAAATCTGTAACCGTCCCGGATTATGCCAAATCAGGAACGACACTGATGCGGGTCATAAGTAAGACGGGTGACGGTGGAGACCCTGGATACCCAAGCTTCACTGAGAACAACTGGGCTGGTGAAAAGGACGACTTTAGCGTCACCGTCGCCGGTGAGGCACACATAAAGGCATGGATAGACTGGAACCACAACGGTAAGTTCGATGACACCCCCGCGAGCAACGGCGGAGAAGCCTACAGTATAGCTTCCTCCAAATCTTCAAAAACGGTTTTCCAGGGCAACGTATCCGTCAAGGTTCCCGAGGATGCCAGACACGGTCCGACCACGATGCGTGTGATGACGGCACAGGGATTCGGCGATAGTGGGGTTCCCACGCCGGACAAGTCGGATTTCTCCGGGCAGACGGAGGACTTTTCGGTCTACGTGAATCCGGCGCCTTCGAAGGTCGATGTAAAGATCGACTGGGACGATACCGGATCTTTCAGCGACGATGAGGTATATCCTATAGGTACGGTGGGTAACAGAAGCAACCTCGGTATCTACGAGGTAAAGAGGGACAAGGGCGATAAGGTTCCGGATTCTGTAGAGCCGGGCCCCAAACTCATGAGAATTACGGCGTACCAGCCGCCACCCTCGCCGCCAGGGGACAACAACTGGAGAGGCGAGACAGAGGACTTCACTCTGTTGGTGCAGGAGAAAGGTAACGCCAGCACCCTTCCGACAGGGTACGGTGAACCCAAGGCCGGCAACGAATGGATAAAGGAGGCCGGCTTCGCCGGACTAAATCTGAAGACTAAGCCAAGTGAGTCGGGGTACGACGATCAGACGAAGAACACGTCGGCGAAAAATATCACGAAGGGCAAGTCGATGACACTGTCGGTGGATATTGGAAAGGCCTTTTACCAGGATACCAGCGTAAAAGCCTGGATAGACTGGAACAAGGACCAGAAACTTCAGTCGAACGAAGAGTATAAAGTTGGAAACTGCTCTCCGAAAGACTGCTCCGTATCCGAGGATATCGAAGTCCCATACAGCGCTGTATCGGGCGCAACCTTGATGCGTGTCATGATGAAGCGTGACGGATATCCCGGTAAGCCGTATGGTGCGTACGGTTCGGGGGAAGCCGAGGACCTAACGGTCAACGTTGCACCCTACACTGAATCGAGCGGTAGCGCCGGTGGAGACTGGATAGATAAGTTTGAGCTTGAAGGTCTGGACTACAGGTCAGGTTCTGGGGACGACAACAAAGCCTACGTCAACAACACCGATTACAATACGTCCAACCTGACCAGGAGCGTGAAACATACCGCTAACATAAGTGTAGGTTCGGATTCTGGCGGTAAGAAGTTCATAAGAACCTGGGTTGACTGGAACCAGGACGGAAGTTTCAGGGACGAGAAACCAATCAATGGAACCTGTTCGGGCGCTGGGTGTAAAATCTCGCTAAGCTTTATTCCACCCAGATCGGCACGTGCGGGGCCCACCCGGATGCGGGTTTCGGTAGCTAGTGGTAACTACTCGGAATACAACGAGACCGGATTTACGGGACAGGTCCAGGACTACACTCTCAAGATGAAGAAGAATGCAGTGGAGCTAGGAAACGCCGCTGTGATGTTCAGCGGTCTCAGCGCTGATAGACTCAATATCGGTGGTGACCTTGCTATAGACGAACAGAATGGTGAGTATACCTTCGGTCCGAGACGCAGTAACCTTGGTTTCGACGGAGTGGTCGGAGAGACGGCTTTCTTCCTCAGGGGTAAAGAGGCGCATCTTATAGACGCTCAGGCTACGACACATTTCGTGTCGTTCTCACGTCTCAAGTTCCCCGACGTGTCGATGGAGATAGAGACGAACGTAGATAACCCACGGGTTAAGGATAACAACTACTGTATGAACTTGAAAGGACAGAACAACGGTACCAGGGGGGCAATATAATGACGCATTCCAAAAAGAGGTTCGGCTTAACGTTGAGTTCAGCGGTTGCGGCTGTAGTGTTAGTTCTGTACATAATCTGGTCTGCCCAGATGGCTCTTGCACTGACCAGTGTTCTGGGTACAGGTGGTTTCTATGCTGAAGCCCAGTACTTCGTGGGTCATAAAGGTGGAGGCGCCTACCCACAGATGCTCTATGACGACCATGGAACCATCAAAAGGATGGGTGGAGGGGCCGTCAACGAGAGCGCTATGTTCATTCCCGGGCCTACAGATACTTTTAAATGTAAGAGCATTCCGATGCTAGTTATAGAGTTGAAGAAGGCAAGGGTCTATGGATTCAATGCAAAGGTACATATACAGTTACCGATTCTTGATCGTTGGATGCGGATAGGTATTGAACAGCCTGTGGAGAAAGGGTCACCCGATCAGCCGGATTCCAACGGCTTCAAGGACAGTGCCTATATCCAGGGTGAGACGTTACGTGTCTACACCTCACAGCTTCACGCGGAGAACCTCACTATAAGGAATATAAGGATTACGGAGACTGCGTATGCTGACGATGGGAAGTACCGTGTCTGGGGTCCCAAGTCGGACCAGTTCCAGATAATAGCGGATCCAGGTGGGAAGGCCGAGGCTGATGGCCTTAGACCTATATTTGCGAGAAACGTTAGCGCCTGGATGCACGGTGTTGGAGGTGAAAAGGTTGCGTTCAGGAGCAACGCCCAGAACAGAACTTTGAACTTTAACATTTCGTACCCTAGGAACAGCACGGTTCGTGACTGGGTGAGGAGACACGAGATTGCGGGATATTCGGCAAGTAACGCGCGGGTTGGAACAAGCAAAGCTTCGTATAACACGTGTAAACCCAAAAAATAAACTATGATAGGTGGAGAAAATTACTCTCGGAAAAGGTTGCTAATAATAGGTACTGTCTGGTTCGTTGTTGGAGTATCACTTTTCGTGATGGTTCCCGAGTACGGGGCAGATGCCAGGAAAGGAAGTGACGGATGTGGTTTCGTTTGGCCGAACGATAGTTATCCATCGGGTCTGGGTCCAAGAGGTGGTCCCTGTATGTTTCCCGCGGAGCACTATAAGGGAGGGATAATCCTGGGTGCACAGAAGATGTTAGGCGAGAACCTGGCTATAAACCAGTCCGAAGGTAAGTCACCGCTACCGTTCCCGACACCCGGAAAAGTACCAGACAATGAGGACGTCATAGGGGCTGGGGTAAATAATATTTCAGTGAGTAACGGTTTCTACGTTTACAAAACCTGGAAGTATTACGACGAACGTACGGAAAAAGTCCAGAACGCATACGTATGGATAGATGCAGCACCAGCAAAACTGAAGGGAAGTGACGAATGTGATGGTAAAAAGAAAACGAACTGTGATCTGTACGCCAAGGTCGGTGAGTTTTCCGCGAGAAGCTTCAAAGCTACTGTCGTCCCCATAATAGGATGGGATCTTTCGTTCTCCGAGGGTGATTACTGGTTGGCTAATCCACAGGAAGATACACACTGTAATCTAATAGGTGCCCTTTTAGGAAACCTATGTCTCAAGGTGCTGAACAGCTGGGTAGTCCAAAAATCGGGTCTTGTGAAAAGAGTCGATGCAACCCTGAAGGGTATTAAGTTCCGGCTCCACGATGCAAGAGCCGTGAAACCTGATGGTGGTAACAACAAGATGATGATTTTTGAGGACCTCTATGCCGAGGTCAGGTACGGTGACGGAAACGATAGGGTACATTCGGCAGGCGTGAAGCCAATCAAGGATGATACGACGTACCATGGTCAAACTGTGCCTATAGATCACCCCAACCGAACTGCGGGACTGTCAAATCCATTCCCGTGTGAGGGTAATCCGAACCTCAAACCGAACTGTGGACTGGAACCTTGGGAGAAAGGTAAACCACCTGGATCCGACAGACCCAACCCGGAGGATTACAACCAGTCTTACATCGATATATACAGGGGATCACCCCCAGTTAACTTCACGGGTATATACATTAACGAGAATGTGAGCAAAAACACTTCCACAAACGAAACAAAAATCAGACAACAACATAAGGCACGGTAAAGGAAACCGGCGGTAGTTCATAATTTGATCTTCAAAGCTAACTTTTTCCTGGAGTCTTCGACGTATTGCAATAATTATTTTGGAACGGTTTGCTCTATAAGGGAAGAGCGAGAGTACCACGGGTTCCTCGGAAAGCGGAGCTTTCCGGGATACGGGAAATCTTCGATTTCCCTTGACACCTGACCCGTGGGTGAATCGCGTTAATTTTAAGTAATTAAACAGTGAATAATATGAAGATGGCAGTTTGGTATAGGGCTTACTGCCTTGAACAACAAAAGCAAACCCTGAATACGCCAAAATACACGGGCTGTAAATACGTGGACTCGAATCGAAAGGTTCAGAGAAAGTGTACGAAAAAAGACTAGAGGTAAGCCAAATATCGTGTAAACGATGGATGGTCTAGTGGCAAAG
>JBDGRN010000061.1:5918-16465 GCA_042218125.1 Halobacteria archaeon | reverse complement strand
AGCACTCGTACTGATGAGTGAACAGATCCAAGTCAAGATCGTAAAGCCTACTAAGACCAGGCTCGAACTCCCCAGAAGCGATCGCGCTTAAAGTCCGAAAGTCGCAACCGCTGATTGCAACCTCTACTGGTACCAAGGTAAACAGATCGTAGTCTGCGGTGAGCGGTTCCTTCGGGAAAAAGAAACAGGCGAGGTAATAAACCAGCTCCGGCTGTTCCGACTGGCCGATATAACTGTTGCTAAGCAGAAACTCTCGAAATGGTTTGCTGAGGTAGGGTACAACTACCTCAGCGTTTTCGATCTCTAGATATTTTATCGTTGGCTCGACGCTTTCTTTTACTTTCGGCTCTACCCTGAGTTCGATCTTTAAGTTCAAAACTTATGCTCTCGACTTTCTTCCCGTTGTTCGGCTAGCTTTCTTTCCAGGCGATCGCGCTCTTCGGGCCCTTTAACGCAAGCCACCCGTTGCGCGATCGTTTCCAAGCAACCTTGGATGCGGGATTCGATATCATCCCCTTTCTGGAACCGTAAGGGCACCTCGAACAGTTTACCGCGACTAACGGGTTTCCTCAAAGGGCGGTAGTGGGTGCGTAGATAAAACTCCCGGTTTTCCGGCTCATAACCGATGCAAAATACCGGCGCTTTAGCCAGCGGGATCCTAGGGTAAGTCCGAGGCGCTTCCCGCTGAGCGGTTTCTTTAAGCTTTTGGGTAACGATCTCGACGATCTTGGTGGCGTTGGTTTCTTGGCTCATAACTTTTCGCTGTCGTTAATCCGTTTCAGTTTATCTAAGATCTGGTCTCGCAGTTGCGGTTGGTCTTTTAGGTCTTGGGCGAAGATATCGTAGACAACCTGCTTAAACTCTTCGTACTGCCGGCGCATTTCTTTGGCATCGTTGATGCGGTCGGCGACTTTAACAGCCAGCTCTAAGGTTTGGCGGAGTTCTCCGATATACTTAACGGCAACTTCGTCCCGTGTACCTTCCAGTCGCTTAAAGTTTCGCAGGATCTCGGTTTGCAGTTCTTCTAAACGCTCGGTTACCTCAAACACGCTCTTACGTTGGTATTTACTTTTCTGGGAGGGTTGAAGACTATCGTAGTACCGAAAGAACCGGCCGATGCAACGAGCGTTTAACCCAAACCGTTCCGAGAGCTCTCTTAAGGTCGCTTTTTCCTCTCGGCGAGCGCGGACTAGCTCACCGGCGATTCCTAAACGCTCGACTTTAGACCGGCGCAACACGCCTGACAGGTTTTGGCTTTGAACGATCTCCACCGGAGAACTTTCGGAGTCTAAAACATCTACTAGGCTTTCCAACTCCTTTCGGGTTGCCTCTAGCTCTCCCTGGTGACGTTGGGGGAGTTCCTTTTCTAGCTCCTGGAGTTGGTTAAGCGCTTCATGGAACTGTTCGATGAGGCTTAAGGCTTGGTAAAAATCTTCCTTGGCCGTTTCGTCTTGTTGCTCTAGGTGTTCTTGGACGGGTTGGAGGATTGGTTGATGCTCGGATTCAGACGTCATAGATCTGGATGGTCCCTGGGTCTAAGGAGGGGTGTCTCAACAGCAGTAACAGGGTATCGATCGCGTTGTCCCAGATTCTGCGCAACGTTGAGGTGGATACCATCATCCGAGAGGCGATAAACGCTCGGGTAGCTGAGGTGGTAAAAAGGATCCACATCGCTTTATAGCCTTCCGGGTTAAACCCTTTGAACCGCTTGAGGTGGGTAGCGATATCCTCAGCCGCATAACGTTTCCGGGAAACCGGGTGAACCCAGTCCAAGTCATAAGGAAACTCGTGCTTAAGGTAGTTCAGTAAGGAGTTACGCACCGTGCTGGGGCTATTGATCGCGCCCGAGCGGTTTTGATTCTTCCGTGCCATCGTTTAACACCTCCTGGAACCGGTCGACGTAGTTGTTTAATTGCTTTTTGACGTTAGAGCTAAACTCTGCCCGCATTTGTACCGTAGGGCCGATCTCGATCGTTTCGTGGGTTTGCGGATGCGACCCTAATCGCGGAGGTGTGTATTTGCCGAAAAACTTTCCAAACCCTGGGATATCGACGATCTTTTGCTCTAAGACCTGATAAAGCACTTCGTCGAACACCAGCTTGACGACTTTCTCCGCCTGGGTTTGGGTTAACCCTTCGGTATGAACCAACGCCTCGGCAATGGTTCGTCTCCCTACCTTGGGTAACTTTTTCTTGATCTGTTTTGTATCCATATCAAAGCCCCTTGACTGCTGTTAAACAGCATGCCACAGGGGCTTTGGGATGCAACGGGCTATAACCCGTTGATCTGGGCGAAGATCGGATGACAACTGGACAAAAACGGACAACTCTCAGTTATCTCGCCGGTCTTCCAGTTCGTTTTTACGCAGGGGGTGTTGTACTCGGTCGGGTCGTGTTTGAAGTAAACCCCTTTCTCGATCTGCTGTTGGAGTTCTCGGTGGTAGTCCACCACCGACTGCACCACTCGACGGTCGGTTTGCGTCGCGATCACTTCCCCGCTTTCCAGATGGTTGATGCCGATAAGGTCAGCGTGGATCCCGTAAACCTGCTCCAACAACCATACGTATAGGTTGAGCTGAGGGTCGACAAACACGTTCTCCGGCGTCGGCGCTTTTTTGGAGGTTTTATGGTCGAGGATGACAACGCGATCGTCTTGGTGCCTAACGACCCAATCGATGTAGCCCTGAAGCGCTACCCGGGTACCAGGGATCGAGACTCGGTTTTCGGTGTTGGTGGAGATCCCTACCTCGACGAATAAGTTCTCCTTAACCCATCCTGGCACCTGGAAGTATCGCACCAGATAAAACATCCGAGCTACTATCCAGGCAAAACTTTCGGCAACGAAATCCTGGTTCTGTTTGCTGGCTTGTTGATCGAGGTTGGAAAAGCTTTGGGTAATCCCTTCTTCAAAACAGAGCTTTTTGAACTTTTGGGTCGGGTAGCTTATAGGATCCTTTAGGAGGTCACCATTTTCCTTACGGATCACCAGCTCCGGGTCTTTGCACTTTAAGCTGCACCGCCACAACAACTCGGCGGCCGGGGCGATCTTTTCCACCAGTTCTTCCTCATCGAATTCCAACCCCATCTTGGTCAACCAACGCCCGAGGTGGATTAAAAACGCGTCGTCCAGCTCGTAACCGCCATCTAGGTGGTCGGCGATCGCGCTGTGAACCACTGCACCGATATGCAGGTGTTTGTTGAACGGCTTTTCTTCCGGGAGCCCGTAGATATACTTCAGGTAAAAGTATTGAGAGCAATCCTTGAACGCGTTAAGCCGGGAAAACGAGGTGACCTCGTGGCGGGCTAAGGGTCTAGGCTGCGGTTGGACGGGGGATGAGGAAGTCATCGATATCGTCGTAGGTTAACAGCTCGTCGTTCAGGGCGCCGGTAAGCAAGATCGCGCAGGCGTCGGCGGAATGTTCTTTTAGGTTGGGGATGTTTAAACGTCTTACCGAAGAGGCTTTGTCGCCGTCTTCCCGAAAGATCTGGAGTTGCCGGCGCCAGCTTTTCTGCATTTTCGGCGAGCTGTTAACTACCTCGGTGGCAACGCCGAAGTTCGCCAAGTAGTTGTGAATGGTGGTCTCGACTTTGACCAACACCTTTCCCTGATTGGGCGTCCCTTTCCGGAGAAAAACGGACTCGGTATAAGCCCGGAACGGTTTATAGGTGTGAGTAAGATCGCTGACCAGCTCTTCGATGGACAGCAAACGTTCCTGTTCGGAATAGTCGCGGGTAGTGTGGTGAACCCCGTGGTCAACGATGGACAGTTCCTTTCCGTCCAATCGACCAACGGCCCAGCCGGTGTTAGCTAGGGCCTGGTCGAAAGCTAAAAGATACCCTTCCATAAGCTCTCTTGTTAGGTTGTCTTCTGCCTTACAACCTAACTAGAAGGGGACTGGGGCTTCAGAACGGTTATTGGTCAAAAACGTTTTGGCTAAATGCTGGATCTCCGGTCTCAGGGAGTTTAGGTAATACCGGAATATCCCGAGGACTTTTGGGTAGTCATCGTCTTCGATAAGCACCCAAGGCGAAAGGTGGCAGTACCGCACTAGGGTGTCCAAAGAACGGTCGCCGTAGCAGGTGGTCTCTACCGAGCTAACAAACCCTTGGTCGTGATACCGATATACCTCGTAAAACCGTTGCATTTGATCGTAAAACGTTCTTAGCGCTTGTAGGTCTAAGCGTCGCGCCAAGGAAGCGCTTTGGTGTTTGAACGCATCGTACTCCTTCCGGTAGATCGCGATCAGTTCTTTTTCCTCTTTAAGAGCGTGTTTCGGGGTCATAGAGATGCTCCCATCCTTCCGGCGCGTTTTCTAGAACCCAGCGTTGGAAGCTGGGCGGGTGTTTTTGGTCGGGGGTTTGGTTTAACTTTAAGGAACAGCCGACTCCATAAAGGACTTCGTCGAGGTGGCGACGGTCTCGCTCCTTAAAATAGTCCGGGAAGGGTTTATCGAATTGCCGTTTCCACCAACGCGGGCCCTGATAAAGGAACGGCCGAACAGGTCTAAGGTAATCGATTCGGCGTTTTCGGATCATGCGACGGATGCTGTTAACGAACAACTGCGGGTAAAGGCTGTGGTGGTAACGGGTGGGGCCGTGGCGTAGCAAGTTTAAGATATGTTGCCGGTCCAAACCGCCGTCGTTTTTTTGGAACTCGTAAATCGGATGAGCTTGATGGGCTTTAAGGACATACGGCCGTCTTAGGGTATCGGCGATATACTTGGTTAGCCTGAGCTCTGGGGAACTTTTTAGATCCTCAAACAGCTTTCCCGGTGTTGGCAAGTAACCCGGCGCGTAGACGCGATCGGCTTGGGTATAGAACTGCATGATGATCGCCAACCGCTCTATCGCCTTGGATACCTTTTTCACCTTTCGAGACCCTTCAAGCTCGTCGGGAAAGATATAGTTCACCCGATAAGTTACCGCCGACTCTTCTACGGCTTTGCGCCGTTGACGCCAACTCGGGGAGAACTCTTTATGGTTGGCTTTAACCTGAAAGGAGACCGCGTCTATAGAGGCCACCACCACTATGATCGGCCCGACGAACTTATCATAACCGGAAACGTTAGCGCATAACATGGAACACCTGTTTTTCCACCAGTTCTTGGAGATAATCGACCAACGAAGACCGGGTTTGGAGGTTTTGCTCGAACCGCTGTTTGAGTTCCGGGTCCTCGGTTTGGGTTAGGTAAGCGACGAGCTGACCGTGGAACCTTGGGTCTTCGGGAAACTCTTGGAAAAGAAACTCCCATAGCGGAACAGGATCCAGTTTTGTTCGGTCAAGCTCCCCGGACAGAAACCAATCGTTGACATCAGTTACCCGCGGTTTGTCCGGCGGGGTTAAGCAGTAAACCGCCAGGTCAGGAAGATACGTTTTCAGGGTCAACAACTTTTCTAAGATGGAAGCCCAGGACTTTAATAACCCGGCCTCGGGTAACCCTTCCTCAAACCGGTCGTTGTCGAACACCGCCGTTAAGCTTTGTTTCGTTGCAAAAAACGGCAGATTCGCCTCTAGCTTAGGAGAGACCCCGATACAAGAAGTAACGCGTTCTGGCCCCAAAAGTTCAATCAACGTCATGCCGTCAGAGATCCCTTCCGTTAGGTAAAGATCGGGCGCCGAGGCTTTGTCCTGGTTGAACAGAAAGTGTGAGATCGTTAGCCCTTCCTCGCCTTTGGTGTTGATCCAGCGTTGGTTGCTCTCCAGCCCGCGTCCTTGGAGGTGGGCGAGGCGACCTCGGGCGTTGTAAATAGGAAAAATAACGTGGTCGTAGAAAAGTTCTCGCCCTCGGGCGGAAAGGATCCCTGCCTGCTCCAATTGCTGAGAAGAGAGAACTGGTTTTAGGAAGTCCTCGCGATCGGCGCATCCGATAGGAATTGCCTCTAAGGAACGGCGCAACCCGCGGTCTAAAAGGTAGTTGTAGGCTTGTTGGCCAGCGTTTCGGTTGTAGCGGAGGAATGCTTCTTCTAAGACATCGGCGCGGTTGCTCAGTTTTTGGGCGTAGCGTTGCCGTTGTTCTTTAACACCTAAAGCGGTTTTGACCTGGTTGAAGGCGTCCCGAAAGTCTTGAGCTTTGCCGGTATCTTTTAGAAGCTCGTAGATATCGCCTCCTTTCCGCTTACCCTTGCAACCGGCCATAAAGCAATAGTAATAATAGTCGTTGACTTGAAGCTTGTGCTTCCCACAAAACGGGCAAAGGTTCCCGCTACCCTTGCGGAAATCGAACCCGAAGCGGGAAGCGAGCTCATAAAGCGGTTGTTGGGTTTTGACGACCTTAGCGTCAATCATAAAACTTTTTGATAATCGAGCTGACGGTATGCTTTTCCTCTTTCTTGGTGCTGGGATAACGTTCTTTTAGCGCTCGGGTTCGGTTGTAATAGTTTTGGCGTAGGTAGAAGGGATCGCCATCTTCGAAATCGATAACCAGGGCATGATCCTTCCCCTCTGCCTTTCGGATCACCCGGCCGATCTTTTGGATCAGCGCCGATTGAGCGCTACCGCCGGAGGTGTTGATCAGCAACCCGGCTGGTGGGAAGTCGACGCCAACGTTGAAGATCTGGTTGGCAACCACGAACCTAAGGTCGGAAGACCTCAGCCGGTCGATTACTTCCTTGCGTTTGGTCTTACCGGTTTTGCCGTAAACCAACTCCACTTCCTCTTCCGGCGTTAGGAATTGACATAAAAGGTCGTAGATCAGCTTGCTGTGATCGATCAAACCGGTCACAATCAAACAAGGCCCGTACGGACAGCCACGATCCCGATGAGCTTTGACAAGCTGGGCGACAGCGTTGTTTCGTTGCTGGTTTTTGGTGATCAGGTGATCGTAAACAGCATCCCGGTTGGGCTTGCCGTTTCGCTCTTTTTTGGTATTGGCGAACTCTTTAACCGGGTCTTTGGGGGCGGGGATGTAGATCGAGCAGAAATCGAAGGGAACCAAGATCCCCTTGCGTTGCAGTTCTTCTTCTTTGATCTGGTACGCCAAGGGACCGATATACCCCTCCATCGCTAAGGTATCGCCCCCTTCCCGCCAAGCGGTCGCGGAAACGCCAACACGGAAGTCAACACCCCGAAGGTTCCCAAAAACCAAACGAGCGGTTTGGTGGTACCCGACGAATTGGCACTCGTCGACTAGGTGAACCTGGAAGTTGTCGAAGCCTCGGGGGTTAGCGCCGATATCCCGCACCAGGGTTTGGAGCGTTGCCGAGGTTACCCGCCGGTAGTCCCGTTTGCCATCGCCAACCCGCCCAACTTTCTCGCCGATGATATGCTCGATGGTATCAGCGTTGTTCCGCATAACATCGCTACTACTCGCCGTTACCAGGATATCGGCGTAAGGGAAATGCTTTGCGATCTCAGCCAGCATCACTGTTTTTCCGCCTCCGGTAGGGATCTCCAAACAGCAACGGCGCAACCGCAAGGCCGTTTCGATGCCTTCCACCTGATGATCCCACAACCGGTAACCCGGGAACGGCTCCTCTTGAGATAGGTCAAAGCGCTGGATGTATGCGTCGCCGATGGTTTTGTAACAGCTCAGTTCATACCCGATCTCTCGGGACTTCAAAACCATCCCTACCCGTGGCAACAAGCCGGTCGGAAAGGTTCCGTTGCGCGGATCGTAAAGCCGAACGATAGAGTCGTAGTTGGTGCCGTCGCGTTTGTTTTGAAACTCAATGCTTTTGTCGCTAAAAGAAAGCGACTCCTTGATAACCTCGGTGGTTTCCGGGTCGGGCAGGGTGGTGAACTGCGCGTAAGCGCCGTCGAAGCGTGCTGTTAAAAAGTTGGTTGCGTTCGCGACTGTCTGCATAAATTTCCGTTCTCCGCTTTAAGGAATATTTTAGCACCGGCGGGGCGCACCCCGCCGGGAAGGAAGTTAGCTGTTGCCGTTTAAGGGTTCAGCTTGAACGTTGAAAGTGGTTTCTGCCTCTTGGGTAAGGCTCTTGCTGTCTTGGCGATCGGCTAAGGCAGGTTGTTGATCGGCCTCTCGAAGCTCGGTCGGTTTCCAAGGTTCGTAAAGCTTACGGCCTTGTTCTTGGGCGAGGGTGCGAACGCGATCGCGGTGATACCCATAGAGTTTGTAGGCATCGGAGGTAAGCTTCATAGCGCCTTTCTTACCGGCGTCTAAATACTTCCGGTTCTCGTCGGCGCCGCGCATCATGCAAACGATATCGCAGTTGTTGACGCCGTCTCCCTGATGGGGTTTGGCAACCCAAAGCTCATGAAGCCCGCGATACAAACTCCGGTAGTATCCTTCTTCGGTTTCATAAACTTGGATCCAGCTATGGCCGTCGTCCAACGTTTCTTGCCGGAGTTTTTGCAGATAAAGCGCAACGTTTTGGACGTCGCTGGGAATATAGCTAGCTGAGGGGTCGGGGTTTTGATCGCCGGCATCATCGGTTGTCCAAACCTCAAACGGCGTTTTGCGGGTCAGCATCTTCTTGGAAGGTGCCAACCGAACGATGGGCGGAGCCTGGAACAGCTGAAGTTGGACTGGGTTATCGTTATCGTCTTGGGTGTTTAAGTAGGGCTTGTCGTAAGAGACCCATTCGAATTTAGGCTTTTTGGGGTTGCGAGGATCCGGTTTCTTGATTCCGAAGTGAGTGATAGCAACCAGCAACTCGCCCTGACCTTCACAGGAAACGACGATCTTGTTGCCTTTGCTGTCTACTTGCTCGGCGCCGTTTTCGTCTTTGAGAACGAACTTATCCTCCCCGCAAGCGACGCAGTTTTCGCAGAACATGCCTTTGGAACCGTATAAGCCTTTTTGCTTAACTAGGTTTTCCGCGTTGCCTTTTACCTGCTCGCGGGTATCGTAGTCCCGGGGAGCAGTAATCGGTGCTTCCAACGGCATATCTGAAAACTTGTTCCAACGGTCGGTGCCGTCGATATCGGGAAACGCCGCAATGGTTTGGCAGAACCTTTGGGGTTTGCCACTATCGGCATCGAAATGGCTTTGTTCTGCCCCAAACCGCGGTTCGAGGATCACAAATTTAACAGAGACGATCTTGTTGGAGAGGCCGTCTTCCCCGCCGACAGTTTTTCCGATCTCGGGAAGATCAACGCTGGCAAAATCGAAAACGCCGTAGCCGTTCTCGTCTTGCCAGTTGATCTGGGTATTCTTGCCTAGCCGAACCATGGGAAAAAGGCGGGCCGGGTCGATCTTAAATCCGGAGCCCATTTCCGAATTAACAACCTCTTGGGCTTGGTCGGGGGCTAAATTGGGGAGTTCTTCTTCGGATACTTCGATTTCGTTGGGGTCAAAGTTGAAATTAGCGAGTTCTTCGGACATATAGTTACTCCTGTAACAGTTGTTCAAACAGCCGGATAGCGTTCTGCGAGGGCGCGAAGTTGTTGTACAGCCTACCGTTCTTACTGGTTTTTTGTTGAAAGCCCTTGGCTCGTCGACCAGCCAGCTGGTTGCTGGCGACATAAACCCAAACCGCAAAGAGATACACGAAAAGTTCCGGCTCCGGAAGCGATTCCTGGAGATAAGGCTCAGCGTAACGCCGGTAGTAGTGCCAGAGCTCAGGCGCCTTGCCACGTCTTAGAAATAGGTCGAGGTCGTAAGCTCTCAGCGACGGCGTTCGATGCTCCCACCCTTCCAGGTGCGTTCCATTAAAGGTATCGCGTTTAGGGTTCCGGCCGCCGGCTAGGGCGAGATACCCGCCACCTTTTTCTGGCTCCGGGGTTAAAAATATTCGAAACAGCGTCCCGCGGTCGATCTCTTTCCAGATCCGCAACCCCCGGGCGGTTCCTAGAACACCCAACAGGTTATCCAGCTCTCGGTAATCGGTTGCCTCTTCCTGTTGCTCCAGCGGTTCGATACCCTGCCGTTGCAACGCCTGAAGCTTCCAAGGATGAGCGCGGTACGGGTAAACCGCCGCTCGCTCCTGTTCGCTCAGGCTTTCGTACCATTGCTTAAACGGTTTTCGCCGGAGGTAATTAGGCTGGCGGTACTTAACGATCTTGATATGCTCGCTTTGTTGCGCTTTGATCCGATCGTCGTACCGCTCCGGGTCGCTTTGCAAGCTTTGGTCGCAAAGTACAAAAACGATGCAATTCGGATCGGGTTTATAGGTATTGCTAAAGGCGAATCCACCTTCTAAAGAAAACACAAAAACATACGGGTCCCCAAAGGAAACAAAACCGGTTCGGGCTTCGATTTGCTCTGGGGTAGCGCTAGCTTCTACGATTAGCTCAGCGTTATGTTGCTGGACGGCGTTGCCGGCTTCCCAGGTGACGATATCCCCTGGGGCGTTGAACAGGTAAAGCAACCCTTTTTTATAGGTACTCATATCCCGAGGAAACCGCGTTGCGTTGCTCTAAAAGCGCGGTATCTACCACTTTATCGTACTTGGTGCGAAACACTTTGAAAAAAACATGGATCGGTTCCGGGGCGTTGCTGTTAAGGTAAGCGACGATATCCCGGATCGCTTTTACCTGTTGCTGAACGGTATCGGGGTCTTCCGTTCGCGTCATACAGTAGTCGATATCTTCGATCAGTTGCTTTAAGACATTGGCTTCAATAACGCCGTAGGGCAAGGTGTTGCTGA
>JBDGRN010000061.1:0-5908 GCA_042218125.1 Halobacteria archaeon | reverse complement strand
GAAATTTTTGGCGTTTTTGCCCTGCACCAAGTTCCAAAGTTCGATGCGTTTGGCATCATCGAAATAGTGCAGGTGGTCGGCTACCGTTCTGGGGTTCAGCGTCGGTTCTTCCGACAACCCTTCTTTTTCCAAGCGAGCTCGTTCAGTCTTCAGGCAAACATTCATTTGCGAGATCGCTTCCCGGAGATTGTTGTTGCAAGCTTTCGCGATCAGCTCTAAGGACTCTTCCGGGTGCTCCCCGTATTGCTCCTTAAGGTACCGTTTGATCTGCTCCTGGTTAGGCGGGAGGAAATAAAACGGTTCGCATCGCGATACCAACGCCTCTCGGGTTACGTCTTTCAGCGCGCTCTCGTTCATAGTTACCAGAATAAACGTTACCTTGTTGCGCTTTAAAAGCCCGTAGAGTTCAGCGTTGTAAAGCAACCGAGCGATCTGGGTATCGGCTAAGTTCCATAATTCGTCGACAACCACGAATTTTCGGTTTGTATGCTCCTGTTGGCCGAAAAATCCGTATCCTTCGGGAACTTGCTCGATAAAGTCCGAGATCTCTTTGAGTTGCTGGGTTAGGTTCTGCTCGTTGCCCCGTTGGATCCAAAGAACGTTGGAGGAGCTGGGAAGCTGTCTGGGATCGCTTCGGCAAACGTCGCACTCCCCGCAAGGGTAGGGGGAGTGTTTGGGACGGTTGATACAGCGCACCGCGTTGATGAAGTTTTTGGCAGTGGTGGTTTTGCCGGTTCCGGGCGGGCCGGAAAACAACATCGAAACTGGATAGTCCTCCCCTTTCATGCAAAGCTCCAACCGGTTTAAGTTGCTTTGTTGGAAATAAACTTGCTGTAGGGTTTGCGGTTCTTTTTCTAAAGTTTCCTGTGTCATATGTCTAGGTTTTGAGCAACGGTCATAAAATCAGTTGCTGTACGACTTCCGTTACGTCGATAGCATCTTTTCGATTGGCTTGAATGGCGTCTCGATCAAAGTCTAACAGAAGGTTGGTGGAGTTTAATTTCTCTGCTAATAGCCGGTGTTGGTGTTCATCGATGAAGCCCCGGTTGCCCAGGTAAACCACCCGGACGCGATCGGCAACCGACCCAGGGCGTACCACCCGAAACAGCGCTTGTTGGACTTTAACTGATTCCCAAGGGTAGTCGTAAAAGATGATCTGTTCAGCTGAGGTAAGGTCGATGGACTCGCTGGCTAGGTTGTAACTAAACACCCCGACCGGCACCTCTGGGTTGAACATAAACTCGGTCACGGCCCGGTTGCGTTGGGCTTCCGAAGTTTCCGGCGGATCCACTTCGGGGTCTTGTGCATACAGCCGGATAATTCCGAACTGTTCGGAAAGTGCTTGGGTGATATACCGGGCAGAGGCAACCGCATGGGCGAATACCGCCGTTTTTCGATTTTCGGAGGCGTACTCGGCCACCAGTTCCCGAAGCCGGTCTAGTTTACGGTTGGGTACCGGCGGGGTATTAGACGCCGAAAGCACCGGGTTTAGCAGTTGTAGAGCAGGCGCTTTCGGGTTGCCCTGTTTGGCGACTTTTTTCAGGTTTTGCTGGTTTTGGCGAATGGTTTCTCGGTAGTATCGGCGGTGCTCTTCGGTGGGAATTAACAACTCTACCTGAACGTTTTCCTCCGGAAGGGTAACGTAAGGGTAGATGTTGGGATCCCGATAAGAGGCTCGGTGGACAAACCGTTCGATCAAATGCGAGAACTCCGCCAAGCGGTTCGGGGCGAGGTGGTTCACCTCTTTGCTTTGGTCTGCTTCCTGAGAGCCGTAGAGGTAGCTGGAGTTAACTTTACGCTTGCTCCCAAAGACCTGCTTAAAGGTTTTGGGGTTGTAAGGCCAGTGCTGTTGGTAAGCAAACCAGCAGAGGTAGTCTAGGAGCTCCAACCGCCCGTCGGAGATCGTTCCTGAAAGCAACAGACACCGTTTGGCGCGTTGCCGGATATAAAGCAGATGCTCCGAGCGTTGGCTTCCCCGTTTCAGGTGATGCGCCTCGTCGATGATCAACTGGTTGGGGCTTAACCCGGAACGCCGGATACGTTTAGCTAGAGACCCGTTTACCGTTTTCGACTTGCGTTTGGGGAAATCTTGCGGGTAAACCCAAACCGGTTCTCGGCTCTCTAAGATATCCCGTTCGTTTTTTAAGAACTTGATGTACCCTCTCAGTGCTTTCACCTTTTCTAGGTCGGGGATCCAACGGCTAGTTGCCGAAAGTTTGGAAGGCGCCACAATCTGCACTGCTCCTGGTCTTAGGTTGCCAAGTTGCCGATCGTAGAGCAACGCAACCAGCAACGCCGCGATCAACGTTTTCCCCAACCCTAGAGTCAACGCGCAGATATTGTTACGCCGGAGACCATAAATCGTTGCAAACTCTGGTTGATAAGGACGCCACTGAAAAGAAGCCCCTTGCTCTTGGGCAAGGGTTCGGTAATGCGCTAACGCTTTGGTTTTTAGGTGTCGGTAGTTAGGGTCGTCGGTTATCGGATTGGGTTGTTTTAAGACAAACCCTTGCTGTTCGAATTCCGTAGGTTGTTCTAGCGTCAGTTCCATAAACAAATCGGGAGGCAGTTTCTTACTACCTCTTTATTACCTTTAAAAAGACCTGGTTCCCGTTATTTCTGTTTCGCTCGCCGAAGCGCCCGACGCGACGTTCCGCTCGCTTTGCAAGCTCGCTTTGTTTGCTCTTCCTGAAGACCGCTGGATAGTCTAACTTTTGGTTGTTGACCGTGATCGCGCTCACCTTTGCGGAATTTTTGTTTGGACGGGTTAAAGCCTCGATGTTGGTAGGCGGGGACGTAGATATTCGTAAACGCCCGATAAACCCTGCCCTCGGTAACAAAGTGCCGATTTTGTTCGATAAGCCCGATGCCTTTTTTGCTCCGAGCGATCTCAAGGTCGGCGGGGGTGAGCTCGGTCGGTAACGCCTGTTGCCGTTTTTGGATCGGTCGCAACCCGCGTCGGCGTCGGTAGCCGTGGGAAAGGTGCTTGCGCACCGTAACCTCGCTTTTGCCTAACAGCTCGGCGATGCGTTTCTGGGAGATCCCGTAGGTCTGGGTTTGCTCGGTTAACAGCACCCAACGCGACCCACATAGATCCAGTGAGCCTGGTCTTAAAGACTTTGGATTCACGAGGGTGTCGGGGCTGTAGAGCGTTGTTTTGGCGCGGTTCGCTTCACACCGCGCTGCTTCGAAGGTGGCGCGTTGGTATCCCTCTGCCACCAACTCCGTTGCAATCAGATGAAGGTCTGGAAAGTCCTCGACGGGAACGAAAGAGAACCCGCCGACCGATTCCATCCCTAAGATTTCGGCGACCTTGTGGGGGGCTCGTAGGGAGAACTTGACATACCCGTTACCCACCTCAGCGGAACGCCAAAATCCGAAGTCAACCCCGCGCTGGAGGTTGCGTTTGATCGTTTCCCATCTCCGCCCGGTTAACTTGCGCAGGTAGGCGATGCTTACCCAGCTTACGCCACAAGCCAACCCGGGTACTTTGTTAGGGGACCCGGGATAGTTTACGGGATGCGCCACCGACCGCGCGATCGTGTAGATCAAGTTCGCGGTATGGGTGGAGCGTTTGGCGCCGGGAAAATGCTCTATGCGACGCGATAACCGAGGGAAGAAAAGAAACTCCATAGGATCCTCTTATGACCTGCCCGACGGAACCTGGCACTCAGCGCGGCACGGGCTCTGGGTAGGGCTCCAGCCGTTCTGGCGCTGGCGTTTTTCGGTGTTGGTCGCTCTGGCCATATCTCTTCTTGCTCCTATTCCGCTTTTAAGAGACTAACTTATCATCCAAGTTTTTGCAACCCCTTTTTCGGATCACTTTGAGATGGTCTACACGAGCACACCTCGGGTTATGGCAAACAGCGGTAATGGTACGGGTTGGCGGGAGGTCGCCGACGTTGGCCAGATAAGAAGCAACAGGGATCCTAAGGAGGCGTCCTTGGTGCTTAAGGTGTTTGTTGGGGTGCAAAAGGCAACCGTTTTCCCAGGTTAAGGGGCGGTTAACGCGTTCTTGGAGGTTGTAGCGTCCGTCGTAGTTGACCCCGTAAGTTACGACCTTATAAACCGTGTTTTTGGAAACGCCGAGAAACCCAGCGATCCGGTAAGTTGGGGCGTGGAGCATATAGTAAAGCTCGTGGATCTGCTCACGGGTTCGTTGGTCTAGGATCTTGGGCATAACAAGCGAGGTCTTTGAACTCGATGGTGTTCTGGGTAATATTAAACTAGCGCCATAAGCTTTGCCGGCGTAGGTGTCGGTTAAGCAGTTGTGCATAAAAGGCGTTGACTAATACCCCGACCTCCCCTCCAGGAAGCCTAACGGGAAAGTAACCTTCAGTATCGTTCGCTTTCAGGCGGGTCACCGCCTCTAAAAGATAACGTTCTAAGCTTTCCCGGTTTTGTGGGGTTAGCTGTTCCAAGACCTCGTCGATGTTCTGTTCTTGGAACTGGGGAACGCCGACCTTAACGGTTTTGATGAGCAGTTTCATGAGCCTCCTCAGCCAGCTCTTTAAACGTTAGCGTTCGGCTAAAAACGTGGTAGATATAGCCGTTTCCGGTATTTTCCAGGGTTCGGTTGGCGATCTCGTTTATAGGCTCGGAAACCGCGATCGTTTTCTCCCCTAGATAATAATCTGGGTTTGGTGTTACGGAAACAACCTCCTTAACCCCGTCGATCCGGTAAACCGTATCTCGATAAGCACAATCTTTCAAAACGCACTCTTGCTTCTCCCGGATCTCGGCAAGAAGCTCCGGCGGAAACAGCTTGGTGCTTAAAAAGCTCGTTACCATACAAACGCCTGGTATATACAACCTCATAAAACCCTCCGTTGCGCTTCTTCTGCTAGGTCTCGGAACTCCAACGAGTCCTTTGCGACCGCGTGGCGATAATCAGTTCCTCTAGCCAACTGAACATGGATCTCTGCTTCACCCCGCAACCAAATGTAGTCCGGGTATTGCTTCATTTCATCGGGATCCTCTCCCATCTCCTTTAGTTGTTTGACGGTGTAGCCTTGCTTTAACAGCTCAACTTTCTTAACGACTTTGTCACGGATCTTATGGACGACTCTTTCGGGAACTTGGATGTAGTACCAGCGGTCTCCCAAATCCGGGTAATTAGGGATAACTAATTTCATTGCGTTCTTCCTGGGTTAATTGAGCAAGTTCTTTAAAGTTTAAACTTTCCCGCGATACAGCGTTGCATGGGTATAGCAACCCGAATTCTCCTTGTCGATCTTCGATAGAAAGGATAAAAATAACGACTTCTTTTCCTTCAGGAACGACTTCTATCTTGTAACCTTTTATCGTTTTTATTTTATGATCCGCCACGCTTTGCAACCAATCATAATTTTTAACCAAGAACCACCACTTCTGGATAATTTCTCTTCTTAACCATCCCGGTGGGTTAACAAGCTCTTGGTACTCGTTAGGTCCAGGCGCGATCACCCTCATAGCTTTCCCTCCTGCGTCAGTTTCGCGAGATCTTTAAAATCTAGGCTACCTAGCCAAACCGCGTTATGGCCGAATTCCAAACCCTCGATTTTGTTCTTTTGCATTTCGAGTGATTCCATCCTGATCGCGAGATCGTTTTTGCAGTCAAGCCAGACGACGTCACCGATACCAACTCTACTAATCTCAGAATTTTCAGAATTTATATTTTTCATTCGTTTTGCTAACCAGTCGTAGTTTTCTTTCAGATAGCCCCATTTCTCGATGATTTCTTGTTCTACCCAATTCGGCGGGTTGATAAGTTCCTGTTCGATATCAGGCCCAGGCGCGATCACCTTCATCTTTATTTAGCTTCCTCCGTTAGTTTTGCTAGGTCTCGAAACGCCAAAACGTCGTAGTCAGCCATCAATTTAAGAAAGCGTTGCCGTTTTTGCTCGGGGAGAGCAACTATCTCCGGCCA
>JBDGRN010000048.1:0-16506 GCA_042218125.1 Halobacteria archaeon | reverse complement strand
TCCTAAATCAAGAAGAGGTGGAAAGCTAATGAAACGAAATCTTTACCGTACAACACAAATTATTTTAAATATGTAAAAGTTTATAAAAGCCAATCTACTACGTGCTTTCGACATGAGCTGGGGAAAGGCATTCAGTGTTCTAGTGGCGATACTGGTTGTTTCATCGATGTTTGCTGTATCGACAGCAGCAGGTACAGATAACAGAGACAGTGTAAACGGACCACAGAAAACGGGGGTGACGAACGGCGACGACGTCGCGCAAGCAGGCGGAAACGTATCCTCGACGATTGGTTCACTCTCGAATACATTAGAAGATAAATCGACAGGACAGTCCAAACCGGGACCACAGTCCAACACCGTAGAACAGACCGAGAAGAAGGATAGTTCGGAAACAAAAACCTCCGACAAAGTTCCTGCGGCTAAAAAAGGCCGAGAAAAGACAGAAATGGAAAAAGCTCGCGACACGGGGATATATCCCGGCGATAAAAAAAGTCCATCTGAAAGCCGTTCGGATTCGTTAAGTACCGACGGCGCGGGTGAAAAGAAGGTCGTCATTGGCTACAAAGATGATGTAAAACCATCCACGAGCCTTTCCTCGAAATACGGATACAATAAAATAGATCGGTACAAATCCGATTCAGTCAACTTCGAGACAGCGAAACTAACGGATAAACAGATAGAAGCAATAGAAAACAACCCTGCAGTCAAGTACGTTGAAAAGGATGTAAAAGCAGAAGTACTGGGTACCCAGTCAAGCACATCCAACAGTAACTTCACAACCCAGAGTCAGGAAACACCCTGGGGAATCGGAAAGATCAATGCATCTGAAGTCGCGGACTCTATATCGGACTCTGCGGAGAACGGTATAAACGTGGCTGTTCTGGATACAGGTGTCGACTACACACACGAAGACCTCAACAACACAGTCAAATGGGGAGCAGATACCTATGGTAGCGGAGTCGACTACGGTAAAGACGCAGCCATGGACGGACATGGCCACGGAACACACGTTTCGGGAACTATCGCAGCCAACGACAACCAGAAAGGAGTCGTGGGCGTAGCACCCAACACGAGCATCTACGCAATAAAAGTCCTAAGTGACAGTGGCTCCGGTTCCTTCAGCGACATAGCACAAGGTATCGAAGAAGCACACAAGGGACCCGATAGAACCAAGGGAACTGCTGACGACGCCGACGTAATCTCCATGAGTCTCGGCGGACCATCAAGTAGTGAGGTTCTGAGAAACGCCGTCCAGAACACGACTGATGAAGTAGCCATAATTTCGGCTGCTGGTAACTCCGGAGACGGAGATACATCGACAAATGAAATCAGTTATCCTGCAAAATACAACGGCTCTATGGCGATAGCCGCAACCAACCCACAGGACCAGACCGCCACATTCAGTTCGGAAGGTGAACAGCTCGACGTCGCCGCACCCGGTGTAAACGTCAAATCCACGATACCCGGAGACAGCTATACTTCCTGGCGCGGAACATCGATGGCGACGCCACACGTCTCGGGTACAGCGGCGTTAATACTCGCATCCCAGTCGGATCCGGGATACGGTACCGAAGAAATAAGACGTGTTTTGACACAGACTGCAGTAGATATAGAGAGCTCGGGATTCGACAAGAAAGCAGGACACGGAAGAATCGATGCCTTGCCTTCAGTCGGCGACGTACCCATAGCAATAATCGAACAGTCACCGGAGTCGCCTTACGTAAGCCAACAGGTAACCTTCGACGCAAGCAACTCCACGGCAAACTCCACCATCACAAACTACACGTGGAATATAGATGGACAACAGAAAACCGGAGAAACAGTAACACATACGTTTGGCAACCACGGTCAGCATAACGTCACACTAAACATAACGACTTCCGACGGCAACTCGGCAGAAGCCCAGGACACGGTAACCGTCAACAAGTTGATAGAAGCCGACGCAGGGACACCGAAGGTTACTGAGTACGGCGGATCAGTCGAGCTTAACGGTTCCGACTCGGTACATCGTGACGGTCAGATCACGGGATACAGCTGGAACCTCGATGGACCCGGAACCCTAAAAGACGCCAACACAGCGACACCCGTCTACGAAGCACCCAACCAGAGCCAACAGAACACAGCGAATGTTACGTTGACAGTTACTGACGGTCAGCACTCCGACAGTGATACCACAAAAATCTACCTGGGAGAAGAGGAAGGTGTATGGAGTACTTTCCTCAACGACAACAACAACACGGCACAGACCGAAAAATCGGTAGAAATGGGTGAAGTTAACGTTTCCAACGTGGTTTGGGACAGTGGTATCAGTGCACCAGCAGTAACGAAAAGCACCGTATACACTACAGCTTATAACCCTAGTGGAGTCAAGGCAGTAGATAGATCCTCAGGTGAACTAAAATGGCAGTTCAGTACACCTGATGGTATTTACTCTTCAGCCACAGTCAAGGATGGAAAAGTAGCAGTAGTTGATTTTTCAGGTAATCTGTACGTCCTCAACCAGAAGACGGGAGAGAAACTATGGCATAAAAAACTCGATAACAACTGGTTCATAAGTTCACCTACAGTTGATAACGGCCGCCTTTACGTGTCGGGAAAGTCCGGCATGCATGCCTTCGATTTCAATACCGGAGAGAAAATCTGGAGTAACGGGCAAAGTTCGGACTACGGGCCCACAACTCCGGTAGTAAACGACGGTAAAGTCTACGATATCGACTGGTCTTCTGAAACCATGGATGCTTTTTCCGCAAGTACCGGAGAAAAGCTATGGAGTACCGCGGTTACAAACATGGAGAGTTCATCTGCAACAGTATACGGGGATACGGTTTACGTCTCTTCCGGAGCGAAGTATTATGATGAAAGCCCCAAACTCTACGCGGTTAACAAGAACAACGGTGAAATGAGATGGAGTAAAAACATCTCCGATTTCGCCGACACTTCACCCGCAGTAAACAACGGACGCGTGTTCGTATCCAAGAATACAGGAAACGTGTCCGCGTACTCAACCGACAATGGAGAGAAGCTATGGACATACAACAGTTCAGATAGTTTTATATACGGATCACCTGCAGTCACTAAAAACAAGCTAATCGTGGGCGATCAGAACGGTAATTTATCCGTGCTCGATCAGGATACCGGTGAAGCGAACAGTTCGGCACGGATTGGCGCAAACTTCACATCACCTATATCCGTAGGAAGCAGTAACATCTACTTCAGCACCGACAAGGGTGTTAAGAAAATCCCATTGAAAACCGCGGCAGATAGCCAACAGGTCGGTGAAACAGGTACGGTAGACATCCATGCCGCAGGTAACTGGCAGGTCGTCAACCTCGACAAGGAGTACGACGACCCCGTCGTGATTACTTCGCCGTTCACCAGCTACAACGGAGCCGACCCCGCCCACACCAGAATACGTGCCGTACGCGGTGACAGCTTCCAGATCCAGGTCGAGGAATGGAACTACCTCAACGAAAAACACGCCACCGAGTCAGTCAACTACATGGTGGTCGAGAAAGGCAATCACCAGTTAGCTGATGGTACGAAGATCGAGGCAGGTACCACGAACCTCGACCACAACTGGAACACCGTACAGCTCAACAACAAGTTCAGCGACCCGGTAGCCTTCAGTCGACCCGTCACGACCATAGGTTCTCAGTCCATAATCACACGACAGAAAAACGTCAAGGGAGACAGCTTAGACATGCGTCTCCAGGAAGAGGAGGGCAACAACGGCGTCCACGCCACCGAGAAGGTAGACTACGTTGTAGTCGAAGGACCCACCACAGATAATCAAAGCATTAACCACAACTGGAACAAACTCGACGTAAACACAAACGTAAACTCCGACAACGGGAAGAACGTCTTCGCACAGTCTCAGACATTCACGGGCAACGACCCGGGATCCCTCAGAATAAACAAAGACGGACAGGTATTCTTCGAGGAAGAGCAGAGCACCGACAAAGAAATCTCACACACATTGGAAAAAGTCGGCTACACAACACTCCCCGAAAAACTCCTCGACAATCATTCAAACCCAGACACGACGGTGGGTGAGGTCGGATCGGTACAGGTTGATGCAACAGGAGAGTTCCAGAAGATTCAGCTCGACAACAGCTACGACAACCCCGTTGTAGTCACGTCGCCACTCACGTACAAAGGCTGGGACCCTGCACATACCAGGGTAAAAGACGTGAAAGGAGACAGTTTCAAGATACAGGTCGAGGAATGGAACTACCTCAACGAAAAACACGCCACCGAAACCGTGAACTACATGGTCGTAGAAACCGGTAAACACGACTTAGACAACGGGCTCGAGATTGATGCAGGTAAAGTCAATACCACACACGACTGGAGCTCGGTATCCACCACGTCGTCGGTGTCGAACAACCCTATCGTGCTGTCACAATCCCAGACTTACAACGGGAGACAGTCCGTCGTCACCCGACACAAGAACGTTGACAACGGTGGATTCCAGGTCCGGTTACAGGAAGAAGAAGGCAACAACGGCGTCCACGCCACCGAGACAGTTGGATACGTAACAGTCAACGGCTCCACCGTATCCAAACTCGAAATGGACGCCCCCGGATGGGGTACAGTAGAAGGCGGAGACGGAGAGCTGTTCGGAGCAATACAGACCTTCCGCGGAAACGACCCCGTCGCACTAAGGATGAACCAGAACGACAAAGACCTCAAGCTCGAAGAAGAACAAAGCGTCGACAACGAGGTCGGACACATACCCGAAAAAGTCGGAGCCGTAAAACTACAACAAGGCAACCTCAACAAATAAAAAACGGCTCGAAACCAGTACCGTGACGTAAAATAACATCAGGTCAGACAGGTGGTCATCCTCATCTCACATAGAGGCTTTGATGGATGCCATAGACTGAACCTCATTTATTCGATCCATTTTTTCTGATTTTTATCTGTTACTTCAGCTGTTATACTAAATCAGTTACTTCAGCTATTATACTAACCGTCTAATAACCGGCAAAGAACCGGTACTCAACTTTAGTTCAGCTTACCCACCGCAGTCCAGAGACTCTCGGATCCAGACCCGATAACGACGGTGCGTTTAAGCCTGGGCGGAATCAATAATCGGAAAACGTAGTAAACTGAAAATCCTGGGGTTCTCCCATCACCCAACGGTATGCGGGAATACCCACCGGGATTGATACAGATAAATATGGAGGACGGTAAAGACAACGCCGCCGACCCTGAGGACCACGTCATCTACGTCATCAGCGACCTCCATATCGGCGGCGACGAACAGTTAGAAGAGGTCGATTTCCTCCCCGAACTCCTTGGGTTTCTGAGACGTCTGGAGGAAACCGACGAGGACGCCGAACTCGTGATCAACGGCGACGTATTCGGGTTCTGGGAACTCACTACACGGGAGGGGACGGAGAAGTTCGATATCCTAACCGAAACCTATCCCGAACTATTCGAGCAGTTGAAAGCCACCGGTGAAAACGTCGAAATAACAGTTATACCTGGAAACCACGACCACGACTTGGCCGCTTATCCCGAATACGAGGAACTCTTAGACAAATACAACATAAAGCTGAACCGCTCCGAATCAACGACACGTCAGGTCGGGAGTCATACAGTCTACTTCGAACACGGCCATCAGCGCGACCCGAACAACCGTATCGAGGACTGGGGTAATCCACAGGAAAAGCCGCTGGGATACTACCTCAACACCCGTGTAACTAGTCGCGCCGGAAAGCTCTCACACCGCGGGAGGTACAACTGGCTGAAGGACCTACAGGCGATAACGCCGACGGAACGAATCCCGGTATGGATGCTGTCGAAGTACTTCTACCGTGAGATGAACCCGATCCTAAGGTACGCCCTGGCTCCATTCCTACTTCTGTTCTACGTCAGTATGCTGATCGCGGTGATCGCGGGTCTCGGTCTCTCCGGTATATGGGAGACACCCATAAGATGGACGACGGATTTTCTGAGGAACTTCGGTGCCGCCGGAACCGCTATATGGGCACTGCTCGCTGTCGATATAGCCGTGGGTGGACTCCTCTTACTTATCGCCGTACCGTTACACCTCATAAGGAACGACATAAAGAAGACCTTCGACCGTTTCGGCGTTTTCGAAACCGACATTACCGTCAATCCCGACCAGCCGTACGTCGAGACCGCTAAGGAGATATTTCAGGATAACCCCGAAGTTTCGGTCTACTGTTACGGCCACACCCACCGAACCTCTCTCAAGGAAGTTGAAGGGCGGTTCCTCGTCAACACTGGTACCTGGCTCAAACGTCTGCACCGCCGTGACGGAGTGATAGGTCTGCTACCCCCCGTATTTTACCCCTCCTACCAGCTCTCTGCAGTCCGTCTCGCCGCCAACGGGAATGGAGAGTTAAACATCGAGTTCCAGGAGATAGAGAAACCGAGCCCCGGCACTGACGAACTCACACTCACCGAGAGGCTATTGACGCTGGGTAGGGCCCCTGATCCCGGGCTTCCGGAGAGGGTTACGGTAAAAAACCCCGGGGAGAGATCTAAAGATAAACCCAAGTAGCGAATATAAGTCAAGGCTCGATACTTTAGCTACCTTTCCGTTCCCCTAACCTTTCCACAGTATCTTTTGCCGGTCCCTCCGATGTACTAGTAAATGTCATTTGCCGAGAGACGTATGAGACGGATGCGAGGAGCAGAGACCGGGGAGTTACGGCAGGAAACCACGGTACGTAAGGAAGACCTGGTGGCTCCGCTGTTCGTCGACGCCAACCTGGACGATCCGCTGGAAATAGAGAGTATGCCGGGATATTACCGCCATCCCGTTGAGGAAATAGCCGAGAAAGCCGGGGAGATACGTGATCTGCGTATTCCCGCCGTGATCCTTTTCGGGGTGCCTGATGAGAAGGACGAACGTGGCTCGGCGGCGTACAGCGACGACGGCGTAGTCCAGAAGGCGGTAAGGGAGATAAAAAGCAACGTGGACGACCTGCTCGTGATCACAGACGTCTGTATGTGTGAGTACACCAGCCACGGCCACTGCGGACTTCTCGACGACGAGGGGAGGGTAGACAACGACGCCACCTTGCCGCATCTGTCGAACACCGCGGTGAGCCATGCTCGTGCGGGGGCGGATGTCGTGGCTCCCAGCGCCAACGCCGACGGGATGGTCGGCTCCATAAGAGAGTCGCTCGACAGGAACGGCTTTTCCGGAGTGGGAATACTGAGCTACAGCGTCAAGTACGCCAGTGACTTCTACGGACCTTTCAGGGACGCAGCCGACTCTTCTCCGGAGCATGGCGACCGGTCGGGTTACCAGATGGATCCCGCTAACCGCAGGGAGGCAAAGGTGGAGGCACGGTTAGACGTCAAGGAGGGTGCCGACGCCCTGATGGTCAAGCCCGCCCTCCCATACTTAGATGTCGTGAGGGAGGTGCGGAACGAGTACGATATACCGCTCACCGCCTACAACGTCTCGGGGGAGTACGCGATGCTGAAGGCGGCGGATGAGAAAGGCTGGATGAACGCCGAAGATGCTGCAGTGGAGTCTTTGACCTCGATAAAACGTGCGGGAGCCGACTTCATCATCACGTACTGGGCGGAAGAACTGGCTGGAAACCACCTGATAAGGTAGCGAACTCAGCTTCGGTTACCGTGGCCCGGGTTCTGCAAAGTTGCACATGTACAAACAATGTCCTCACTATTTTCACTAACGGGCCTAAATGCAAATAAGAGATGTATTACTTGCAGATGTGCAAATAAAAAATAAGAATACCCTCCACAGTTCAGGTTCAGACCCCGTTCACCCCCCGTCATCTCGACGAAACAGTCACAAAACTTGGTTGCAGATCTAATTCTTTCAAGAATAGGGCTTCATAGTTTGGGACTATGTCTTCATAGTCCTCTTTAGCTCTATATCGCTTTTCAACTTCATTATATAGAGCCGTGGGACCTTATATAGATTTGTGGAACTGGCATTACCCACATTATACCGAGTGGGTATGGCCGCAGTCGGGACAGGTAACCTCCTCCCCGTCTTCCTCGTTCTCTTCCTCCCTTCCACGAACTTCGTCGCTCGACTCCTGTATGTCACGCATTACTTCGCTGATCTTGTCCTCCACCTCCATCTCACGCTCCACCGGTATCTCGGCCCCCTCCACCTCCACCAAGAAACGGGCCGTCTCACTGATTTCGTACATCATTTCGTCTAGCTCTTCCGGTGTGAAGAAACCCGACATGGAGCCGTACAGGAATGTGGCTCCCGACTTCCTGACCTTCTCGACAAACGAAGACCGGGCCTGATTCACCGCTTGTGGAGTATAGGTATCGCTCATGAAGGGCACGAGTTCCGGAAGGTTCTCGCCGATCGTCGTCATCTCCACTCCGGTTTCCGTGCGGAAGTCGGTGCAGAGACGTGCTATCGCCCACTCCCTCGCAGTGACGTAGGTGCGTTTCCGGAGGAAGTCGTTGACACGGTCGTACTCACTCTTCTCCACCTTCTTGAAACGGTCGTACTTTCCCACCCTGTCGTCTTCCTCACCGCCGGTTTCTTCCCCGCCGGCATCCTTCCCGCCTCCCCCCTTACCTCCACCCCCGTCGTCAACGTCACCACCATCATTCAAATCAGTGGATTCGACGTGGTCCTCTCCGGCCGCCGTACCGTCCTCACCCGCCTTTTCGGTTACATCCGATCCAGCGGTTTCTCCTGCACTGTACTCCGACCTCTCTAGATTCGGGGATTCGCCACTTTCCCGATCGTCTCTTTCGACCCCTTTGTCCCCCGTCTCTGGAGACCTCTCCCCGGATTCACCCGACCCACCTTCTCCTGAGGCTTCGACTCCTATGGACTCCCTCCTTACGTTATCCAGCTCTTTGCCGTCAGAACTCGGTTCCATATACCGAAATAAGGTTTATTTCAGTTAAACCCCCGTCAGACGGTGCGTCGAGACGTTGTTATCCATCCAGACTCGCCACGAAAGTGATTGTTAAGACACAGTTGCCTCACACGGAGCGAAAATAGATATATATGACTATATAGACTATTTATCTACTTCGTCACCCTTATAAATGTGGGATTTGTAGCTTCTAATGAAACCAAAGGTGATCGGCAATGAAGGAACATTTCGGAAACGAGGAAAATCAGGGTAAAGCACGGAGCAAAGCCCGGGAGTTCCCCAACAAGTTTGAGGAAGCAGGAGACGGCGTTATTGAACATATCGGGAACTTCCTAAGAGGTACTTCCTGAACACGCCGGGAACTTCCTAGGAAGAAGTATAGAATAGCCAGTTAGGGATAGAATAGCCAGTTAGGGATAGAATAGCCAGTTAGGGTTTATCTACCCCTACAGTTTCTTGAGAAAGTAGAACTCCTTTCTCTTTTAAAAATACGTAGACATAGTCTATTAGCCATATACTATTAGCCATATACTATTAGCCATATACTATTTAGCTACGGTAGAGTTAGGTTTCTGGAGGGTCTGCTCTGAACCCCGTTTAAACACCATCTGCGATCTTTCTGTATATCTCGTAACACGTTTCAACGGCCGCGAGAGAAATGCTCTCGTCGGCGGTATGCGCCTCGCCGGGTTCGGCAGGACCGATCACTACGGGTTCCACGCCTGACGCGGAAAGCCATCCGGCATCGCTGGCGTGGGGCTTAACGATCGGCTCCGGCGTTCTATTCCGGCCCTCCCCGGACCGATTCTGCACCTCGGCCGCGGCACAGAGCGCCGACTCGGCGAAATCCCCGTCGTCACAGACCATCGGGGGCAGATTCATTGTCTCCCGGACCTCCACACCCACCATTTCCGATATGGTACTGTAATCCACCCTCTTCCCGGGAACCGTCCTCTCGTCGATCCTGAAGCTGCATTCCCCGGGAACGGTGTTTATCGCTTCGCCGCCCTCTATACCGGTTACCTCGACCGTAACCTCCAACTCCCGTCCGTAAATTTCGGCTACCGGGGTTTCGAGCGCCCTCATCTCCTGGACGGCGTCCACCGCACGGTAGACGGCGTTTACTCCATCCTCGGGCATACTTGCGTGACACGCCTCTCCCACGCAGTCCACCTCTACACCCCTCCGTCCCTTATGTGCGACACATACGTCGACCAACCCATCACGGCGGTAACCCGTCGAACCCTCCAGAACCACCGCTTTACCGGGCGAAAACCCGTTGTCTATCGCGTATCTACAACCCTCGCCACCTACCTCTTCATCTACGAAACTGACGAAACCCAGGTTCACCGCTTCCGTGTTACGAAACGCAAACATCGCGGCTGCCAGCGCCGACTTCATGTCCGCCGAACCCCTGCCGTAAACTCTTCCGCCCTCAACCGAAACCACATACCCGCCGTCGTCGACCTGCCCCTCGTCCGGTGGCACGACGTCGTGGTGTCCCACGAGACAGAGATCCGCTCCCTCCGAGGGTATGCCGTCGCGGGAGGCGAAGACGTTTCCCTCATCGTCCCTCACGACGTCGGCGTCGGTTTCCTTCTCGAGCCAGTCCTGGATGAAGTCGCCCGCCCTCTCCTCGGATTCGTGGCTCGGGATCTCGACGAGACGCCGCGTGAGTTCGATCAGTTCAGTTCGTTTCAACTACTGGAAAACACCCCTGATACATCCAATAAACCCTGTTCCGCTATATAGAACCATGGTTAGGTACGTAGAACCATCAATACACGCCAGTTCCATCAAAATACTCGTTACAGGTCTGAGCGAGCAACTGATGAAAACCGTAGTTGTGGATAACGTCCTGGCTATACGCCACCAAGCCCCCCCTCACCCCGAGTATCTTCGCGTCGTTCAACACAACAGTACGTTGTGGAGTGAAAGGGAACGGAGAGGCTCCGGAGACCGGATCCGACAGCCGCGATAGAAATCAGTAACACCGATAGAGATTAACCCGTTGGAAACCGACCCCATAACCCGACATGTGTAAGGTGAGTGAATTCGGACAAAGTAATTTATCTCCAAAGCTACAAAGTTTAAAAGATGATTAAGAAAATACTCGTCCCGCTGGACGGCTCGGATATGAGTATCGAAGCCCTGAGGTTCACCCTCGATCACCACCCCGATGCCGAGGTTACGGTGCTCCACGTCGTAGGCCAGCCTTCCCCCTATATGGGTAAAGCGATGAGTATCGCGATAGAGGGTAACACCAGAGAGGTAGCGGAGGAGAGAGCCGAGGAGGTGTTCAGTTCGGCGGAGAGTATAGCAGAGGAATACGAGAGAGATAGAGACGGAAGTCATGGTGGGACAGGCATACGAACAGATACTCCGTATAGCTGACGACTACGACCTGGTGGTGGTAGGTAGCCACGGAAGCGACAACCTGGTGAACAGGGTTCTACTTGGCGACGTAGCGAACAAGGTAGTCAGCCGTTCACCGACCACCGTAACCGTGGTGAGGTAAGATTTTGTAAAGAGCGATTGATTCTGTTAAGACGAATGTTTCTGTTAAGAACGATTGGTTCGGTGGACATCTAATCCTTTCCGACGGTGAGCACCGAGTAGCCGGGATACTCCCACCTCGTCGATATACATGAGTCTGGCGCCGCTATCCGTGCTATCGACTCGAGTTCGACCTCGGAGTACATCTTTCTCCCCGAAACCAAGCCGTCGTGTACGAGGTAGGGGTTCATGTAGGGGAGAGTGAAGGTAGCCATCAGCAACGGTGCAGCCAACGTCCGTTTTCCGTCTATTGCTACAAATACTTCGCCGACTTCCGATCCCCCCGCGATAACCCTCGCGAGCTGTCCGGGGGAGAAGTGGTGTAGAGACTGCGCTATAAACACGACGTCGTAGCTCTCCTCATTAGAAAACAAGTCGAGTGCATCTACCTTCCCGAAACTGACGTCGAGCCCGCGTTTCTCTGCCGACGCGTTAGCCTCCCTGACGTACGCCTCCTCGATATCCGACCCCGTTATCTCCACCTCCCTGCCCTCGAAACGTTCCGCCAGTTCGAACGCCATGTCTCCGTAGCCACTTGCGACCTCCAGAATATCTACGTGCCCCTTTTGTCCCTTTTGCCCCTTTTGCCCCTGTCTTTCTAGGGCTCTTTCTACGTGGGGTTCCAGGACGTCGCAGAACAGATCGTATCCACCGATGCTCCGGGTTATTCCGCTCACAGCCTCGATCTCCCGTAGCTTCTCTTCCTCTGGATGTGTATCGAGGTCGATGAACTCCGGTACGTTGGTCCGGATCACGGTGTCGAGACGGTGACAGATATCCTCCAAGATACAACGTTCCTCCGCTTCGGAGCCACGTCTCTCCAGGAAGAGACTGTGCCATCCGTCGACAGCCTCCTCTAGTTCGTCGAGGTCATCCCAGTCCGGAGGTTGATCGCCCTCGGCCCTCATTTTCTCGACCGCTGCGCGGCCGGATCTCTTCATCTGCACGTTTTCCTTATGTATCCCCGGGACAAAAAGAGGTTCGAGCCGTAAGTAATAAAAAAACGTACTTCCGAGATACCATAGATGACCGACCTGGCTGTAGTTGGATGTGGGCCCGCGGGAGCGAGGACGGCTAAGAACTTCGCTTCCCAGGGACACGACGTAGTGGTTCTGGAGAAAGGAGTGGTAGGTAAACCGCTCGCCTGCAGCGGCCACGTATCCGGCGACATATGGAGCTACCTACCCGACGGTGCGAAAGATGATCTTCTGCAGAACAAGATAAAGGGTGCGCGGTTCCACGTAGACGGCCAGACCTACAGGTTCTACAAGGACGAAACAGTCAGCTACGTGATCGACAGGGTCGAGATGGATCGAGTGTTCGCGGAGGAGGCACGTGATGCCGGAGCCGAGATCCGAACAGAAACCCCCGTTCGTAGGATCCACGAGGGTGCTGCGGGTGTTCGTGTGGAGACCCCCGACGACGTAGTCCAAGCAGAGATGGTTGCTGGGTGCGACGGTCCCCGTTCCAGAACCAGGGCTGACCTCGGAATCGAGGATCCCACCAGGACCTTGCAGGGTATACTGGCGTTCACCGAAGAAGATGACGACGGCGATTTCGTGGACGTATACCTCGACGTCCCGGACTTCTTTGGCTGGAGGATACCACGGGGTGACTCCGTCGAGTACGGAGCGGCAAGCGAACGCCACGTGCAGAGACGTTTCCGGGAGATCGTGTCCCCCGAGTGCGAAACAGTCGACCTATGTGCCGGACATATTCCGATAGGTCCGCCGTCGACCACCGTCTCCAACAGGGGTTTCCTAGTTGGTGACGCGGCGGCGCAGGTCAAACCCTTCACGGGGGGAGGGATTCTGTACGGACTTACCGCCGCCGACATCGCCGCGCGGGTGATAGATCTATCCCAACCCGGTACGTTGCCCAGGTACGACGAAGAATGGCGCGACGTTCTCGGGAGAGATATATTCCTGGGCGACATCGTGAGAAGGGGTTACGGCGTTAACTCGATCCTGCAGAGACTGGGTCTGAGGAGTTTCAGGGGCGAGATCAACGTCCATATGGATAGACCTACGACACTCTTCAACCGTCGTACTTTAAGACGCGTGTTCTCCAACCTGTTCACTGGAACTGAAACACGGGAACGGTAGACGTAGATTCCGGTTCAATCTATATTCATCCCCCAAATACTATATTTACCTGATAATCCAAGCTTTACCGACTGTACCAGTGGAGTTGGGGTGCTTGTGTTCCCCACCCGTGGTCATAATTAACAAACTTTATTAACAAATGTGGAATAGGTAGAACTGGCCCCTCTGGGGAGCAACAAACATGAGCGGTAAAAGATCAAAGAAACGACTAATTGGTAGTGTAGGCGCATCGATGACTCTTCTTGCAGTTCTTGCTGCAGCGATGGTATCTACAGGTACAGTAATGGCAGCGATCGGTCCGGCTATGGGTGGTTTTACAGCCAGCTTCGACGAAGTTGAGGGTGGCCAGGGTGCAGTTATATACCCCTCACTTGGAGAGACAGCTGAATGTGGTAAAAACACACCTCTACTGAGCGCGAGCATCCCCGCAGCTAACGCCACGGGTATAACGTTCGAGAAAGCCATAGAGGCACCGAGCGTGAGTCCATCCAGCATTAAAGATGTAACAATTCAGATCAGGCAGAACGACCCCAACAAGACAGCTGAACTCAATGGCCTAGACCTACAGCTTGAAGGCCTCGACTCCAGCAAGGTCGTTCTTGGCGGTGGAGAAAACGGTTCCGTCGGAATCTACGATAACAAAACTGACAGCCAATCTGCTGCATACGGCGACAACGGTCAGGGATTCAGCGTCGACGCAAAAGGTAACGTACTGATCGAAGGCGGTAAGGCAGTCGCACACCTAGTCACTTTCAACGGAGCGACGTTCAACTCCGGTCTTAAGATCGACCTCCTGTACAACAACGGAACGCTCGACAGGAAGCAGATCTGCTAAAACACTAATATTAATTATCTATTCAGATTAGCAGGCCCGAGAAGGATGGAAGGTAGAAGATAATACAACCAATTTTTCCTGTTAAGTTCCTACGGTTAGCCCTGGCTATAGATAAACAAGCCAGGCATTACCGTATTTACTCACTACAAATCATTACTGTATTTCAAATCATGGAACCATTACCGTATTTTTATCCACCCCCATATTAAAGAATACAAAATATCGGCATGAAATGCCTAAATTTCCAAAAAAATCACCAGGAAAGGGTTACGTAATATTATATAAATGATGTGCAAAGGTGAAAGATACGGAAGGTTTATATTTACAAGACCACATTTTTAAACGACAATCATAGGGGAGCATTTATGGCAAGTATATCAATTAAACGTCTCGTAGGTTCGGTCGGTGGTGCATTAACCATTCTCTCAGTTTTTGCAGTAGCTTTGATGGCTTCAGGATCTATGTTCGGTACGATTGGTCCAGGAATAGGGGGGTTTCAAGCCGAGTTCGGAGAGGTTAACGGTTCAGACTTTACAATGTACTCCACACCCAGTACTACAGAAGTATGTGGAGACAGCAAGGAGAGAGTTCCTGTACTCTCGGCTACAGTCAATAACGCCACAGTCAAGGGCATGATGATAAAAAAGTCGGTGGATCTCCCGGATAGTGTTCCTCTGGAAAACGTAAGTTTCGCGATCGAGCAGAACAAAACCAACACGAAGATCGATACCCTGAGTATGGAGCTTACTTCCCTCCGTACAGACAAAATAGATATATCAAGCAACATCACCCTCGGCGATAAACTCTCCAAGGAGGACGACTCCAGAAAGCTAGGGGATTTCGGTCTGCATGGTGCGGGTAAACTGATGATGGAGGGTGGAATAACTAACGCACAGGTAGTTTCGTTCAACGGTGCTAGCCTCAAGAGCGGCGTCGGTATCGACATGCAGGTAAACGAGAAAGACAGGTCACAGGAAATAAAGATAGCCAACAGTTCGGACCGTAACGCCAGCTCCCCGAATCAGTCAACCGAACTGGAAAAATCGGGCGGGAACAACCTAACGAGGTACTGCAGCTAAAATGAGTAAAACATATAATAAAATCAGACTTGATAATCACACGTCAAAAGCCGAAAGTGATTTAAATGCAACCACGTTTATGTTACTAACTAACGTTAAACCACAACAGCAGGGATAACCATGTTTGATGACGACGAAGTTAAGGAAGTACGTGAAGGACGCGACAATTGGCTCGATTACAGCCATAAAAAGACGGTAGTCAAGTCACGTCTGTCACGGAAACGGTTAGGAGGCACTATCGCGGTTTCAATCATAATTATCGTTCTTATGGTGAGCATCATGTTCACTACAGGAGTTTCACTCGCAGGATCTTTAGGCTCTGTTGGGGGTTTCCAGGCCCAATTCCCCATGGTCGTGGGGAACGACATGAAGATCTACCCCGCACTGGGTCAGTCCTCCGCGTGTAAAAACAACGTAACGAACAGTCAGGTGCCCAAGAGAGGCGAGGAGGCACTACCGGTACTCAAAGCCGACATTAAGAATGCAACACTTAAGTCAGAAAAAGGAGGACCTATTTCCTTCGAGAAGGATATTCAGGTCCCGAATCCGGTACCCGACAGCATAAATGTAGTCCGGGTCGAGATGACCCAGGGTCATCCCAAGAAAGACTCCAATATAGGGGACATGTCTGTCCAGCTAACCAACCTGTCGGCCGAGATGCTCCGTTTCAGGGGTGGTGCTAGCCTGATTGAGCAGTTCTCCAACGGCAGCAGCACCTATCCGATATGGGGGCCTGGCGGCGGATACTCCCAGGACCGAAACTTCGACTTCGGAGAGTTCCACATAGACGGCGACAAAGCCATGATCAAGAACGGAAGAGCGACAGCCGTCTTTGTAGGGTTCTCGAAGCTGAACCTCCGCCAGTTCGAACTCAATCTTAAGTACAACCCGGACAACCCACACGTCGTAAAAGACGGATGCCCGATATAGATATAGGGTAAGGTTAAGGAAAGCCAACCCCCACCATTTTTGCTATCAAGATATTTTCGCCTCTCCCACCACTAATCATCAATATCTGTTCCAACAATATCTGTTCCAACAATATCTGTTCCAACAATATCTGT